>JAGAKZ010000032.1 GCA_017848115.1 Oscillospiraceae bacterium
ATGATAAGGAAAGCAGAAAGCATGAATGTATCATAGAACGCTGGGAGGAAAGCTAATGGGAACATACTTCAACCCTTCAAACGGAGGATTCAGAAAAGCGTCAAGAGATGAGATATATGTAGATAAGACAGGTCTTATAAATATATTGAACCGCAGACTCATGGCAGAAAAAAACTGTATATCCGTAAGCCATGCCCGCAGATTCGGAAAATCACAGGCAGCACGAATGATAGATGCATATTACAGTCGGGGTTGTGATTCAAAAGAATTGTTTACGGGCTTAAAAATATCGGAGTCGGAGGATTTCCTAAAGCATCTTAACAAGTATAATGTAATTCATCTGGATATATCATCATTTACAGATGATTATACTGATAATGTAGTTAATGAGATAAGAAGACATATTTTTAATGAATTTAAAGAATTATATCCCGATATAGATTATAACAATTCAACAGCCTGGATATTGAAAAAAGTATATGATAAAACAGAGGAAATCATTGACGGAAAATCTGTGAAATGTCCATTTGTGATTATAATAGATGAATGGGACTGTATTGTCAGAAACTTTTCTGATAATTCCGCACTTGTACACGAATATCTGCAGTTTTTGCATTCACTGTTTAAAAGTGAAGAATCACAGGAGTTTCTTGCACTTGGATATATAACGGGGATACTGCCGATAAAGAAGATAAAAGATGAATCAGCACTCAATAATTTTCTTGAATATACCATGATAGATTCAGGAGAATTGACAGAATATTTTGGATTTACAGAAAAAGAAGTAGAAATGCTTTGTGAAAAATACGGTATTAATACAGATTCAGTGAAGGAATGGTATAACGGATATCTGATAGATGAAAAACATATGTATAATCCAAATTCGGTTTATACTGCCATGATGCGTCATAAACTTGATTCGTACTGGAAAAATACATCGGCATTTGATACGATAAACACATTTATCACACTTAATTTTGACGGGCTGAAAAAAGATGTTATGACGATGCTTGAAGGTGGAAAGGTAAGTGTAATTACAGATAAATTTCAAAATGATTTATCAGTAATAAATTCAAGAGATGACGCATTAACAGCGCTTATACATCTTGGATATCTCGGATATGATAATAAAAGAAGAAAGGCATTTATTCCAAATTTTGAAGTGGCAACAGCTTTTCACCTTGCACTTGAAACAGGAAAATGGAGTGATATAGCTGATACACTGACAAGGTGCGATGAGATACTCTGGGCAACAATTGACGGAGAATCTGACAAAGTAGCAGAACTCCTTGAACTTTCGCATGAAACATATACATCAATTTTAAAATACAATGACGAAAACGCATTAAGTTGTGCGATAACAATGGCATACTTTACAGCGCCTGCATATTACACGGTAATAAGAGAACTGCCAACAGGCAAAGGATTTGCGGATATAGCGCTGATACCAAGAGCCGATTCGGGAAACAAACCTGCGATGATAATCGAGTTAAAATGGGATAAGAACGCAGATACAGCGATAAGGCAGATAAAAGAAAAAAGATACACCGGAAAACTAAAAGGATACGGAAAAGAAATACTGCTTGTCGGTGTAAACTATGATAAGGAAAGCAGAAAGCATGAATGTGTTATAGAACGCTGGGATGATGAAAGTACGCATTAATTCTTTTTCTATTTGACATTTTTTATGTTATGAGCTATAATTAAAATTGTGTTTGCTATCACATAATAGTGAACAGAAACACATATATATTATGAAACGAGGATATAAATGAAAGAGTTGTATAATTACAGACAGATGATATTCAGTCTGGTAAAAAAAGACCTTAGGGGGCGATATAAGGGGTCTGTTTTGGGATTTTTGTGGACTTTTATAAATCCGCTTCTGCAACTTATTGTCTATACACTTGTATTTACAACTATTTTACCTGTAGCGGATATTGATAAGTATTATCTTCATCTTTTTGTTGCACTTATTCCTTGGATATTTTTTTCAAGTTCGCTTACAGGTGGATCAGGTTCTGTAATAGCACATAAGGATTTGATAAAGAAGATTTATTTTCCGAGAGCAGTAATACCTATATCATATGTGACAAGTTGTTTTGTGAATATGTTGCTTTGTTTTATAGTGGTGTTTGCTGTTGTTATTCTTTTTGGAAATGGTATAAATTTTGTGGCATTTCTTTATCTTGCTCCTATAATGCTTGTAGAATATATACTGGCGCTTGGAGTTGCGCTTATATCTTCGGCAGTCACTGTATATTTTCGTGATCTTGAACATATACTTGGGATAATAACAATGGCATGGACATATCTTACTCCGATAATGTATCCTATAGAACAGATAACAGAAAATCCTGCTGTTCCGGAGTGGTTCAAGAGTTTGTATATGTTAAATCCTATGACACCGGTGGTACAAGCTTACAGGGATATTCTTTATCATGCCAGAGTACCGGAACTTTCTACGTTGCTTTCTGCATTTCTGCTCGGAATAACTTGTCTTTTAGCAGGGTGCATAATATTTTCAAAGTTACAGAGACGTTTTGCGGAGGAGCTATAAATGGGACAGGAAGATGCTATTGTTATTAAAAATGTCGGAAAAAAGTTTAAAGTATTTCTTGATAAGGGACAGAGCTTTAAAGAAAGAATGCTTTTTAAAAACAGATGTAAATATGAGGAAAGAAATGTGCTCAAAGATATTTCTTTTACAGTAAAAAAAGGTGAAGCAGTAGGTCTTGTAGGTCATAACGGATGCGGTAAAAGTACGCTTTTGAAGCTTATGACAAGAATTCTTTATCCTGACAAAGGTTCTATAGAAATGAAAGGCCGTGTATCCAGCCTTATTGAACTTGGTGCGGGTTTTCATCCTGATATGAGCGGCCGTGAAAATATATATACTAACGCATCAATTTTCGGACTTACCAAAAAGGAAATAGACGCAAGACTTGAAGATATAATAAAATTTTCCGAACTGGAGGCTTTTATTGACAATCCTGTAAGAACTTATTCATCAGGGATGTATATGCGTCTTGCGTTTTCTGTTGCGATAAATGTTGATGCTGATATTTTGCTTATAGATGAAATTCTTGCAGTAGGCGATACAAATTTTCAAGCAAAATGTTTTAACAGATTAAAAGAGATAAAGAAACAAGGTACCACTATAGTCATTGTTTCACACTCTCTTGGACAAATAGAACAGATATGTGATCATTCGATATGGATAGACGGAGGTCTGATACGTGAGTATGGATCGCCGTATGATGTTCATCCTATGTATCTTGAATATATGGGAAGTCATCTTAATTTCGGAGGCAGTACATCAGAAAAAAAATCAGATAACAGATGGGGCAGTATGGCAGCTGAAGTTTCATCTGTTCAGATGCTTGATAAGGATGGAAATGAACAGACATCATTTGTGGTTGGAGCTCCTGTAAAAATACGTGTTACTTATGAATTGAAGGAGAATGTTCCGGATGCTGTATTTGGAATAGGTATTTTCAGAGCAGATGGAGTTCACTGTTATGGAACCAATACCCGTATTGATAAGATGCCTGACTTCGAAATAACAAAAAGTGGATATTTTGAGGTGGATATTGAAAAACTCAACCTTCTTCCGTCTGAATATATTCTTGATGTTTCGATTGAAACAGGTGATGGGATACCTGTTGATTTTTATAAAAATGCAAAGAGATTTATAACATATTCTCCGGTAAGTGATATCGGAGTTTTAAGACTGGATCATAAATGGGAGACTAATTGTTAAAAGGTGGTATAAAAATGTCTGAGTGTGCAGATAAAATTTGTATAGAAGATATTATGAATGAAATACGTGAAGAGATAAAACGTGAAAATTATGACAGTTCAATGCTTAGTTTTGAAGATATTGAATGTGATGAATCGCTTATTGATCGAAATACAGCGGCTAGTGGAAATTTCGAAGAAAATTATAAATACTTACGTGCTCATTGTGAGGTAAATCCCAACAAACAGATGCCCGGTGGAGAAGTAGAAGTCTTTGTAAAAAAAGTAATAAGAAAACTGATGAAATTTTATATCGAACCATACAGTCGTGATCAGAATCAACTCAATGTAAGGTATACTCAGATGTTAGGTGCACTTAAAGAAGAAAGTGACAGAACAAATGATTTAATGCAAAAGAAACTTTTAATGCTTGAAAATAAGATTTCAAAGCTTGAAAAGGAAAATGAAGAGCTCAGGAAAATATTAGAGGGAAAGGCATAGACAAATGAGAATATTTCAGATTTTACCGACAATTAGATATGGCGATGCAGTGAGTAACGATACGGTGGCATTGAAAAAAGCTATTGAGGAAATGGGTTATGAAACCGCAATATACGCAGATAATATAGATGATAGAATGTCTGAAGATGTAGCAGAAAATACTTCTAAGATGCCTAAACTCAGAAGTGATGATGTAGTTATATACCATATGGCTATAGGCGCAGATATGACATTTAGATTTGGTAAGTACAAATGTAGGAAAGTGATGATCTATCATAATGTAACGCCTCCTCATTTTTTTGAACAGTATAGTAAAGTTCTCGTAAATGCTACAGAGTATGGTCTTGAATGTGTACGTTATCTTGCTGATAAGGTTGATTATTGTATAGCAGATTCGGATTTTAACAAACAAAATCTTATAGATATGGGTTATAAGTGCCGTATAGATGTGCGTCCTATACTTATCCCATTTGATGATTACAAGAAGCAACCTTCAGAACAAGTTGTTGAAAAGTATAGTAGTGATGGTTATGTAAATATAGTATTTGTCGGAAGAATAGCTCCTAATAAAAAGCAGGAGGATGTGGTAAGAGCTTTTAACTTTTACAAGAAAAATATAAATCCGAAGTCAAGACTCATATTTGTGGGTTCTCCTTCAGGTCTGGAGTGTTATTATGACAGGTTGCAGAGGTATGTAGAGGCTCTTGAACTTCAGGACGTCATTTTTACTGGTCACATAAAGTTTGAGGAGATACTTGCTTTTTACAAGGTTGCTGATATTTTTCTGTGTATGAGTGAACATGAAGGGTTCTGTGTGCCGCTTGTTGAAGCAATGTTTTTTGAAGTTCCGATAATTGCGTATAACAGTTGTGCTGTACCGTATACAATGGGGAACAGTGGTTTGATTGTTGATACTAAAGATCCAGCTGAAATTGCTCTGCTTATGGATAGAATAATGAATGACGAAATTTTAAAAAACAATGTTATTGAAAGTCAGAATAAAAGACTCAAAGATTTTTCATATGAGTCGGTAAAAGAATGTTTTTCCGGATTAATTAAAAATTTTATAGGTTGAAGGAATTTGTAAAAATTGAAAAAAATAGCGCTTGTAAATCAGCGATACGGTCTTGAAGTAAATGGTGGTTCTGAATATTATACAAGACTTATTGCAGAGAGGTTGAAATATAATTTTGAAGTGGATGTTATCACTACAAAAGCACTGGATTATACAACATGGGAAGACTACTATAAATCTGATGATGAGGACATAAACGGTGTACATGTGATACGTTTTTCTGTAAAATCTCAGCGTGATAAAGATTTTGGAAGTTTTAATGTATCGTATCTGACAGAACTTGGGCTAAATGAAAGAGATGTTGAAAAAGAAAAGGTATGGTTTGAAAAGCAAGGGCCGTACTGTCCGGAAGCTATAGAATTTATAAAGAAAAATAAGGATAACTATGATGTATTTATTTTTGTTACTTATCTTTATTATCTTACCGTAATAGGAATGCCTGAAGTTGCAGAAAAGTCTGTATTTATACCTACTGCACATGAAGAACCGTATATTCATTTTAAAACATATGAAAGTCTTTTTAAAAAGCCGGCAGCATATATTTTTCTCACAGACGAAGAGAAATCGCTTGTGCAGGGTCTCTTTGACTGTAGTGATATTCCATGCGATGTTATGGGGACAGGCGTTGACGTGCCTTGTACGCCTGATACAGAGGCGTTTCGTAACAAGTTCAATGTGAAGGATAAATTTATAATTTATGTCGGACGTATTGATGATGCTAAGGGGTGTACAGGACTTTTTGAAGATTTTACAGAGTATAAAAAAAGAAATTCCCAAAGTCCTCTTAAACTTGTACTTATGGGAAAACCTGTGTGCGATATACCTGAAAGTGATGACATAATAAATCTTGGATTTGTGAGCGAAGAAGATAAATTTAATGGAATAGCAGCAGCAGAATGTCTTGTTCTTCCATCAAAGTTTGAGAGTTTATCTATATCTGTTCTGGAAGCAATGTCGCTTGGTGTACCTGTACTTGTAAATGGAATATGTGATGTCTTAAAAGGACACTGTGTGAAGAGCAATGGCGGACTTTACTATAAAAATTATTTTGAGTTTGAAGGCTGTCTTAATTTTATGATGAACAATGATAAAAAGATGGAGATAATGAGGGCAAACGCACTAGAATATATAAATGAAAATTACAGATGGGATAATATTATGAAAAAGTTTTCTGATATTATCAATATGGTGTCAAAATAAAATTTTGTATTTTGTAAAAAATCAGATATCTTTTCTGAAATGTTAAACAGGAAAGATATCTGATTTTTGTTTTCTGCAAATACTTCACGCATTTTATGCATATCTTCTGAATATTTTGTCTCTTAAACCTTAAGAAAATGGTACAGAACCATAATCAGTCAACGGTTCTGTACCATAAAAGTAATTATTCTATTACTTCAACTCTCATAAGATTTGTAGTACCTGAAATTCCGAGTGGTACACCTGCTGTGAGAACAACAGTATCGCCTGTTTTTACAAGTCCTGCTTCTTTAGCAGCGTTTGCCGCATCGAGGAAGAGTTCGTCTGAGTTTGTTTTTTCACCGATTATGATAGGTGAAACACCCCATGACATATTCATCTGACGCTGTATCATTTCGTCTGTAGTACAGCTTACTATAGGCATGTCCGGTCTGTACTTTGAGATAAGTCTTGCTGTAGAGCCTGCTTTTGTTACTGTTATGATAGCACTTGCGTTGAGGTCGTGTGCGGTTGTAACTGTAGCGTGTGCTATAGCATTTGCTATGTCAGAGTTTGTTGAAGGCGGTCTGTTTGCAAATCTTGAGCGGTAGTTTATGTTCTTTTCTGTTGATTCTGCAATGAGTGC
This sequence comes from Oscillospiraceae bacterium, assembly GCA_017848115.1. Lineage (GTDB taxonomy): Bacteria > Bacillota > Clostridia > Oscillospirales > Ruminococcaceae > HUN007. The sequence goes on from JAGAKZ010000032.1 coordinate 7,143, forward strand.
CATTGTTTTGAGTGTGTCAACAGGATAAGCACCTGCAGCAGTTTCGCCCGAAAGCATAATAGCGCTTGTACCGTCATATATAGCATTTGCAACGTCTGTTATTTCGGCTCTTGTAGGACGTGGGTTTGAAATCATTGATTCGAGCATCTGTGTAGCGGTGATAACCTGTTTGCCGGCATTGTAACCTTTGTGGATAAGGGTTTTCTGGATAGCAGGTATCTGTTCAAATGGAATTTCTACGCCCATGTCGCCTCTGGCAACCATGATACCGTCAGAAACTTCAAGGATCTCATCAATGTTTTCAACGCCGTCAAGGTTTTCGATTTTTGCAATAATGCGTACATCGAACCAGCCGAGACTGTGAGTATATTTTCTGAGGTAGTTTATATCAGCAGAAGATCTTACAAAACTTGCTGCGATAAAATCATAACCCATTTTTGCACCAAATTCGAGGTCATTCATATCAGCTTCACTGATAAAAGGCATAGAAAGCTTTACACCCGGAACGTTGATGCCTTTGTTATTTGAAAGTGTACCACCATGAATTATTCTGCAAACGATATCAGTAGCAGTTATTTTTTCAACTACAAGTTCAATAACGCCATCGTTGATAAGAATTCTGTTTCCGATTGAAACGTCCTGCGGAAGTTTTTTGAATGATATACTTCCGATTTCGTTTGTACATGGTACATCTTTTGTTGTCAGAGTGTATTTGTCGCCACCTTTGATTTCTACAGGCTTGTCATCTACAAATTTTCCGAGACGAATTTCAGGACCTTTTGTGTCCATCATTGTTGCAACAGGCATATTTAGCTCTTTGCGCAGTCTTGTTACCTGTTCAAATCTTTTTCTGTGTATCTCGTAGTCCCCGTGTGAAAAGTTGAATCTGGCAACGTTCATACCGCCGGCTATAAGCTCACGCATAACATTGTCGTCATCTGTAGATGGTCCTATAGTGCATACTATTTTAGTTTTACGCATATTTTATCCTCCGTTTATGCATTAAAGCATTTACATTTATATTCCTTTATATTATATCCTAATAACGTATATCGGTCAAGGTTTTTGAGAGAAATATTTACTGTTTATTTGCCGAAAAATATGTACAAAATCATATTTCTGAAATTTCAGAAGAAAGATTTTTTCATGATTTGTGAAAAAAATCAAGCCGTTATTACTCAAAACAACAGCTTGATTTTTTTATTATTAAGATGATTATTAAGAAGCTTTAAAAAGTCCTCTGAGGAGGTTATAGAAGTGTGGCTGTACTGTTGAGTCGCCGTGTCCTCCTGAGTTTACAAAATGATAGATGTGTTCTGCACCGTTTTTAGTCATCATATTGTGGTATGATTCAGGGAAGTTATAAACAACTGTATCATTTCCGCCTGCTGAAAGAAGTATCAGATAAGGAGTATCATAAGCAGGTTTTACTTCATTTTCCTGAATCTGTCCCGGATGTGAAGACGGATCTCCCGGAGTAAGACCTGGAGCAGGACAAGCAGAACCAATGTAGCCAAATACGTCACTTCGTGTAAGTCCTATAAAGAGTGACTCACGTCCTCCCATTGAAAAGCCTGTTATAGCTGTGTTTTCTCTTCCTGTTTTTACAGAGAAAGTCTTTTCTATATAAGGCATAAGGTCAGTGAAAAGATCGTTTATGAAGTTATCGTAGTTGAGAGAGTTCTGAAGGTCCATTCCTGAACAGCTTTCCTGAGTTTTGCTAGTGTAGATGTATGGGAATACAACTATCATTTCTTCTGCCTCGTTGCTTGCGATAAGGTTTCCAAGCATATTCTGAACAGCACCCATTTTCATGAGTGAATCTTCATTTTCCCAGTAACCGTGCATAGCGTAGAGAACAGGATATTTCTTACTGCTGTCATAACCGGCAGGAAGAAGTACATTTACATTTGTTGTACGTTCTCTTGTTGTAGAATAATATGTGTATTTTTTGAGAGAACCGTAGTCAACACCGTTTTGTGCCATTGTAACGCCGGATTTTGCGTTTTCTGTAACTTTACTGCTAAAATTTTTCATATATTCTGATGGTGTAACAGAAGGAACATTCTCCGGATTATTATTGTTTGTTACATTATCATCTTTTTTTTTAAAGTCGTCTGATATGCCTGCAAGATACTCACAAAGAGAGATTACATCATGAATATTTACAGAACCGTCAGCGTTTACATCAGCAGCACTGCTTGCCGCACTGTTTGCAAAACCGTTTGTTATTCCTGATTTCATAAGACAAAGATCAGAAATGTTGATTTTTCCGTCACTGTTTATATCTCCGGGAGTTACGGTTATTGGTTCAGGTCCGTCTATTGATGTTCCTGCTACTGCACCTATGATATCATCAACGTAAAAATCAACAAGTGATTCCGGTGTTTCTATTACAAGTGCAAGGTTTGAAGCATCTGAAGGAATTTTGTAGTTTTTATTATATAACTGTACAAATTCGCCTTTTATCGTAGACTGTGTGTCAAGATGAACATACTGTGTTTCTCCGCTGGCATCTTCGTACTGGAATGTCATAAGAAATTCTTCTGAAGAACCGCCGGTATTATATGCAACATTTGCACTGAAACAATATTCGTTACCAGGTTTGAACATTGCTGTACTGAGTGATTTCTGTATACCGTTCCATGAACTTTCTCTGTTGGAAACGCATATTGATTTTGAACCTGAGTATGACATTGAACTGCTGAGTTCTGCGCTTATAGCACCTCTTGGATTCCAGTCATCTGTTGATGATTCAAAATCATCATGGAAGTAGTAACCGTTAGCATCGGGTTCGATAGGTTTAGTTTCAGTTCCTGCAGGATTGTTTCCGTCACCCCATTCGGATTCAGGGATAAGTCCTGCTACTGCATAATATGCATCTTTGGGCTGGTTCTGTGTGTCGTGGAGAAGCGGTGCGTTTTCGGTTTTTATCCATGTATTTGAGTCGTTAGGCCCCCATACACATACGGCTGTTACTTTACCGGGCATTCCTGCTTTGTTTACGTCTACAGCCGCCTTGAAGATGGCTTTGTACTTATCAGCCTGACTTGAAGCGTATTTGCCTGATTCAGTACTTACATCAAGTTCTGTTATCTGTACCTGACAACCGATCGACGCAAATTTTTTGAGTGCGGTTGTATATGCGCTTACGCCTGAGAAACCATCCATATTTGCATTGATATGTGACTGCATTCCTATACCGTCGAGAACGCCTTTCTTGTAAAGTGATTCACACATTGATGCGATAGCATCTCTTTTGTGATCCCAGTATTCATTGTAGTCGTTATAGAAGAGTGCGCAGTTTTCAGGTGCGTACTTTCTTGCGTATGTAAAAGCTTTTTCTACAAATTTGTTGCTGCCGTAAACTTGTACCCATGGTGATTTACCGTTTCCGTATCCCGGTTCTCTTGCACCGCCGTGATTTTTAGTTCTGTTTGAGTCATCACTTACACATTCGTTACATACGTCATATGCGTAGAGGTTGAGCGTAGGATACTGTTTTTTGATTTCAGCAAACATATTTTTTATGTAACTTTCCATTCTCTGGTCCATTACAGATTCAGAAACCCAGTTTCCGTACTGGTCAAAGTTTTCTTTGAATACCCATTCAGGAGTCTGGCTGTGCCATACAAGAGTATGTCCTCTTACTCCGATATTGTTCTGAGCGCAGAAGTCAAGTATACTTGCGGCATTGCCGAGAGAAACACCTATATTTGTACCGCTACTTTTTGATTTGTTCATTGTTGCATCAGGTTTCATTTCATTTTCCATAGTTATACTGTTGTATTCACGCAAGATAAGTGAAGTTATAGGTGACTGCTTTACTGTTCCGCCGTTAAGTACAGAACCTACACGGAAGTAGTTTGCATATATGTCTTTGAGACCTGCTGAAGCAGCATAAGCTGTATTTGGTATAAATTTATCTCCTGTGATCTTAAAATTATCAAAGAAGAAATCAGCTGTACTGTCTGTTGTGATTTTGAATACAAAGCAGGAACTGCCTTTTGGTGCAGTAAACTTTGCATTAAGAGTTGTCCATTCTGATGAGGCTACCTCTTTTTTAGCGATAGTTACTGTTTCATATGTTTTCATATCATCAAGAAGATATGTAACATCAAGTTTAAAATATTCGTTATCGTTTTCTTCATGATATACGTCAACATTGTATTCGTATGATTTGCCAGGTTCGATATAGAAACTCTTGTCAGAAGACGCTCCGTCTGCATTTGTAAGACGATTGCTGACGAACATACTTCTTGAACTGTCGGCGTTTACTCCAAAAACAGATTCGACAGAAGTGGCGTCGCCAAGGTGCGTCCAGCCGTCATAGTCTATTTCGAAATCATTATCGACCAGAAGTGCCTGAGACTTTTGTATATTCTGTCCGGGCATATACGCTAACATACCTAGTGAAAATGTCAGCGCAGTAAGAATTGAACAAACTTTTTTTAAATTCATGTTCATAATACATAAAATCCTTTCCCAATATTAGTTTACATTGTGGTATGTATCTATATTATGACACGAAAATTTCATAAATATAACCCATATTCTGAATTTAAAGTGGATAAAATGAATTTTTTTTGTTTTTTTATAAAGTATCTATTGTTGTACCGGGGTAATAGTGCATAAGAATTTCTTTATATGTTTTACCCGACTGAGCCATAGCATTTGCACCGTACTGGCTCATTCCGACACCATGTCCGTAACCTCTGGTGGTTATTTTGAATCCGTAGTCAGAAGAGTATGATATGTCAAAGTTTGCTGAACGTAAAGAAAGTATGGTACGAAGCTGTGTTCCGTTTATGGTTTTATTTCCGGCCTTCATACTCATAACAGTGCCTGAATTGCTTTTTTCATTTATTTTAAACCACTGATCACAATCTTTTTCAAATGATATATCACTGTATTCGGAAGTCAGTCTGGCTGATATCTCTTCCGCAGTAAAGACATATTCTTCAGTATATTTCGGAGCTGAGGTGTCAGTTGGACTTTCTGCAGGTATAAGATATTCAACAGGATTTCCCCATATATTTTCAGCGCTTTCAGTGATGCCCGATGACATTGAGTGAAAAGCTGCAATGATCGGGGTATCGTTGTATGTTAGTATTTCGTTGATTACCTCATCAACGGCTTCCGACACTTTAGTGTAGTATTCATCGTATTTGTCACCGTAATATTTTTTTATCTCGTCACTGTTGAAGTACGCCTGATATTTTGAACTGTCATTTGAAAAATCGGCTCCCAGAAGTTCCGGATCAGGTGCATTGCGTTCGGCGACAGACTGGCGTACAGCATATGTGTGTGCAGCTATTGCCTGCGCTTTGAGGGCTTCTTTATGAAAAGAGGCAGGCATTTCAGCACAGACTGCGCCTATTATATAGTCACGTACACTTATGTTATAAACTTGTCCGTCATTGATATCAAGAACTGAAAAGTATTCACGATCTGTAGAAGGTGATTTTGTTTTAAAAATATCAGCGGGTTGTTTTGATACTACAGAAACAACTTCAGAAGAAGAATCTGTTTTTTTTAAGGAATGATCCGGTGATGATTTGTCAATTGCAAGTGAGAGGGCTGGAACTGTCATAAGCAGTGCCGAAAAACAGGAAATGATACTTAACATATTTTTCATGGTGTTCTCCTTTGGTTTTGTAGGTATAGGCCAAAAAAGGCAGGTTCATATTAGCTCAAAATATGAAATACATATAGGTTTTACCGTACATATTGACATGTGAGTCAATAATAGTGTATTATTATATATAGTTATAGTTTAATCGAAAGGATATGTTGTAAAATGGATAATGTACAGTTTGCTCCTATAGAGAATTTATGCAATAAATTGAAAGATTATTCTTCAATAGAACCAAATTTATATGATAAATTTCATGTAAAGAGAGGTCTGAGAAAGTCAGACGGAACAGGTGTAATGGCGGGTATTACCAAGATTTGCAATGTTCACGGATATATAATCAATGAAAATGAAGTTGAACCGATACCGGGCGAACTCATTTACAGAGGATACAACATAAAGGATCTTGTTGAAAATGCAGATAAGGAAGACAGATACGGCTTTGAAGAAGTTGCGTATTTACTTCTTTTCGGAGATCTTCCTACAAAAAGCGAACTTAATGAATTCAATCAGGCAATAATAGGTGCGCGTGAACTTCCGGGAAATTTCGCTGAAGATATGATACTCAAAGCACCTTCCATAAATATTATGAATAAAATGGCTCGTTGTGTACTTGCTCTTTATTCATATGATGATACAGGTGAAGATACATCACTTGCATCAGAAATGCGTAAAGCAGTAAGCCTTCTTGCAAAACTTCCTGTAATAATGACACATGCATATCAGGTGCAACAGCGTCATTATTACAACAAGAGTATGATAATTCATCCGCTCAGAGCAAATGAAAGTACAGCAGAAAATATACTTTCCATGCTCAGAATAGACAGACAGTATACACCTCAGGAAGCACATCTTCTTGACACGCTTCTTATGCTTCACGCTGAACACGGTGGCGGTAACAACTCTACTTTTACATGTCGTGTGCTTACATCTTCAGGTACAGATGCATATTCTGCATATTCAGCAGCTATAGGCTCACTTAAAGGACCGAGACATGGCGGTGCAAACAAGAAAGTAACCCAGATGATAGAAGATTTTAAAGCAAATATTAAAAACTGGGATGATGAAGGTCAGGTAGCCGATTATGTAAGAAAGACTATCAGAAAAGAAACAAATGACCATACAGGTCTTGTTTACGGAATGGGTCACGCTGTATATACACTTTCAGACCCAAGAGCTGTAATACTCAAAAAGAAGGCTTTTGAACTTGCAAAGGGTACTGAATTTGAAGCAGAGTTTAAGCTTCTTGAAAATATAGAACGTACAACACCTGAGATTTTCAAAGAACTCAAGGGTGACGGAAAAGTTATATGCGCAAATGTAGATATGTATTCCGGACTCGTATATAAGATGCTCGGTATACCTGAAGATCTTTACACACCGCTTTTTGCCGTTTCAAGAATTGCAGGCTGGGCTGCACACCGTATGGAAGAAATACTTACAGGCGGAAGAATAATAAGACCTGCATATAAGGCAGTAGCAAAGAAAAGAGAATATTTTGATATAGAAAACCGATAAAAAACAAAAAGTACATGACAAACGATTATGATTGTCATGTACTTTATTGATTTTTTTATCTTATTATTTAAGACCGCAGCATTTTTTATACTTCTTACCGCTTCCACAAGGACATTCGCTGTTAGGAGCGATTTTGTTAGAAGTTATATGTTTTGATTTTTTTGCAAGTGCAGGACGAGCCGGTGCAACAGGTTTGGATGGCTTTTGCGGAGTGCATACAGCCTTTTTGAAAAGTTCAAAATCAGCTTTGTTAAGATGCTGTTCAAATGTTTTGATAAGTTCCTTTGAAGGATTACGTACATCAGAGTAAATAGACTGTCTTGCAAATATTCTGAGTTCGTCTTCATTTTTAGCGTTCATTATTCCTTCTAAAAATTCACTTACAAATGTCCACAGACAGTGGTATTTATTTTTGAAATCATTTGCAAGTGCATTTACCGGAGTTTTTCTTGCACTCTCAACGATATCCATTTTTGCACTGAAGATAAGGTACTTCATGAGATTTTCATCATATTCGCTTGTTTTGAAGTACGCATTTACAGCGCGCATTGCATATACTGAGATGTTATTTACATCAGCATTATAAACGATCACTGACATTTCAAACTGTGCGCATGCTTTGCGGAAGTTATTATCATTTTTCAGTGTTGAACAAAGCTTGTACATTATAGCTATAAGTTCATTGAAGAGTGTAAGTGCGGAAAAACCGTTAGGAGTATCAGACATAAAGCTGATAACGTCTGCACAGAATGAAGGAGTTATGATATCAGGATACTTTTCTGCGATAACATTGAGATAGTCAGCAGTAATTTTGGTATCTTCGCCATTTATTCTTGAATCGTCAGCGCAGACAAAAATCATAGCGGTACACATAGCAAGAAGCTGAGTGTCGAGGTTCTTTTGTCTGAAGTCTGACATAAGATTTTCAAGTCTTTCAGTGAGTATCTTATGTTCCTTGTTTTCAAGAAAATAATCGCTTAAATCCTGAATTATTTCAGGATAAACAGCGTCGCTTTCAAGACATTCGTTAAACTTTGCAACAGCTTTTTTGTTCCATTTTCTTTCAAAATATGAATTTGCAAGCTGATGATGATATTCGATGTCATCAGGATTTTTTTCAAGTGCATTTTCAAGTATTTTTATGGATTTTCCTGCGTTTCCGGAGTTTCTGTAGGCAGAAGCAAGTTTAAGTATAACTTTTCTGGAATCCGGTGCCTCTGAATATGCTTTTTCGAGAATGGCTACAGAGTCTATGTATTTTCCGGTACTGGTAAGTTTATCGCTCTCATCGCACATTTTTGCTATGTCTGATGATATATTTTCCGGTTGTGTATATCTGATCATTTTAGTTATCCTTTCGCTTATTGTTGTAAATCGGAAAATTATAATAAAAATTATATGGATTTACATGCATACATGGGCAGAATAGTACGCATAGGGTCAAAAAAGTCCTATGAATATTATATAACATAAAAAATATTATGTCAATCAGTTTTGATGGAGGAATAAGTAATGAAAAAAACATTGTATATATCGGACCTTGACGGAACACTTCTTGACAGTAATGCGGAAGTATCAGAGTATACAGTCGGGAGATTAAATGAGTTTATAGGAAAAGGCGGTTATTTTAGCATAGCAACAGCAAGAACAGCGGCTACTGCAATGATAATAACAAAAGATATAAACATAAATGTACCTGTCGTTCTGATGAATGGCGTGTGTGTATTTGATACAGTGAAAAACGAATATGTAAAAAAAGAAGAGATAAGTGATGATATATTTTTAAATCTTGTAGATGTGCTCAGCAGATTTAAACTGTCAGGATTTATGTTTACATTAAACGGAAATGAACTTGATACTTACTATGAAAATACAGATTCACCTAATGCACGTAAATTTGTAGAGGAACGTGAAAGAAAATTCGGAAAGGTTTTCAAAAAAACAAGCTCCTTCTATGAATGCCGTGACAAAAATGTGATCTATTATTCCGTTACAGATAAGTTTGATGTGCTTTCGCCAGTTTATGAGGCTTTAAAGCAGGTAGAAGGTCTGCACCTTGATTTTTATCGTGATGTGTATGCAACTGATTACTGGTATCTCGAAATAAGTTCATGTAAAGCGTCAAAGTATAATGCAGTAATGTTTATCCGTGAAAAATATGGTTTTGATGAGGTAGTAGGTTTTGGTGACAATCTGAATGATATCCCTCTTTTTAATGCATGCGACAGGGCGTATGCTGTAGCAAATGCCAAGGAAGAAGTGAAAGAGGCGTCAGATGGGATTATTCTTTCAAATCTTGAAGACGGTGTAGCTAAAAAGATATGCAGTGAGTGTTTTTGAAAAAAGGGTCTATGAAACTTGTTTTACACGCTCGGTTGCCTGCCTTTTCTGCATCCTGAGCCAGTTGATAAAACCGTATATATCATTTACAAGAAAGACAATAAAACAAACAATGACCGATATATATGATTTATCCTCATATGCCGCAAGCGACCACAGTATTATGAGTATAATGTCATTTGACGCATAGGCAAGAGCAAAATACGGATTTCTTTTGTATGTAAGAAACATCGCTATAAAGCTTGTGGTAACAGATATTGTACTTGGAATTATATTTGCAGTATTAAAGGCATTTAATATGAAGTAAAAGGCGACAGTTACTGTCAAGGCGAGAATTAGCATAAAAGAAATTTCTTTTTTATTTACAGATTTGATTTTTACTTCGGAATGATTGTTGCCATAAGGGTTTTTTAGCCATGATATCAAAGCTATCAGAGCCATTGGCGCAGTCATTCCGAGATAAGTTATCATTTCGCCGTAGTATCGAAACGACAGTGATATCATACCGTAAATGATACTGAAAATTATCATAAGTATCTGACCTGCAGGATTTCCTTTGGCGTTGAAGATAAGTGAAGTAACGCCGATAAGTGACGCTGTAAGTGTCAGATAGTTCTCTTTGTCAAATATGCAAAATGATGTGATAATGAAAAATACCGACAAACACCAGAGTGTTATTTCAGTTTTAGAAAAGTATTTTCGGATTTTCTTAAAAGTGGACATATATAACCTCCAAAAAAATAAGCACTCGAATATACATCTTCTAAGGAAACGCTGATTTACTCATAAATCAGCGTGGGGGGACGGGGCGAAGCCCCGTAACTCTCCAGTTTAATCAGTGTTTCCTTACGACCTGATGATGTATAAACGAATGCTTTTTGCATTCCTACCCGGTGGCAGTTTTGTTATGGCGTCCCGAAGAGGACTCGAACCTCCGATCTACCGCTTAGGAGGCGGTTGCGTTATCCACTACGCTACCGGGACGCATTTTGCAACACTATAGACAGCGACTTGCAAAATTAATTATATCATATGTTATTAAAAAATACAATAGTAAATTAAAAAATATTTCATTGTTTGTATCATAAAAATATGCTATAATTATCTGGTGTGATGACAAATAAAAATAAACAGAAAGGAAAATGGAAGATGGATAAAGCCGGATATTCATTTGAAAAACTTTCGGAAAGCATATATGTATGTGCAAGTGAAGATCATCGTTTTGGGACAGATGCATTTTTACTGACTGATTTTACAAATTATAAGAGAAATGACCTTGTTTGCGAATTGGGGACAGGGTGCGGAATAATTTCACTTATAATGTCAAGAGAAAATGCACCAAGACAGATATATGCTGTAGATATACAGGAAAATGCGATCGAACAGCTTAAACTTGGAATAGAAAAAAGCAACCTTACAAATATTGTTCCGGTATGCGCAGATCTTAAGGTTTTGTGGGACGAAGCACCGCTGGGAAAATGTTCTCTGGTTGTATGCAATCCGCCTTATAAAGCTGCCAATGCAGGAATAGAGAGCGCCCTCACATCACAGCGTATTGCAAGACATGAGATATTGTGTGATATAAATGATGTCTGCCGTGCGGCAAACAGACTGCTGAAGTTTGGCGGAAGGCTCTGTATGTGTAATCGTCCTGAAAGACTCGGAGACGTTATAGCGGCAATGAAAGCAAATGATATAGAGCCAAAAATGCTGAGATTTGTAAGCAATACACCATCGCAGGCACCGTGGCTTTTCCTTATAGAAGGCAAGAAGGGTTCAAAGCCGTATATGAAAGTAGCTCCGCAGTTATATATGCAGGGTGAAAACGGTTATTCGGACGAAGTAAAAAGAATATATAAGATAAACTGATATTTAGAAAGGGTTGAAATCATGCCGGGAACGCTTTATGTACTGGGAACTCCTATAGGAAATATTTCCGATATAACGCTCAGAGCGCTTGATATACTAAGTGAAGTTGATTTTATAGCGGCTGAGGATACAAGAGTAACTTTGAAACTTCTCAATAAATATGATATAAAAAAACAACTTGTAAGCTATCATGATCACAGTTCAAGACTTTGTGCTGACAATATAATCAACAGATTAATGGCAGGGGAAAGCTGTGCAGTAGTAACAGATGCAGGAATGCCATGTATTTCAGACCCGGGAGAAGGTCTGGTAAAGCTTTGCTATGAAAATGAGATACCTGTAAAAGTTGTTCCGGGGCCGAGTGCTGTAGTTTCTGCGCTTGCTATTTCCGGACTTGACACTTCCAGATTTTCTTTTGAAGGATTTTTGTCAGTGACCAAAAAACAGAGAAATGAACATCTTGAACAGGTAAAGAACAATACAAACACCATGATATTTTACGAAGCACCGCATAAGCTTATGAATACGCTTGGCGATATGCTAAAGGTATTTGGTGACAGAAAAATTTCACTTTGTCGTGAACTTACGAAAGTATATGAAGAAGTGATACGCTGTACTATTTCCGAAGCGATATCATATTATGAAAACAAATCTCCGAAAGGTGAGTATGTACTCGTTATAGAAGGTGCAAAACCTGAGGAAAAACCAGAGTTCACAATAGAGCAAGCTGTTGATATTGTGTGCGACCTGATAGAAAAAGGTGAAAAGACTATAACTGCCTGCAAGACAGTTGCGGCACAGACAGGGTATAAAAAAAGTGAGCTTTATCAGCTCGTAAATGAAAGAAAATAGGACAGGCGTTTTTTTCGCCTGTCCTTTTTAATAATCCCCCGAAGTATCGGGCATAAGTTTAAATTCTATCTCAAAGACGTCTTTGTTTCCGTCTTCGTCAAATCTTGCAACCTTTGCATGAACGGTGTCATTGGCACCTTTTTCTCCGAGAGATTCCATAAATGAATCATAGTCGGTAACCGGTTTACCTTCTACTTCAAATATGATATCTTCAGGCTTAAGTTCGGTGTTTGCTATATCGCAGTCTTCGCTTATGTCGCTTATAAGAAGACCCGGACAAAGTTTTTCGGCTTCGGCAAGTTCCTTATCAAGTCCGACAAATGTTATTCCAACTTTGAATCGGCCTGCAACATATCCATTTGCGATAAGTTCTTCTATTATAGGTTTTGCATCATTTATTGTGATGGCAAATCCAAGACCCTCGTAACTTGCGTTTATAACATCAACATATTTTGAAGATGTTATCCCTATGACCTGACCATACATATTTACAAGTGCGCCACCTGAGTTGCCGGGGCTTATAGCAGCGTCAGTCTGTATGCAGTTCATTTCATGTGATGTTGAGTCGGCACGTATCATTCTGTTTACAGCCGATATACAGCCTTCAGATACGCTTCCGGTAAGACCTCCGGGGTTTCCTATTGCAACTACCTGTTCACCCTGTACAGCCTCATCGGAGTTTCCGAAAACAGCTACAGAAAGTTTTTTTCCGTTTGGCTCAATTTTTATCACAGCAATATCAGTTTTCGAGTCATAACCTATAACTGTTGCCTCATATAATGAATTATCGTCAAGAGAAACGTCGACTACCTTCCCGTTAGTGATAACATGAGCGTTTGTTACTATATATCCGTCTTCGGAAATAATTATTCCGGATCCGGTGCCGTTTATTTTCTTTCCGGTTATTTCAGAATAAGTTATGATCTCTACTATAGACGGACCTACTTCTTTTGCTATTCCTGCTGTTGTATATCTGCCTTTTTCATCAGTATATTCAGCATCTGAAGGACGTGAGTTCAAACCGAGTATTACAACAGTATCGTTTTCAGCAGAATAAAAACCACTGTCTATTCCGATATATCCTGCAATAATCATGTATGATGAAAAAGCGAGTGCCAGAAAAACAGAAACTACTGCAAGTACTGAAAAAGAACACGGCATTTTTTCTTTGTTATCTTCTAGGATGTCTTTATAATCCGAAAAACAACGAAAGCTTTCCAGTTCATATGTTTCTGTATTTTTTTCAAAAATATCATTGTTTATATCCATATCATACCTCTGAGGGTTCAGATTGTTTTGCGTATACAGTATCAAGTATCTCCAAATTTTTCGTTAAATTCAAATTTGTATCCTACACCCCATACTGTTTTTATTGACCATTGTTCAGAAACTCCATCTAGTTTTTCCCTGAGTCTTTTTATGTGTACATCAACTGTTCGTGAATCACCGTAGTACTCAAATCCCCAGACTTCATCAAGAAGCTGATCTCGAGTGTATACTCTGTTAGGGTTTGAGGCGAGATAAAACAGGAGTTCAAGTTCTTTTGGAGGAGCATCTTTGATTTTTCCGCTCACACGAAGTTCATATCTTGACATATTTACGACCAGATTGTCGTATGTAACTTCGCGTGTTTCGATTATATTTGACTGGTTTACACGTCTGTTTACAGCTTTTATACGAGCCATTACTTCTTTGATATCAAAAGGTTTTAATATATAATCATCGGCACCTAACTCAAGACCGAGAACTTTGTCAAAAGTTTCGCTTTTTGAAGTAATGATGATAAGAGGGATGTTTGATTTTTTTCGCACCTCTCTGCATATCTGCCAACCGTCGGTTTTGGGAATGACAACATCAAGAAGTATGATATCTGGTTTTAAAGCATTGAATTTTATAAGAGCTTCATCACCGTCATGAGAGAGTATGACGCTGTATCCATCTTTTTCGAGAGCATTTTTTAGTGTATTACAGCTGTTTTTGTCTTCGTCTATAATTAGTACCTTTCCAAGTGGCATCTTTATCATCCTTTTTATATCTTTGAAATTTTAAATTTTTTGTGATAAATATGTTTACTATTTTATTATACAATATTAACGAATTATGTACAAGTTTTTAATATGAATAAATTATTTCTAAATAATGAATAAGTTCATAATCAGTTCATAATTTGTATATAGTTGATATATCAGGGTTAAAACAACGGAAATTAGTACATGATTTTATATACAATATGTGCAAATGTACAAAGTTTTAGAAATGTTAGTGAAAACACTTGATTTTTTATAGTAACTTGATAAAATATAATTAGCACTCAAAGATAATGAGTGCTAATAAATTTGATAATAAAATATTATATATAATACAAGGAGGAAATATATTATGACAATCAAACCATTAGCAGACAGAGTAGTTGTAAAAATGACTGAGGCAGAAGAAACAACAAAGAGTGGTATCATTCTTACAGGTTCTGCAAAGGAAAAACCACAGGTATCCGAAATAGTTGCAGTAGGTCCTGGTGGAATGGTTGACGGCAACGAAGTTAAGATGTACGTAAAACCGGGAGACAAGGTACTTACAAGCAAGTACTCAGGTACAGAAGTAAAGATCGATGGTGTTGAATATACAATTCTTAAGCAGGAAGATATCCTCGCTATAGTAGAATAATATAAGAAATAAACAGAGAAAAAGGAGTTTTTAGATATGGCTAAGAATATTTGTTACGGTGAAGACGCTAGAAAAGCATTGCAGGCCGGTATTGACAAGCTTGCTGATACAGTAAAGATCACACTCGGACCTAAGGGCAGAAATGTTGTTCTTGATAAGAAATTCGGTGCTCCGCTCATCACAAATGACGGTGTTACAATAGCAAAGGAAATCGAACTTGAAGATGCATTTGAAAACATGGGTGCTCAGCTCGTTAAGGAAGTTGCTACAAAGACAAATGATGCAGCAGGTGACGGTACAACAACAGCTACACTTCTCGCACAGGCTCTTATCCGTGAAGGTATGAAGAATATCGCAGCAGGTGCAAACCCTATGATCGTAAAGAAGGGTATCTCCAAGGCTGTTGACGTTGCTGTAAAGTCTATCGTTGATAACTCAAAGGTAGTAGACGGAACAGATGATATCGCAAGAGTTGCTACTATTTCTTCAGCAGATGAAACAGTAGGAAAGCTTATTGCAGAAGCTATGGAAAAGGTTACAGCTGACGGTGTTATCACTATTGAAGAAAGCAAGACAGCTGAAACATACAGCGAAGTTGTTGAAGGTATGCAGTTTGACAGAGGTTATATCTCACCATACATGGTAACAGATACAGATAAGATGACAGCTGTTATTGATGATGCATATATCCTTATCACAGATAAGAAGATATCATCAATTCAGGATATTCTTCCACTTCTCGAACAGATCGTTCAGGCAGGCAAGAAGCTTGTTATCATCGCTGAAGATATCGAAGGCGAAGCACTTACAACACTCGTTCTCAACAAACTCAGAGGAACATTTGTATGTGTTGGTGTAAAGGCTCCGGGATTTGGCGACAGACGTAAGGAAATGCTCAAGGATATCGCTATTCTTACAGGCGGTGAAGTTATCACAGAAGAACTCGGCCTTGATATCAAGGAAACAACAATTGATCAGCTCGGTCGTGCAAGACAGGTTGTTGTTCAGAAGGAAAATACTATTATCGTTGACGGCGCTGGCTCAAGCGATGACATAAAGGACAGACTCAACCAGATCAAGTCACAGATGGAAGTTACAACATCTGATTTTGATAAGGAAAAACTTCAGGAAAGAGTTGCTAAGCTTTCAGGCGGTATCGCTGTTATCAAGGTTGGTGCAGCTACAGAAATCGAAATGAAGGAAAAGAAACTCAGAATCGAAGACGCTCTTGCAGCTACAAAGGCAGCTGTAGAAGAAGGTATCGTAGCAGGTGGCGGTACAGCACTTATCAATGCTATGCCGGCTGTTGAAAAGCTCATTCCTTCACTTGACGGTGATGAAAAGACAGGTGCTAAGATTGTACTCAAAGCTCTTGAAGAACCGGTTCGTCAGATCGCACTCAATGCAGGTCTTGAAGGTAGCGTAATTATCGATAAGATCAGACGTTCACGTAAGGTTGGCTACGGCTTTGACGCTTACAAGGAACAGTATGTAGATATGATCCCTGCAGGTATCGTTGATCCTACAAAGGTAACTCGTTCAGCACTTCAGAACGCAGCTTCCGTAGCGGCAATGGTACTCACAACAGAAAGTCTTGTGGCAGATGTAAAGGAAGAAAATCCTGCACCACCAATGATGCCACAGGGCGGCGGAATGGGATTCTAATTTAAAAAATTTCCCCTCCTTTTATTAATATAAATTCACTTCCTGTCGGGAGTGAATTAGAAAAAGCCAAAAAGCATTCTTTTTACGGAATGCTTTTTGGCTTTTATAAATATTTTTTCCTCAAAAAGCGTAACCTTACCGGATTAAACGGTGCTTATTATAGTGAAAGGCTTTAAGTACATGACGAAAGGAGCGAAAAAAATTTTGGACGATAATATTATTGTTGATTTGTTTTTGATGCGGGATAGAAAGGCTTTGGAACAAACTTCAAAAAAGTATGGTAGTCGTTTACGTTCGATATCTTACAGAATAGTAGATGATTATCAGACTGCCGAAGAATGTGAAAATGATACTTATATGGAAGCATGGAATACTATTCCGCCTCATGAGCCGAAAAACTATTTGTATGCATTTCTTGCACGTATCACTCGTCATATTTCTTTGAATTGTTGTCGCAATCGCAGTCGGCTTAAACGTAGTGCTTTTATTGTTGAACTAAGTGAAGAGATTGAACAATGTATTCCGGCACCCGATGATGTTGAGTGTCGTATAGATGATACAGAGCTAAGCTATGCAATTAACAGTTTTCTTGGAAGATTAAGTGAAGAAAAACGAAATATTTTTATTCGCCGGTATTGGTATCTTGATTCTGTTACCGATATCTCAAAGCGTTTTGGTTTATCTGAAAGCAAGATAAAAACCACACTTTTTCGTTGCCGAAATGAACTTCGCAGGTATCTTGAAGAGGAGGGCTATGCTTTATGAGAGGAAATGAATTTTTGGATAAGATGGAGCTTATTGATCCGTCTTATATTGAGGGGGCTGATGTTATGGTAAGTAAAAAGAAATCTGTGTTAATAAGGCTTGGTATAGTAGCTGCTTGTCTGGCATTTATTGTCTTTGCAGGGGCAAAAATATTATCACATGAAAATAAGAAAATAAATTCTGATATGCCAATGTTGTCGGTTTCTGAAATTACACCAACAATGGGTTATGAGGGATATACAGCTTATGATATTTCAGAACTTGTAAATGCCAATCCATGGAATGAAGATTTTAAATTATCCACATTACCTGTTTATCAGAATACTTTTAATTATGATGAAAATAATTTTGAATCAGGTGTTGATCTTGATAAGATCCGGAAGTTTATACTGGAGATCGCAAACAGAGCAGGACTTGATGAAAATAATCTGACTGTTACCTATGATACACCTGATGAAGAAGAAAAACAAAAGATTATTGACAAGTTTAACAGTGCAGGAGTTACTGTTCCGAAAGGGTACTTTACTCCGACAAAACTAATAATAAATTCTCAGGGTATAGAAATAGAAGCAGACAGCTCTATGACAGCTACAGTGCATTTTGAGCCTGCGTTAACTGTTCCTTCAGAATATAATTTTACACATTTTTCATCATATAATGATAAGTGTGATGTAGCAGAGTATCTTAAAACAAAGTATAAATCTCTTATAGGAATTGAGAATCCACAAGCAGATATTTTTGGCGGTGACTATAATATTTATGGTCAGCAACAGTATTCTGTAGGATTTTTTGAAGATGGGCAGGATAAAACAGAGAAGATAATAAATTATAATTTTAATCGCGTGACTTTTGCAAACGATGATGATGGCAAATTATTTATAGTAAGGATCTGTCAGCCTGATTTGTCTGTCAAGGCAGGGGATTATCCTGTTATCAGTTCTAATGAGGCTCGGCAATTATTGATAAAAGGAAATTTTATTACGACTGTTCCGTATGAGTTTTCCGGAGAAGAATTTGTTGAGAAAACGGAGCTGATATATCGTACAGATAAAAATGAAAAATATTTTATGCCATATTACCGTTTTTACGTGGAACTTCCGGAACTTAAGCAGGAGGACGGACTTAAAACTTATGGAATATATTATGTTCCGGCTGTTGAAAGTGCATATATTTCTGATATGCCGGTCTGGGATGGAAGCTTTAGCTGATAGAGAAAAAGTCGCACACACAAAGAAATGACTTTGTATGTGCGACTTTTTTTATTCAAATGTTTCAAGAGAGTTTTTTACATTATAGAACAACCGGTGCGTTTTTAACGATTTTTTTATTTTCGCGCATATCTGTATATGCTTTTTCAAGAATAATATTTATATCAGGTATGTCGCCGTTATTATGGTTTGCGTATCCGACAGCAATGGAAAAAGGATATCCTTCATATTTTGAAAGTTCATATTGTAATTCTTTTTCAAAACGCTTCTTTATTGACACTTGTGACAGGCAGATAAATTCGTCACCGTCTGTACGATAGACAGTACCTTTTGAGCCTACAGCATTCATAAGAAGCTGACCGCATCGTGCAATGGCGTCATCGCCTTTATTTGTCCCATAACTGTTGTTTATATTTTCAAGGTAATTTATATCACATATGGTTATGTGAATACCTTTACATAACATAGGGTTTTCGGAAAGTTCTTTAATTTGTTCATCAAATGCGGTTTTGTTGAAGGTTTGCGTCATTTCGTCGGTTGCATCAGTGAAGTCGACATTGTTTTTTCTGTTTTGTATAATATTTTTTATTATTTCAAACAGAGTTATTACAAGAATCGGAATTATTGTGATTGTCATTATGATTCGGACAATAGGTATGTTAAAGGAGTTTGTACTATCGGATGTATCAGTAGACGGTTCATATATATTTTCGGTTTGTTGCTGTTGCTGTGGTGTATAATCGTAAGCAGGCGAAAGTGTTTCTGTTGTTTGCTGATTTCCGTATGCCGGTTCAATAGTCAACATAAAATCATCTATGTAGATGTCTGTTGTATCACCTGAAGTTTCAATATACAATACAGCAACCTGTGTATCATCTGCAAAAGTAAAATTTCCTGATAGTTCCGTCCATGTATTTGGTTCGGTACGCATATAACTTATGGGAGTATAACTTTCACTATAAGTTGAATCCGTTGTTTTAAGCGTACATGATACATTTTCTGGTACACTGTTCTCATGATAAACAAAAAGTTGTACACGATATGATGTTCCCGGTATCAGATCTGAACAATCAATTGATGGACCGTGCCAATACTGTTTTCTGTTTGTGGCTTTAAGGCAACTTGAACCTGAGTGACTAACTGTATTACAAAGTTCCAGCGAGATATTCCCCATAGTGTTTATAAAACCACCGGTTGATCCTTCAAAATCCGATGACTTGACTACACTGTTTTCAGCGTGGATCTTTGTGCTATACCCTGATAGTAAAGAGGCTAAAATCAATGCCATCAGGATAAGTGTTGATACCTTTTTATTCATAAGAATTTTTTCACCTCAGAGAAAATAGTTTGTATTATTTATTGATGATTTTGATTTTGTATTTTTGTTCTATATTTGAACAGCCGGACTTTATAACTGCTTTATTTGACTGCATTTCGTTTTCAGCCCTTTGAATAAGCGTATTTATATCAGTACGGTTGTCCTCTCTTGAAAATGAGAATCCTGCAGCGATGAAAAATGGGTATTGCTTGTTTTTATGTGATTCTGTATCAAATTCGGTTTCTATTCTGTTTCTGAAAGGTAGTTTTGAGATGCATACAAATGTTCCACCATCTGTACGATATACATGTCCATTCATTCCCACTATTTTTGAAAGAATACGGGCACATTTTGTCAGTGCCTCATCGCCTGTGCCGTAGCCGAACGATTCATTTATGGTTTTCATAAAGCATACATCACATACGGCTATATAGAGTTCTTTATACATAGACTGGGAAACGGAAAGAGCTTTGATTTTTTTGTTGTATTCTTCTTTTGAAAATACTCCGGTCAGAGAATCTTTTGCACCGGGTCTTATAAAATTTATTTTGTTGTTTTTGATAAGGTATATGATAAGAATAGTAATTATGGTTAATGCTATAAGAGCAAGCGGAAATATAACACTCCATGAATTGTTGTTATCTGAATTACTTTCAGGAATATCGGTAATATCAGAGTCGCTTTTTGATGATTTGGAGGTTTCTGGAGTTGTTGCCTGAGTTTTTGACATTTCCTGAGTTGAAGCAGTAGTTTCTTTAGTAGCTTCTGTAATTTTTTCGGTAGCTTTTGTGGTTTCTTCTGATACAATGGTTTCACCTTGTTCTACAAGGGTGATGGTTATATCGTCTATACATATATCCATAGTGTTTGCGGAAGATTCAATATAGACAGCATATTGTGACACGTCAATAGGTATTGTGAATGTTCCGCCTATTTTTGTCCACGTCATTGGTGGTGTATCATTTTTTATTATAGTATTATATGACGTACTGGCATCGGATTTTACTGTTTTCATCGTCCAGAGCAAGTCTTCATTTTTATCAGAATAATGAAATACATATGCACTTATCTCATATGTGTTCCCCGGGACTATATCAGGGTGATCAAAAATTCCTGCACCATTCCATGATTCTGTTCGATCAGTAATTTTAATACTGGATGTACTGTTGTTGCCATTTGCAGTATCAAGTTCAAGAGTTACAAATCCCATCGGATAAAGACAACCGATTTCATTCGGATCATCAAAAGTGTTCGATATTATCAGATCTCCTGGTTCAAAAGCTTCTATGCTCTCTGTTCTAAATGTGGAACTTAGACAGAGCGCGGAGATTAATATAAATGATGCTATATTTTTTTTGTTCATTTTATCACCTCTGTGTTATGCAAATTTTGTTAGGCAAATTAATTATAAAATATGAAATCTGTATAATTATATTATAACATTTTAATGTAATTTTGTCTATATGTATTGTTTGATTTGTTTTTTAAGTTTTTACTTGAAAACATAAAACCTCTCATTTATAATTTCTGAGAGGTTTTAAAAGTTAATCAAGGTATTTTGAAGTTAATGAACGACTCAGATTTTCGTTATTTACGACTTCGCTTAAAGCGGCAGAAACAAGTTCTCTTATATCTACATTTCTTTCATCGCCTTTGGCAAAACCCGTTGAAATTGAAAACGGGTATTCACTTGGTTTTGAGGTTTCATATGCTATCTCTTTTTCAAGTTGTTCCTTTATTGGTTTTGTTGACATACATACAAATTCATTATTTTGGGTGCGGTATACAGAACCGTATTTTCCGGCAGCTCGGAGAACCATCATGGCACACCTGTTTATAGCTTCTTCTTTGTGTTTAAGTGTTTCCGGTGTAAAGTTTACGCTGCATACAAGTATGTTGATATCTTTACACATATCCGGTTTTTCCGAAAGTATAGCTATTTCCTGTTTAAGCTCGTCAGCATCAAATACCTGAAACTTCGGGATGTCAGAATTTTTTTTGCGAGTTTTAAAAGCGACAGCTAAAATCACAAGAAGTATTAAGGCTACAGCAATGATGATTATTATCACTGTAGGTGAGTTGTTGTTTGATATATCAGTATGTACAGTTGAAGTCGTCAATGCAGATGTTTTGATTATTTTAATATTATCAATATAAAAAGGGAGTGAATCTGCAGAACCAGACAAATTTTTAGAGGAACTTGTGTTTATTACAAGTTTTATATGAGTTGCATCTGCCGGTAGAGTAAAACGACCTGAAAGTTCTGTCCATATCGCAGGCGAAACATCAGTCGATGTAATACATTGTGTAATCATTTTTCCGGCTGACATGTATTGTATGTTGAAATTAAAGTTGCGGCTTTCTATAGTATCGTTTTCTGAATACAATACATATGCGCTATATGTAGTATTGACCTGTTTGTTGAGAAAGTCAGCATTTAATGCAATACCATCTGATGAATTTTTTCTGTGGTCAACATATATCGAATAACGACCTGAATTTACATATTCATATGAACGTATAAGTCTGACTTCTCCATTTTCTATCCACTCTCCGGGGCCGTTTTCAAAATTAAATGTATAGGAGTTTTCAGAATTTATAGTGGTAGTTATGGAGGTGTTTGATATATCTTCGGCAAAAATTGGCTGATATAGTGATATATAGAAAGATAATAATGTAAATAATGTGAACAATAGTGTGTATTTCCTTGACATATGATTCACCCTTTCTCTCGTAAATGTATGACGAGATTTTTTTACAAAATAAACTCCCAAATAAAAATAAATTGGTTATTATATAGGATGTTATTTGTCAAATGTATTAATTTAATTATAACATTTTACAATAAATTTGTCTATATACACATTAACAAAAAAACTCCTCTATTTTTTGTAGAGGAGTTTTTTAGATCATCTAACCACAAACTCAGCGTTTTGTGATTTGATAAGTTGTTTGTTTTCATACATAGCCTTGTCTGCTTTTTCGATCATTTCATCAATATCCGGTACATCTCCGGGTTCATGGTGTGAAAATCCGACAGCTACTGAGAAAGGATATCCGTTATATTTTGAAGCTTCAAGTTCGATTTCATGCCGAATCTGTTCTTCAAAAGAAACAGGGGACATACAAACAAACTCATCGCCGCCTGTTCTGTAAACCAAGCCTTTCTTTCCGACTGCTCTTAGAAGCAGGGCGCCGCATCGTGTTATAGCTTCATCACCCATTTCGTGACCATAATTGTCATTTACGAATTTAAGGAAGTTTACATCACATACTGCAATATACATACCTCTGCATATACTTGGATCTTCATGAAGGATATCAAGTTTCTGTTCATAAGTATTTCGGTTGAGTGTCTGAGTCATTGCATCAAGTGCTGCACTCATAAGAGCACGATTAGTTTTTATTGCATTGAGTATTATTTTTCGGAGCAGTATAGTGATCACAGAAATGACAAATAAAGATGCAGCGACAATTATACAGATCATAGTAGTTTTCTTCTTTTTTGCTACAGAAGTTCTTACGATGCTGATATCATCAACATAAAATGACATCAGATCATCAAGAGTTTCTGTGCCTTCGTCTACTTTTTCTGTCTGAACATACATAGATACATTTTTTGCACCTTTTGGAATAGTAAACTCGCCGCTGATTTTTTTCCATTTGCCTTTTTCGACTGTTTCGATTCCGACTTCCTGATAATTAGTGACACCTTCAAAATCATATTGGACATTCAGATTAAATACATGACTGCTTTCATATTCATCACCGTTATACATAACATAAGCACTGTATGTGTTGCTTATTTCACGGTCTACAAAGTCAATTATTCTTGTAAGACCGCTCCAGTAAACGTCACGGTCAGTTATGTATACTGAATACTCGCCGGAGTGTGCGTATTCGTCTGTACGTACTATTCTGATATCGCTTCTTGAATTCCAGTCTTCAAGGTCAGATTCAAATCCGTATGTATACTCATCGTTTTGCGGAGTTTTTTCATTTAAACCTGTATTTGAGTTTTGTAGTGGTTCATCTGAAAAAATAGATACATTATCTATATAAAAAACAAGATCAGCGTTTGATGCTTCTATATATAAGGAGGGAAAGTTGAAGTCATCAGCAGTTGTTACTTCGCCTTCAAGCAGTGTCCATTTTCCCGGATTGATCTGGGCACTTGCGACAGAATTGTATGTGGTGGTTCCGTTTGAGTTTTTCCAGTTGATCGTTGCTGACATAGTTTCCGGTGTAGCACTTTCGTGGTAAACATATACAGCACAATGATATGTTTTGGATGCTTTGAGGTAATCGTCAAGAAATTGTTTTGGTCCATCCCAGTTGGCATTTCTGTTTGACGCTTGTAGTGATGCTTCTCCGGAAGAATGGTGGTCGTAATCAAGAGTGAGTGTAGCAATATCAACAGACCCCCAACTCTCATTTGTTCCGGTTTCAAAGTCAGAAAAGAAAATTCTGTGTGGCATTGATGCCGGAGGTGTATATTCCAACTGAGTTTTAGGCTCGCTGCCAGTCGTTACGTTTTCCGGTGCTTGTGATACTTCAACATCACCTATAAGTTCAAGAGTTACAAAGTCTATATAAAAATCCATAGTAGCATGTGTTACTTCAAAGTAAAGTGTGGCAGCTGATGAATCGTGCGGAACTGAAAATTCACTGGAAAACTCTGTCCATGTTGAAGGCGGAACGGTTGTAGCGATTATATTGTCATATGTATCAGTTCCCATAGAATCTGTATTTTTTAGAGTGCATTTCATATCTTCCTGCGATGCCTGTTCGTGATATACATATGCGGTTATTTTATATTTTTTACCCTTTTGCAGTATGGAACTGTTGCTGATAGATGCACCGTTCCAGTTAGCCGATCTTTTTGTTACTTTAAGACAAGAACTGCCTGAATATGCAATATGTTGATCTATAACAAGTGATGTATTTCCCATTGTAGCCATTCCTTCAAGCGAACCGTTTTCAAAGTCAGCCTGAAGTACGACGTTTTCAGAATCACCATAACATATAGCGGATAAAAATGGTATTAGAAAAGTCAGTGCTATTATAAATGATAAACTCCCCCGAATAATCCTGTTTTTCATAATGTTCACCTCTTTGTATTTTTTGTAAGAGTTCGTATTTCCTTGTGGAATGTGCTAATAATATTATATCATTTTATTTGCGTTTTGTCTATATGCACATTGATTA
This sequence comes from Oscillospiraceae bacterium, assembly GCA_017848115.1. GTDB lineage: Bacteria > Bacillota > Clostridia > Oscillospirales > Ruminococcaceae > HUN007. The sequence continues at coordinate 32,185 of JAGAKZ010000032.1, forward strand.
AAAATATGCTGTAAAATTAAATAGATTAAATAGTTGGTGTGCATATTTTTTACTTTTGTTTTTTTATTCTGCTCTGGTAGTTTTCTTTGATAATTTCCTTGTTAAGATACATTATACTATCTGCGCGTTTGGTAATTATGTCTATATCCGGAGTATCGCCGTCAAGTTCTTTGTTATAACGTGTACAGCCTATTGCAACAGAAAAAGGATATCCTATCGTTTGTTCAGTTGTTGCATTAAGATTTTTTCTTAGTTCTTTTTCAGGATTTGCAGTGCTTATGCAAACAAATTCATCGCCGCCTATTCTGTATACAGTTCCTTTCTGTCCTGTTGATTTAACAAGCAGCTGAGCACAGCGTATAATTACTTCGTCACCATGTTCATGACCGTAGCTGTCGTTTATAAGTTTTAAAAAATTTATGTCACATACGGTTATAAAGATGTCACGGCATTCATCCGGATTTTCTTTGTAGTATTCTATTTTTTCTTCATATGCATTTCTGTTGAGAACATTTGTCATAGAGTCTATGGACGCTTTCTGAAGTGTACTTCTTATTTTTTTGTTTTTTATGGAGACATTTCTGAAAAGTAATGCAGCTATGGTGAGAAATATAAATATGGCAATAATGACAACAATAATAATTATGGTATTTTGTTTCTTTAAACTAGTGCTCATTATTATTCGTACATCGTCTATATAAAAAGAAAGAAGATCGTCATATGTAAGATTTTCTGTGTTTTCTATATGATCTGACTGAATATACATAGAAACATTTCTTGCATCGGCAGGTACTACAAAGTCACCATGTATTTTGGTCCATGTATTTTTTTTTATATCTTTTGTCGATATGATCTGATACGTTGTTGTTCCGTCAAGTTCATACTGAAGCTGAAGTAAAAAACGATGATTGTCTGTATAGTCTTTTCCGTTATACATGACATACATGGAATAGTTGTAGCTTATATCACGTGTTATAAAATCAATATTTTTTATTGCACCGTTCCAGGTTTCAATACGGTCAGATACATAAAGAGAGTAAGAACCGGAGTTACTGTATTCGTTTGTGCGTATTATTCTTATTTCTCCTCTTGAAGTCCAGCCGTTCATATCTTTTTCAAAGTCATACAGGTGTTCATCAGTTGTGCGCTGTACGATATCACTAAAAACTGATGTTTCAGGTTTTTCCGAAGAAACGCCATATATTTTTACATCATCAATATAAAAAGGGGCATTTCCTGAGTCTGTTTCTATATAAAGAATAGATGATAAATGATCATGGGTAGAACTGATGCTTCCTTGTAATGTTGTCCATGAACGAGGTTTTATCTTTTCGGATGATATCGTAGTATATGATGTATTTCCGTTTGAATTTTTGCATTTTTCTGTCATGGTGAATGTAACTTCACTATTACCTTCATGATATATATTTACAGAATAGGTATAGATATTGTTACTCATTATATATTTGGTAGTATCAAGTGAAGGACCATCCCATTCTGCTTCACGTTCTGTTACAAGAAGGCTGAAATTTCCTGAACAATATTTCTGAGATGAGGATAGTAGTTTGCCTTCTCCCATCGGCATCCAGTTTTCAAGAGTGCCGTCTTCAAAATCATTTGTCATGATAAGATTGTCTTTTATAAGTACATCGTTTATATCCTTTATCTGTGTTACATCGACAGGTGGAGTAGTTATCTGGGTATGATCTGCTTTTGACATATTCAGTGAATCAATATTGAACTCCAGCGCCGGATTTGGAGATTCTACGTAATAAAGTGCTTCTTTGATTTCAGAAGAAGGAGAGGTAAGAATGCCTTCTATCATAGTCCATTGCTTTGGAGGTGCCTGTACAGTGTTTATATATTCATACAGAACTTCGCCTGTGGAATCGGTCCATTTCATAGTCCACATAAATGTTTCCGTATCCTTGCTTTCGTGATATACATATCCCTGAAAGTGATAAGCTGTATCAGGCTGAACGTTTTCGGTTATAACGAGTGACGGTCCGTTCCAGTTCTGCTGGCGATTGGTTATCAGAAGACTATATGAACCGCTGTAACTGTGATTTCCGTCAATAGAAGGAGTGCCTGAACCGAGACATCCCCAGCCCTCTATGGTTCCACTTTCAAAATCACTGTTAATTATAGGAGCAGATTCGTTATTGTCAGCGTGACATATAAATAATGTTTCTGGGATCAGTAGTTTAAAAATAATAAGAATGGTTATGAATATGTTCATAGTGTTTTTCTTTTCCATTTATTTCACCGCCTTTATTGTGGATATACACAAAATACATTAACATTATTATATCATTTTATGATGATTTTGTCTATGTACATATTGCCGAAAGTGTAACAATAAAAATGTATGTATATATATTAAAAGAACGATATTTATAGTGTGATAAAACAAATTTAAACAAAAAAAGAGATATAACAACTTTTAGGTTGATTATATCTCTTTAATTTTTGTTTTCTTTATTGTCACGACATAACTTAGGGTTTTGCTCTTTACATAGTTTCTTATCTTTGTACATTTCCTGATCAGCACGTTCAAGTATAAGCTTTATATCAGGTGTATCGCCGTCAATTTCCTGATTATATTCAGCAAATCCAACCGCAACGGAAAATATACTGTTTTCTTCAAAACATGAAGCGTCAGAGATCGCTTTTTTCAATTTGTCATCAAACGGGGCAAATGAAATACATATAAATTCGTCACCGCCTGTGCGGAAGACATCGCCAGCAACATTTTCAAGGAGGAGAGATGCACATTTACATATAGCTTCATCTCCTGCTTTATGACTGATATTGTCATTTATGTACTTAAGAAAATTAATGTCACATATGGCGATGTGCAAAAGTTTAACTTTTTTAGTATCAGAAGAAATATCACTTAAAAATTGCTGATATGCATTACGATTTAAGGTTTTTGTCATAGCATCCTTTAATGACAACTCAATAAGTTCCTTCTGTGAAGATTTTTTCTTTTTCCATACAGGCATTAATTTTATAAATACTAAGACAACAAGTATACATACAGCTACAATAATAATCGGAATAAGTATTTTTTTACTTTTAGATAATGTTGTGGTTTTCAGCGATATATTATCAATATAAAAATCAGTCAGGTAACTCTTGTGAAGCTGTTCAGATGAATTTTCGCTGTATATAGATATCAGAACATTTTCTGCTTTGGCAGGTAGTTTAAATGTACACGAAATTTTTGACCATGTATTTTTTGAAACGGTATCTGAAGAAATTTTTTCCGTGAGGTTTTTTCCGTCAGATTTGTACTGCAGTACAGTATAAAAATTTATTTCTTCCGGTGCGTCAGCTGAGTTGTACATAAGATATGTACCATAAGAATATGTTTTATTTTTCTCTAAAAAATCAGCCTTCATTTCGAGAGCATCGGCAGAACTGGTACGGTTACTTACAAACAGAGAAAACCGGCCTGAATAACTGTATGAGTTTACGATTTCTTTTTTTGCGTTTTTTATGCTAAAAAGTTTGTTATACTTTTCATCTTCAAAGCCCATAAGAATGTTGTCTTTTTCTAAAACCTGTACAGTTTTTTCGTTAGCTGTTGTCTTTTTTACTTCGGAAACAGTATTTTGTGTTGACTGTGTAATCTGTGGTATGTCATCTATATTTGAATAGGTAAGACCTTTTATAGCATAATAATCAACATAAAAATCAATTGTTTCATTTCCACATTCCAGGTAGATGCTGGATTCTTTACAGTCTTCATAGTTTTCCGGTACGGTAAAGGAACCACTTATACTTGTCCAGCTACCCGGTGATACATCAGTTTCTCCTATAAATTTGTAGCTGATCTCATCATTTTTATCCGTAAGACGAGCAGTTGCTTTAAAGTGTAAAGTTTCGAGCCCCTCATGATACAGGTAGGCAGAAACACTATATACCTCGTTTGCTATGAAAAAATCAGTTGTATCTATGGCTGGACCGTTAAAAAAGTTTTTTCTTCCGGTTATTTTAAGACTTGAAGCACCTGAATAATAGTTTTTTGTATCAATAGAGAGTACACCATTTCCCATGGCGTGCCATGCGGATGTATCAGAATCTTCAAAATCATAAAGAACAGTTTTTACAGAAGGAGTATCAGCTGCAACATTTAAGGGTGAGAGAACAGTTACTAAAGCTACAACAAGTGTCAAAATGAGTGTGCTGGGTAAAAAGGTATATTTGTTCATCGGATAATTTTCACCTCCCTTTATTTTCTTGCGAATTCGGGATATTTCTTTTTAATTGATTCTTTGTTAAGATACATGTCTTTATCAGCTCTGGCAATAATTTCTTTTATATCAGGTGAATTACCGTCAAGATTTTCGTTGTATGTTGCAAATCCTACAGCTACAGAAAAGGGATATCCCTGATATTTTTGAGCTTCCAAAGCGAGTTCCTGTGTTATCTCTTTTTTTAGCGAAATACTTGAAATGCATACAAACTCGTCACCGCCGGTTCTGTAAACATCACCTTTTTTTGAAGCGGCTAACATCAATGCTCCGGCACAGCGTATAATTGCACTATCGCCTTCTTTGTGACCGTAATTGTCGTTCAGATGCTTAAGAAAGTTTACATCGCACACAGCTATATGGAGAGATTTGCATTTTTCAGGATTGTTTTCAAGAAACAGAATTTTTTCCTGATATGTATTTCTGTTGAGCGCTTTGGTCATAGCATCTCTCGAAGCAAGATCAAGAGCTTCTTTTGTTTTCTTTTTCTTGCGTATTATGAGAATTGTGATCAGAGCAATCAAAGCTGTTATCACAATCACACCGCTGATTGTGATAGCTGATTTTATTGCTTTTTTTCTGTTCATAAGTGTACTGTCTTCTATATCTATTTTGTCAATATAGAAAGGCATCAGGTCATCAACAGTAGCAAAATCTACATTTACTTGTTCGGTTTGAATATAGAATACAACGTTTTTTGCGCCTTCCGGTAAGGTGTATTCGCCTGATATTTTAGACCAACTGTTTTTCTGTATTTCTTTTCTTGATACTACGTCATATACGATATTTCCGTTATATTCATACTGAAGCTGCAATAAAAACGTATGACTATCCGAGAGTTCACTGCCTGTGTACATAATATATGCCGTATACATGTAGCTTACATTTCTGTGGATAGCGTTAATGTTTACAGAAGGACCGTTCCAGGTTTCTGTTCTTCCTGATACATATAATGAATATTTTCCGGAAGAACTGTATGCATCAGTTCTTGAAAGCGTTACGTCTCCACGCTGCAACCAGTTTTCAGTATCTTCTTCAAAGTCAAAGTTATATTCCACAGCTTTGTTTTCTGCTACAGTAGTTATAGCAGGACTTTCACCTAAAATGTAGATATTGTCTATGTTGAAGATAAGATTTGCATTTTCAGATTCAAAGTAAATATCAGATGATGCAACATTGAGCGGAGTTTCAACAGTTCCGCTAAGTTTGGTCCATGTATTTGGAGCTACTATTTCGGATGCGATGTTATTGAAAGTTGTTGTTCCGTCAGAATTTATCCATTTTGATGACCATGATATAGTTTCTTCTTTGTCGCTCTGATGAAATACATATCCTTCAAATGAATAAACGTGTCCGGGCATTATATAATCTGTTGTTGTAAGTGATGGACCGTTCCAGCTGTCGATTCTTCCTACTGTACGTATACTTGTACTTCCGCTGTATGCGTTTTCTGTATCTATTTCCAACTGACCGTTTCCGGTTACGTACCATTCATCAAAACCGTTTTCCTCAAAGTCAGAGTGACAAATTGTAGTCATATCTTCCGAATCAGCAAAAACGCTGATTATATATAATGGTGAAAATAATGATGACAGAAGAATCAGAAATGATATGGCATATAAAGATATATTTCTTTTCATAAATTCCCCACCTTTTGATCACTGATGTGATCCCCTATAAGATTTTTAAATCTACTTATATTATATCATTTTAATAATACGTTGTCTATAATATTGCTATTATTTTATAAAAAAATATCACTTTTTTGTTTGTATATACTAAAATAAAAACTTAAAAGCTCCTTTGAGAGTGCCAAAGGAGCTTTTATTTGTCAACGGTTTTGTGGCGAATGTTTTGCTTTTAGTGTAAGTTTATTTTCGTACATTGCCTGATCGGCACGTGTTATTATCTGTTTGATATCCGGTGGATCCGAATCAAGCTCACTGTCTGCATGAGCAAATCCGATTGCCACAAAGAAAGGATACCCCTGATAACTTTGTGTTTCATCTTCAAGTTCACGTATTATATCTTCTTCGAGAGAAACATAGGACATACACATAAATTCGTCTCCGCCCGTTCTGTAGACTGTTCCTTTTTTGCCGGCAGCTCTTAAGAATACCTGTGCACAACGTATAATAGCTTCATCGCCCTTTTCATGTCCGTAATTATCATTTATATGTCCGAGGAAGTTTATGTCGCAAAGAGCAATGTGCAGATTTTTACATTCTTCAGGATGATCCTCAAGATATATTGCCTTTTGTTCATAGGTGTTTTTGTCAAGTGCTTGTGTCATAGCATCAAGAGATTCGTTATTGCTGGTAGTGCTTGAATAAAGCTTAGTTTTCTTGCCTGATGACTTACGTCTGAGAATAATGGCGGTAAGTATTATCAGCACTATAGCAACGCCTACAATTATAAATATTATATTTCCGCCTTTATTATTGTTACTGATGGCTGTAGGATCAGCAATAATTACGTTGTCAATATAAAATGGAATGAGATTGTCTGTAGTGTTATCGTTAACTTCCGGCGTTTGCAGATACAGTACAACATTTGCTGCGCCTGCAGGTACTGCAAAGCTTCCGGTGAGTGTTTTCCATTCATCTTTAGTTACCGATTCTCTTACGATTTCCTGATATACTACATTTCCGTCATAATCATACTGGAGATTTAACTGAAAGTCCTGGCTTTCAGCAGCGCCTTCTTCGTTGTACATCACATCAGCAGAATACTGATAGGTCAGATTCCTCTGAATAAAGTCTGCATTTACCGATGGACCGTTCCAGTTTGATATTCTGTCGGTAGTGTATAACGAATACTGTCCTTCGGTGAAGTGCTGATCATTTCTCATAAGTCTTACTTCGCCGCGTCCTATCCATCTCTCAAAATCGTTTTCAAATGAATATTTGTATTCGTTCTGATCGATTATAATTTGTTCTGAGTTATCGTCACCGGCTGGCTCTTGCTCCTGGCCGGCGTTTTCGTTTTTGCTCTGATTCTGGTTTCCTGAATTTGAACCGGAACCGCCGGCTTCATATATTTTTACTGCGTCAACACAAAAGTTAAGGTCGACATTAAGTGATTCAAAGTATGTCGTTGTAGAAACATTGTCAGCAGGAACTTCTATTGATCCTATTATCGGAGTCCATTCTCCCGGTGGTACATCAGTCGTTCTGACATTATTGAATACATCTATTCCGTCAGAACCGACAAATTTTATGGACCATGTGATGGAATCCATAGTTGGTGCTTCATGGTATACATATGCTTCAAAAGTATATTTTTTCCCGCTTTCAAGAATATTTGTTGCATTTAATGCCGGTCCGTTCCAACTTTGAGTACGTTCAGACATCATAAGGCATGAACTTCCGGAATAACTGTTAGCAGAATCAATTGTCATAGTACCTGTTCCGCCAAGCGGTGACCAGCCGGAAATACTTCCGTCCTCAAAATCAGCTGAAAATATAGGTTCTTTTTCATCGGCATATATATAATTATTGTCTGATTGTATTGGTGATGATGCCAAAATCATTGAAACAGCAACTATTTTTGCTAATAACGATGATATTTTTAATCTCATAAATTTCCACCTCTTTACTATGTTTTTTAATAAGTTATTGTTCGTATGTACAATATGTTAATAATATTATAACATTTTTAGATGCTTTTGTCCATATGCATATTAATAAAATAAACTAAAATTATCTGTACAAAATTAATATATTTTTATTTACAAAAGTATGTCAAATTAATTGATTTCTACAAATGAATGTGATATAATGTAATTAGGTACTTATGTAAACGATTTAACAAGGAGGAATAATACTTGGAAGTTACAATAAAAGACGTTGCTAAACTTGCAGGCGTTTCTGTCGCTACGGTTTCGAGAGTATTGAATAATAGTGCGATTGTTTCACCGGAAACAGCTAAAAGCGTGAGTGAAGCGATAAAAGCATTGAATTACAGACCAAATTTTCTTGGAAGAAATCTTAGAAAAAGAGAGACAAATGTTATTTTAGCTCTTATACCGTCTACAGAACAGACTTATTACAGCGAAATTCTTCATGGTATGCAGGTAAAGGCGGCGGATTACGGATATGATATTTTTATGAGTGTTACAAACAGTTATCTGCAACTTGAAGAAAAACTTCTTGGTATGCTGTATAACAGAATAGTTGATGCTGCTATACTTCTTGGAACACAGCTTAGCAGCGAACGACTAAATGAGATAGCTGATACGGATTATATAGCACTTTGCTGTGAAGGCGTAGAGGGTGCTGATGTTCTCAATATAACAATAGACAATGAAAAAGCAGCTTATGACGCAGTAAACTACCTTATATCCATAGGTCACAGGCAGATAGGTATGGTATCTACTGAAGTAAGAGCACCTTCATCTGTTGCCAGAGAAAAAGGGTATATGAGAGCTTTGCATGACGCAGGTATACCGTTTGATGATAAATATCTTTACAGAGGAAGTTATGATTTTTCAAGTGGTGGAGAGGCACTTGAAAAGTTTATGGAGCTTGACAGGAAACCTACAGGTATATTTGCCATATCTGATTTTCTTGCTGCAGGAGTAGTGAAAAAAGCATCTTCACTCGGGATCAAAACAGGAAGGGATTTTTCTGTTATGGGATTTGATAATATAAGCATGGCAGGGATGTATACGCCATCGATCTCAACTGTAGAACAACCATGTTTTAAAATGGGTGTAAAAGTCGTGGAGCTTCTTATCGAAAATATGAATGGTTGTTCCCATAAGGGAGATCTGATATTACCCCACAGCCTTGTTTTAAGAGAAACAACAGGGGACTGACAAATAAAAAGTCGTGTCACATCATAAGTGATGCGATTTTTTTATTTCTTCACAGCGCTTTTCAAGGATGTCATGTTTATTTTCTGTTTTGTCCATTATTACCTCATCAAGAAGTATATTCAGAACATATCCTATATTTTTGCCATGAATTTCATGTTTCTGAAGGTCTGAGCCGTTTATCTGAAGGGATTTTAGCGATGTACATTCATTTTTGGCAAGTATGTCAAGATAAGTCTCTTTTACCAGGCTCATATCGTTTAGCGGTTTTTGATTTTCTCCGTCTTTTGAGAGAGAATCTGCTATCTGTACTTCTATGAGCTTCTCAAAAAGTTCAGTTCCTGTTATTGACATAATTTTTTTGATGTCTTGTCTTGTTGTAAATTTAGTATCATGATATTTTATGAGTTGTGTAACGTCATTTATAGTTTTATTGTCATATTTCATACGACGTAGTATTTCAAAAGCCATTTGAGAGCTTTTCAGAGGGTGCCCGATAAAGTGGCCTCTTCCTTTTTCATCAAGTTTAAAACAACTTGGTTTTGAAATATCATGTAAAAGCATCGTAAGTCTTATAATGGGGTCACATGGAGCATTTTTTACAGCTCTTGCAGTGTGTTCCCATACAGTATAACTATGGTATATGCTGTGTTGCTCAAATCCTACAGTTGCTGAGATTTCAGGTATAAATACGGATATTATTTCATGATATTTCATGAGTATTTCAAAAACTGCCGGACCGCAAAGAAGTTTATCAAGTTCGACGCGTATTCTTTCGACAGCTATCAGTGAAAGAGTTTCTTTAAGCTCAAAAATATATTTTTCTGTAAGAGGTTCTATTGTAAAATCAAGCTGTGATGCAAATCTTACAGCACGCATTATCCGGAGCGCATCTTCATCAAATCTTTTCATAGGGTCGCCGACACAGCGTATAATTTTGTTTTCAAGATCCTTTTTTCCGTTGAAAAAATCTGCTGTTTCGTTCTCGTCATAGGCAAGTGCATTTACAGTGAAATCACGTCTTGAAAGATCGTCACGAAGACTTTTGGAAAATGATACGGACTCAGGGTGACGTTTGTCGGTATATATACCGTCTATGCGGTATGTAGTGATTTCTATAAGCATTCCGTTTATCATTACAGCGATAGTACCATGCTTTTTTCCGATATCTATACATTTGAAATCTTTAAAGACTTCCTGCGTTTCTTCAGGTAGTGCGTTTGTTGTTATATCATAATCATTAGGTGTTTTGGATAAGAGAAAGTCACGAACACAACCTCCGACAATGTACGCTTCATAACCATGAGAGTGAAGCAGTGTCAATGCTTTTGTGACATTTTCAGGAATGTTTATCATTTCAGTTTTTCCTTTCTGTATTTTTGTAAATATGAGCAATAATAACATTATACCATGATTTTAAATTGTTTTCTATATGTTATCATACATTTATCACATTAAAAATTAGAATATATAATATGACTTAAACGAAATTAAAAAAATAATATATAGTGCAAAATCAAATTTATTTTGACGTTCACTATAATTTTGGTTTCTGACAAATAGATGAAAGGAAAGATATTAAGATGTTTGAAAACAACAACAATGAAAATTATAACAATGGCGAGGTTGTTTACAACAGTGAAGATGACAGCAATCCATATTTAAATCAGGAAACTCCGATTAAGAAAAAAAGTGGTGTAAAAAAAGTTCTTAAAGCATTGGGGGCTTTGTGTGCAGTTGCGCTTATTTCTGTAGGTTCGATAGCAGGTTACAAATATGTTGATGAAAACGGTATACCTTTTATAGATGATAAATCAAATAATAAGCTAAGTACAGAACACGCCAAACTTCCGATTTCCGAAGAAGAGGAAGAAAAAACTAATAGCATCGTGGAAACTACAATTGACAGAACAAAGTATCAGACTGAAAGTGTACTTGATATATCATCTGCAAATGAACCGATGTCAACTCAGGATATATATAAAAAGGTTGTTCCGTCGGTTGTTGGAATAACAGCAGTCAGTCAGTATCAGACAGCAGATTCATTCAGCTTTTTTGGTTATACACCCGGAACTACTGAGGAAAGAGCCGGTACAGGTACGGGTATAGTTATGTCTGAGGACGGATATATTCTTACAAATTCGCATGTTATTTACAGTGAAGATTATGGTGTGGCTGTATCTGTAACTATACTTATGCATGATGACACAGAGTATGATGCTGAGATAGTTGGATATGATGTACAAACAGATATAGCAGTTCTTAAGGTTGATGCCGAAGGACTGATTCCGGCGGTGTTTGGCAGTAGTGGAAGTCTGGAGATAGGAGATCCGGCTCTTGCTATAGGAAATCCTCTTGGTTTTGATCTTTTCGGCACTCTTACAGTTGGTCATATATCAGGCCTTAACAGAGAAATTGCTGTAAATGACAAAACAATGAAACTTATACAGACTGATGCTGCTATAAATTCAGGAAATTCAGGTGGCCCGCTTATAAATGACTGCGGTCAGGTAATAGGTATAAATTCTATGAAAATGTCATCATCCTATTCATACAATTCTGCAACGATCGAAGGACTTGGATTTGCTATTCCGATAGACGATGCAAAGAAAATAGTAGATGATCTTATGGCCAACGGATACGTTACAGGTCGTCCGCAACTTGGAATGACTTACAGGGATTTGTCTGAGGAAGGTTATGCAGGACAAAGTGGTGTACTTGTTACGGAAGTTGTAAAAGACGGTCCGGCATACAAGGCAGGTATACGAAAAAATGACATAATAGTAGGTGCTGATGGTGGTCTTGTTGCTTCACTTGAAGAATATCTTGAGCTTATAGAAGAATATGAAACAGGCGAGAGCGTAAGACTTACAATAATAAGAAACAGAACATACTATGATGTTGATGTTACTTTTGAAGATGCAAAACCACAATAAGATATAAATAAAGCGTAAATACCTTTTTCTTTGTCAGGTATTTACGCTTTGTTTTTTTGTATAGATTCGTTAAGAAGGGAACTTCTTATGGATAAAATAACTGAACCTATTGCAAGCAGTGCAAGAGTTATGAGCCATGCACAAGTTTCATTTCTTTTTGTATAAATATCCTTTTTAGGTGTAACGGACATTATTATTTTGTCATCAAATGTTTTAAAACATACAAGAGAAGACCTACCTGAAATTTTGTAGGAAAACGACTGTTTGTCTGTTTCAAATTTTTCTTTTTCTATCATACATTTCTTGTTTTTTAGCTGAGAATTTGTATGATGTTGGTATGTCATTTCAGATTTGTTTATTATTGCTGTTGCGGTTATTGATGAAGATTCATCTTTGGGAAATGAAAATGATACATTTCCGTGATTAAGCGTAGTATTTGAAAATCGGCATATTAGAAGTCCGCCTGCATCACGTCTTGAAACTGCAGCTACAAAAGTGTGTTTATCGTTTTCTATATGTGTTTCTGAAAAATTTGATATGTCCAGCCCAGCTGAGAAATGTTTATCTATGTATGTTTTTTGATTTCCGGCTGAGGTACTGTAGACGATAAGACCTGTTTTATCTGAAAGACTTATATCTTCAGCGCCGATTGCTATGCGAAGTTCTTCGAGGGCCATATCTTCAGCAAGTGATATAGGAAACTGCGAAAGTATGATAGATATGGTCTTGGCTTTTGATTCGTATTCATAACAAAGTTTTTTTATAAGAGCTATGTATTCTGTTTCTGATTTTTTGTAGTTTTCATTTGTGAGCTCTATGTGATTTAGTGAGGCTGCTACGGCGTTGTTTTTTTCTACGACACCTATTGAATAATATGCAAGTGAAATTACGAGAACAGATAAAATGAGCGGTGCAATGATTATTCTGTAAATTGAATTTTTCATGTGCATCGCTCCTTCTTTTTATATATCCGTTGATGGTTTAACAGCCAGACATTCTTTTGGAATGTCTTTTAATACAAAATCTTTTTCAAATGTACAAATAGTGTTGTACTGTGCATACATTTTCTGAACACTGTTTTCAAGAAAATAATAATGCCATATATAAGGTGCAAGGGGGAGTAAAATAAGTACTGTAAGCAGTGCAAATATTATATTTTCAGAAATGATGAAAATTCCTATACATATAAATAAAATTATTGCAAACAGTACAGTAACTATAAGGTGTATAAATCTTTCATGTTGCATAAACTGTATCTGTCGCAGGTGTTCTGTCTTAAGTTCTTCGATATTTTCTATATTTCCGCTTTTAATAATAGTGTCAATGTAACAAAGATAATTTGAAAGATATTTGCGCATGAAAATACACCGTCCTTTTTAATTTTGTTCAGGACTTTCCTCACTTGTTTTTGGTGCAAGTACTTTTTCAAAAAATACAGGTATAAAAATTCCGACAATACCGAGAATTATTCCAACAATACCTTGAGTATTGAAGCTGAAATCAGACGGGAATATAGTGAGAAGAGAACCAACTATAAGGCCTATGATTATAGCATATGTACCCTGCTTGAATTTTGAGAGTAGCACTGATATAAGCTTTGCTCCTGCCAAAACTCCGATGACTGCGCCTAATCCTACCGGTATGATAAGAGCTATGTTGAGATCTTTTATTGCTGTGATAGCGGTTTCGTAAAGACCCATTATTGTAAGCATAAGAGAACCACTTATTCCGGGTATTATCATTGAAAGTGCTGCTACTATACCACCAAAGAACAGCTTTACGGCCAGTCCCATACTGAACTCTGTTTCAATAGCAACCTGTGCTGCATCTGCATTTTCGAGGAAAAACATAATTACCATTACTCCGAAAGCAAGAAGAAAAGGAATTATATTTACAGGCTTAAATGAGCGTTCTGATGTGCCTTCTTTCCAGATCATCGGCAGACTTCCGAGAACTATACCTACAAGTGTTAGTTTGGTAGGTACAGGAAAATTTTCAAAAAGACTTGATAGTATTACAGAAGTTCCGAATATACCAAGAAGCAAACCTACTCCAAGTGTGAGTAAAAATCCTATATTTTTTTTGAGTTTTTCGATGTTCAGGGATATAGCGTTAAGCAGCTGGTTATATATCTTCAATATAACTGCCATAGTTCCGCCGCTGAATCCCGGTATAACAAAAGCCATACCCAAAGCCATACCTTTTATTACTGTGATAACATTTTTCATAATTTCCTCCGATTTTAATTATAAAATAACACAATAATAATTATAGTATATTGAATTATGGTTTGTCAATTGATTTTAGTTATTTAAATGAGAATATTTTAAATCCTTATCCCTATCTTTACTCGTAGGAATTTATGTAACTTTTTAGTAAAAGTAAATCCGATACAGTTACTTTGGTGTCTTTGTCCAAGTCAGCAAAACGTTCATTTGAGAGATTTTTTTTGCCGAGCATATGATTTATTGTCTGTGCAAGGTCTATGGATGTTACGACGCCGTCATCATTTACATCGCCATAGCATGGAGTGTAGTCTACAGTAAGAGCTTTAAGACAAACATTTCCCATGTAGAACTGTAGAGGTGTTTCATCGTCGCTTATTTGTGGAAAGTAACTTCTGTCGTTTATAAGTATATTTTTCTGTATACCGTTTTTGCTTAGCATCAGATCTGCCCAGTCCTTGCCGTTGCAACTCACAAAGCTTTCGTTTTTTCTTGATCTGAAAATGATCGAGTTTATGTTTCCGATATACTTTTTTGAAGAATCTTCTATATAGTCAGCCGAGAGGATAATACACGCATCAATCGGAACTGTATGTACTGATGATGTGTTTTTGATTTTGGCTACAACGGAAAAATAAGAGCCTTTTTTGATTCTTGGCTTTTCGTCAAGTGATATGGTATGGTATCCAGGATATTTTTCAGTACCTTTCTGATGTGCAATAATTTCGCCTGAAGTCGGGATGGAACGATCGTCGAGAGAGGAATATATATATATTTCATATTCACAGTTTTCGTCCAGTGTATAGAATGAAACGTCATATATATATTCATCATCATCCGCTCTGAATACATTTGCCATATATCCTGTATCTGAAGGGGTAAAATCCTTGTTGTTTTCATCTTTGATATTTACGATGTTAAGTACCATGGAAGGTGTGATAGAAGTTGTCCAGCCAAATTCGTCATATTGATAAATGTTGTCGTATATGTTCTTTGCGATATCAGAATATACAACTGCTTCGCGTAATGACGAATCTTCATAAGATATCCACATATATCCATCATTGCCCCAGTTTTTACCCCAGCTGTTTTTAACAAGCCATGCACCATCGTTTTTTGGCATACAGGTTTTGCTGAAATTATTTTTGCTGAAATTATCATCCCAGCCTACGATCAGGATGGCATGATAATTCGGATCAGTGTGACAACTGTAATTATTTGTGTTGCAGAACATGGCAAAAGTTTCAGAGTTTATAAAACTTTCGTCAAGAGAGCAGGTAGCACAAACCGGATTTTTGTTATATATAAAACTTTTTATATAGTCATTATCATACTGCTTTTTTTGAGAAATCCATGGTGTCAGATTGCATATGTCGTTTATAATATAATCCGTAGGTACTTTTCCGTTGCTTTTTAAGGATGCATTTATATTAAAATCTTCAATAACATCAGGATGTGTTCCGTATGGTATATCACTGTCATAAACCATTCCGTTTCCCGAAGTCAGTACAGCAGATGATATATAGTTTGAACCACCTTTGAAAAAAAGCGAGAAAGGGTTATTCGGATCAATGTTCTCTGAAAACTTGTTTGCACCGGTATAGGCTGAGTATGCAAGATACCACGGAGAGATAGTTTTGTTTTCTCCCATATTTTTAAGTTTCATGCTTAGTGCATCTGCAGCCGATATCGCCCAGCATGTATTATAACTACCCTGTGAGTAAATGTCGGTAACTATGTTACAGTCTGAGAGCGTAAAACTTTCCGGCAGTTCTTTTGCACGTGCTTTTTCAGGGGTTCCGGATATCAGAAAGCTTATAAGCAGGAGTACGGGAAAAAATAATCTTTGTTTTCTCGGAAAAGTCATTTTTTTGCCTCTTTCATAATGGTTTTGGTTTAAGTTGAATTTATTTTGCTGTGAGCAGAATGTTTTTTAGCAGTATGTAGTCTGCTATGTTTATGATTTTATCATCGTTCATATCTTTTCTGAAAAGCTGTATATTATCAGTGTCCAGATATGTGCCTGTTATGATTTCTTGCATGATAAGCAAATCAAATATGTCTGTTTTTCCGTCTGAGTTTATATCTCCACGGATTATTTCAGAACCGAATGCTTTTATACAGGTGTTACCAAGAGTGAGATATTGAAAACCTGTCATTGCGTTAGCAAAATTCATGTGTTCGGGATATTTATAACTGTATGTATCACCTGCAATGTCTGACCATTCGGTGCCGTCTGTACTTATAAAACTTTTGTTGTATTCACTGCTTGATGGCATATACACGAGATTTGGTATAGTCGTTCCGCTTTGGTCTTCTATATATATTACAGACGCTTCAGTTGCGATCATATACGGAGAAGTTGGATTTTTGAGTTTTATAACTACTGAAAACTTTGATCCCTTTGATACATGAGCAGGTGTATCGAGTTTTATGGTGTGATATCCTGTATATTTTTCTGTACCGGATGCAGTTGAAGCGAGAGTACCTCTGGATGGATTTTTTGTGCTCATTAAATTTGTGTAAACAGATACTTCGTACTGGGCGTTTTGTTCTGTTGTATAGAAAGAAACGGCTGTTATGTCATCAGTTTCTGTTGCTGTAAATACATTTGACATATATCCGGTGGTGCTCTTTTGCTGGGAATCGGCAGAGATAGAAGTTATCCATCCCATATTGTCATGACAATAGTTGGTGCTGTACATATGTCCGGGTTCGCAGAAATAAGAACCTGCTTCACACAAAGATGTATCTTCGTATGACAACCAGAAGTAACCGTCTTCGCCCCAGTCATTGCCCCAGCTGTTTTTAACAAGCCATGCACCGTCATTTTCGGGGCGGTTGGTTGCTTTGAAGTTTTCACGTGGGTAGTTATCATCCCAGCCTACAAGCAGCACAGCATGAGAAACTTTGGCCTCCGGATCAAGACAGCAGTGCGAGTTTGTTGAACTGTTGTAATATGTATTTGATGAGTTATAAAACACTGAAACAGAATTTAAGTTATAGATAAGTTCTTTAAGAAAAGAAACAGAATATTTGTTGTGTTTTGATACCCATGGATGAAGATTGTATATATCCTGTACTTTGTAGTCGCTTTTGTATTTCAGTGAAGAATCAACAGTTTCCGAGGAGTTGTATGGTGCGTTTTTTTCATAAGTTGCACCTATCCATCGGCTTAAGATTGCAGCCGCTATTGTATTTGTGCCACCGCATTGAAATACATTTTCGTTTGAGGGATAAAATACATCGCTTCCTGTAAATGTAAAATAAGCAAGGTGCCATTCAGAGAGGTCGATGTTTTCTTCATATCTGTTTTTCAAGATTTGTGTTTCAAGCGATTCCATGGCACATATAGCCCAGCAAGTACCAAAATCGCCTTGTTCGTATACAGGTGTTACAAGTCCGTATTCACGAAGATCAAAAGTTTCCGGAAAGCATAGAGCGGATGTTTCGTTATCCTGCATCACAACACCGGGAGTAATCAGATCAGTAACGTTTACCGTTTTACCTGTAAATCCTGTTGCACTTTCGGAAAACGCAGCTTTAGCAGTTTTAAAGTTTGATGATGAACTACTGCAGATACAGGCTATAACATATGACAGCAGCACAGCTTTTTTTAATATTTTTTTCATTTTGTTTTTTCCCTCCTTTAAGAGCCTTTTGAAAATAAATGTCTATATTTATATTATATAAAAAAATTTTAGTTTAATCAATAGTTTATTTGTGGTTTTTGCACGTTATTTTTGTTGCTGCAAATATTTTTTTAGTTAAAATATTGATTTGGATTGCTAAAAAAAATAACGTGTGTACTGGGAATTATACACACGTTATTTTCTTGGGTGATTAAATTATAAGGGGAAAATGAAAAAGTACAATCGGATCGACGTTATCCGATATAAAGTAAGAAATGGATGTAAATCAATTAAATTAAGTTAAATGATTTTATAATTTAATTATACATTTCAGTAGAGCGGATGTCAATAGTTTTTTCGAAAATTGTTTGGTTAAACACAAAACAACCATTTGTTGATGTTAGAATAACTGAAAATAAACAAAAGCTATTTTACTTAAAATTTTTAAATTTTAAGTAAGGAGAAATTCTGTCATAAATAATCAGTGCCAGTAGAACTGTCAGTATGTCTTTTAATAGAAATGGTGCTGAGGTTGTTATAAAGGAGTATATGATAGTTGAATTGGTAATCAGCGAAAATTGTATACAGCCAGATATATGTACCGGAAATATGGCAAATATTGAAATGATGAACTTAAGTTTTGTGTTTTTGATATTACATATAATACCGCAAAGATATGCTGTAAAAATAAATCCTGTCAAAAATCCGCCCGTTATTCCCGTTATCACCGATAAACCACCTCTGAATCCTGAGAAAACAGGAATGCCAAAAGCACCGAGAAGTATATATATGGCTACAGCAGCTACACCTCTTTTTTTTCCGAGGATAAATCCTGTAAAGGCAACAGCGAATGTTTGTAAAGTCAGAGGAACACCGGACGGGAGAGGGATACATATTTGTGAACACACTGCTATTATTGCCGTACATAGAGCAGTATATGTCAATGATAATGTTTTTTTCATTTGTTTTGCATTCCTTTGTTTTTAGTTTCGGTTACTATTTTATCACAGTATACAGAAGCTTGTCAACCGCTATGCAAAAAAACAAGTTGACAATATGATTTTATAAGAATTAATAAATAAAAAGCAGGAAAACCTAAAACAAAATGTTTTCCTGCTCTTTTGTTATGTTATATAGTATTTATGTTATCATTGGGTAATTTTTTTTCTGTAATCTGCCGGAGAAAGACAAGCATATTTTCTGAACATTCTTGAAAAGTGTTCGGCAGAGTTGTAGCCGCATTTTTCTGCTATTTCGAAAACAGGGGTATCAATGTCGGAAAGCAATTCCATTGCGTATTGCATTCTTGCTGTGTATACATCATTCATGCATGATGTTCCGAACAACTGTCGGTAGAGTTTGTTGAGATATCCGACTGAAAGACCGAGATCTTTTGAAATCTGTGGCATAGACCACTGAGCGCTTGGATTTGCATATATTTCTTTTCTGAGGTCATAGAGATTTTTTTCATATGGTATGTATACAGAGTCGTTATTCTTTTTGTGGTATGCACTAAGATATAAAAGCATTACCATAAGAATATTGTGATATATCTTTTCGTTATCAATCGAAGTGTTGTTGTACAAGTCACAAGCAAGTTTTATTGTTTCTGTGAGTGTTGTGTCATCACCAAGATGCATCGGACGGTTTACAGGAATTTCGAGTTCGTCAAACATTTCTTTTTCACCGGGAGCAAGTTGAAATCTTATCCAGTCGTCCATATAAGGTTTTCCGTCGGCAGAAAGAGCGTGAGGTACACATGAATCTATGATAAATGCTGTATTTGGTGACGCGCAGTATGTTGCATCATCAATTTTTACTATGCCCGATGTTTGTAAAAGTATCAGCTGAAGTCCATGATATCCACCTTCCCTGACTACAGAAAATGATTTATCATGTTGCCAATGATATCCGGCTAATGAAATAGTCATAAATACACAAATCCTTTCCAAAAACTTTAATTTAAAAATTTTCTTCTTAAATTAATTATATCATAAAATATAGTTTTAGGCAAGATATTCAAAAATATCATGAATAAGTTCAAATTATTCATTGATAAAAATTAAATGTACCTGTATAATATTACGTGAAGATACAAGATAACCGGTTGTCGTCTTTGTTGTTAAGTTAATTAGGTTGATTAATTATTTTTTTGATTAAGAAATATTGTAATATTTTTAAGGAAACATTGATTAAATACAGTATGTAGATTGTGTGTTGCGCTGATGAACGTGATTTATTCAATGATTACTTAGTTATAATATTTGTTTGGTGAAAGGGAGAATTAAGATGTCAAATGTTTTAAAACGCGTTGTGTCTACAACTGCAGCTCTGGTTCTTGCTGCAGCATCAGGCATAGTGCCCACAGGTAATAATGATAATTCGGTTATCGCACAAGCAAAATATGGTACGGGAAAAAATGTTGTTGAAAACCTTAACAGAGGTATTTCAGCTATAAATACAGGTAAGGGAATGCTTGTAAGCTGGAGATTCCTTGCAAATGACAGCGATAATGCTGAATATAAACTCTATCGTGACGGTACACTTATTTATACAAGCAAGGCCGGTGAAGCAACTTGTTATCTCGATAAGAGTGGCGGCAGTAACTCAAAATATAAGGTAGAATACATTTCAGGCGGAAAAGTTGTAAATTCTGAAAATTGTAATTTTACATCAAATAAAAATTACTTCGATATTCCGATCACTCCTCCTTCAGGCTCATACAATGCAAATGACTGTTCTGTAGGTGACGTAGACGGTGACGGTACATATGAAATCTTTTTGAAGTGGGACCCTTCAAACCAGAAGGATAACTCACAGGAAGGTGTTACAGGAAATGTTTACATTGATTGTTATACACTTCAGGGTAAGCGTCTCTGGAGAATAGACCTCGGAAAAAATATCCGTGCAGGCGCTCACTATACACAGTTCCTCGTTGCAGACTTTGACTGTGACGGTAAGGCTGAAATGACCTGTAAGACAGCTGACGGTACAGTTGACGGTACAGGTAAAGTAATAGGCGATAAGAGTAAGGACTACAGAAATAACAAGGGATATATCCTTTCAGGTCCTGAATACTATACACTTTTTGATGGTGCTACAGGTAAAGCTCTCGATACAGTTGAATATGCTTTCCCAAGAGGAAAGGTAAGTGACTGGGGCGATAACTACGGTAACCGTGTTGACAGATTTTTAGGCGCTGTTGTATACTGTGACGGTCAGAAACCAAGTGCTGTTTCTGTAAGAGGATATTATACACGTATGACAGCTGTTGCATATGATGTTGTTGATAAGAAACTGGTTACTCGTTGGAAATTTGATTCAGGAAACGATCCTAAAAAAGGTTATCACAACGGAAACCATAACTGTATGCCTGCTGACGTAGATAATGACGGTAAGCAGGAACTCATACTTGGTTCGACTGCAATTGATGACAACGGAAAACTTCTCTGGTGTAACAATCAGGGACATGGTGATGCTATGCACCTTGGTGATTTTCTTCCTGACAGAGCAGGTCTTGAACTCTGGATGTGTCATGAAAACAGTCCTTACGGTGTTTCACTTATAGACGCAAAAACAGGTAAAAATATTTTCCACAAAAATCACTCAAAGGATACAGGACGTGCATGTTGCGGTAATATTCTTGCAAGCAATCCGGGTGCAGAATTCTGGGGTGCTACAGGAAATGATATATTCAATGCCAGCGGTAAAACTATAGCAACAAACAAACCTGCACAGAACTTTATGATTTACTGGGACGGAGATCTCGAACGTGAAATTCTTGATGGTACTAAGATCGATAAATATGTAAGCACAAGCAAAATAAACAGACTCCTTACAGCAGACGGTTGTGCTGCAAACAACGGTTCAAAGAACAATCCGTGTCTTGCCGCTGATATCCTCGGTGACTGGCGTGAAGAACTTGTTGTAAGAACAACTGATAATAAACACCTAAGAATTTATTCTACATCTTATGAAACAAAAGTACGTCTTACAACTCTTATGCATGACGTACAGTATCGTACACAGGTAGCAGGTGAACAGAACTGTTACAATCAGCCTGCACACCCAAGCTTCTATCTCGGTTCAGATGAAAAGCTTCCTGAAAGACCGGCTGTAACAATCAAGGGTTCAAGCACAGGTACAGGTAATAATACACCGTCAGATCCTCCTGCAACAACAGAACCACCGGTAAATACTACTGTAACAACAACCGCTCCCCCGGTAGTTACAACAGGTGCTCCTGATACACAGACAGGACTTACAGATGGTGCTGTATATAAAATAAAGAACGCAAAGAGCGGACTTTATCTTGATGTTTTTGAAGGCGCAGCTGCTAACTCCACAAATGTTCAGCAGTGGGCAGGCG
Organism: Oscillospiraceae bacterium; assembly: GCA_017848115.1. Lineage (GTDB taxonomy): Bacteria > Bacillota > Clostridia > Oscillospirales > Ruminococcaceae > HUN007. The sequence continues at coordinate 54,422 of JAGAKZ010000032.1, forward strand.
GAGAAACACGTGATTCTATTTCATGGCAGCTTCAGTCAGCAGGAGACGGTTATTATTACTTAGTTTCTCAGGTTGGCGACAAGTCATTTGCTCTTGATGTAAGCGGAAAGAAAACAGCAGACGGAACAAATATCGAGATCTACACAATGAAGAATGGCGAAAACCAGCAGTTTAAGCTTGTTCCTAACGCGGACGGTACATTCAAGATACTGACAAAGATATCAGGTGATAAATCTTGTGTAGAAGTAGAAGACGGAAGTACTCAGCAGGGTGCAAATGTTCAGCAGTGGCAGGTAAACAATTCCGCTCAGCAGAACTGGATAATAGAAACACTTGATGGAAAGCAGATCGTTCCTTCTGGTGCAGTAGTAACACAGGCTCCTCCTGTAACTACAGTAACACAGCCTGCTCCACAGACATCAGCGACAACAACAACTACAGTAAATAATCAGCAGAATATTGTTTATGGTGATCTTGATGGCAATAAGGGTGTAGATCTTACAGATATCACTACTTTGAGTTTGTATCTCCTTAGCGATGCAAAATTGAATGATGCACAGCTTAAAGCTGCCGATGTAAATGCTGACGGAAAAGTTGACATTGCAGACCTTGCACACTTTAAACAGTATATTTCAAAGGATCCTGTAAAGCTCGGACCCCAATGATTTTGAAATTCGGGCAATTGAAGTTTATTAAATAAAAATATTCCTTTATAAACGATTTGAGAACCATTTTATTAGCAAAAAGGTTGTACAGATAAATTATCTGTGCAGCCTTTTTTGCGATATATATATTAATGTAAACAAAACTTTAATATTTGTGTGGTAAAATAAAAGAAAAAATCATTGGAGGTAGCCGATGTTTAAAATATTGGTAGTAGAAGATGACCATGAACTCAATCGTACTGGATGTATATTTTTAAAACTGAAATTTGAAAGCAATATAAACGTCAACTGTATTAAATAAAAAACGGGTGACAATTTTAAAATAAAAATGTTGACATATTTTTATGGACGTGATATAATATAAAAGTCGTCAGGCGAGAGCAAAAAGCAAACGACAAACCGAATAGAAACTGGGGTGTCGCCAAGCGGTAAGGCAGTGGACTCTGACTCCACCATTCCGAGGGTTCAAATCCTTCCACCCCAACTCGATTGATAAAGTGTTGATACGATATGTGTCGACGCTTTATTTTTTTGCCTTTATGATATTAGTCAATAGTGTTAATAAAAATACAATAGTATTATTGATTACTAAATTAATAGGCGTGCTGTTGTAATGTTTAGCTGAAAATCTATTTTTGAAACGATTTTTTTTGTTTTATGTGTTGACTTTTGATGGTTGTTGTGATACTATTGTTTTAAAAGAAGTGTTTGTGATGACAGACATTTTGTTATTGTTATAACGTTTGTATTTGTTGTTTTGTGTGGTGAAAGGAAAGGGTATGGAAAATATATTTCAGAGAACAGAGGCTTTGCTCGGTAGCAGTGGTGTTGAAAAATTAAGAAATTCACATATTGCGATATTCGGAGTAGGCGGAGTAGGCGGATATGTTGCCGAAGCACTTGCAAGAAGCGGAGCAGGTAAATTTACGCTGATTGATAATGACACTGTAAGCTTTACAAATATAAACCGTCAGATCATCGCACTTCATTCAACCGTGGGAAGATACAAAACAGAAGTAATGAAGGAGAGAATACTTGATATAAATCCAAAAGCGGAAGTTATAATAAAAAACAGCTTTTTCATGCCGGAAAATTCACATGAGTATGATTTTTCCGATTATGATTATGTTGTAGATGCAGTAGATACGGTAACGGCCAAAATAGAGATAATAGTCAGATGCAATGAAAGCGGTACACCTGTGATAAGCAGTATGGGCGCAGGGAATAAGCTTGATCCTACAAAATTTGGAGTGACCGATATCTACAAAACATCTGTCTGCCCTCTTGCACGAGTTATGAGATATGAACTCAAACGCAGGCAGATAAAAAAACTAAAGGTAGTTTATTCGACCGAGCCACCGATAAAAGTACAGATGGTCGATGAACACAATAGAAATATTCCGGGAAGTACGGCATTTGTTCCGTCAGTAGCCGGGCTCATAGTAGCATCGGAGGTGATAAAAGACCTTGTGAAATAACTGAATCTGATATGCAGAAAATAAATTTTTTTAGAAAAAAGGAGAGTTAATTATGAAGAAATTGAAGAAAGTATTTGCTGCTATAGCAGCTTTGACAACGATGACAGCAATGATGGTGCCTGTATGCAGTGCAGAGGCTACCAAGGCAGAAGCAAAAACTGATGTGATTTATGGAGATGTGGATAACAATGGCGTGATAGAGCTGACAGATCTTACATATCTTTCGCTTTATCTTATAGGTGACTATGATTTTACAGAAAGTCAGCTTAATATTTCTGATATGAATAAAGACGGAAAAGTAAACATAGCTGACCTTCCTACTTTAAAGTCAGTTTTTATCGATAGTATGATAGAAAATAACATAACAGATAAATCAGAGGATGAAGTATCAGATGATAAAATATCATCAGTGGAATGGGTTGAATCGCCGAAGATAGTTTATTATATAGGTGAAGAGTTTGATGTTAGTCGTGGTAAATTTAGTGCTATCGCTAAAGACGGTGATGAGGCTGTATGTTTTGGAACATCTGAAGCAACTATTGATTCATCTGCGTTTGATAATACCAAGGAAGGAAATTACACAATAACAGCATCATATGGCGGAAAAGATCTTTCTTATAATGTAGCAGTATGTGAAGAGGGTGCACCTCATTTCATGCTTACAAGAGTCCCTGATAAAACAGAGTATTTCTATGGAGAAAAAATGGATCTTACAGGCGGTCAGATAAGCGGAAGATGCGGTGATAAAGAGTTTTATGATATGCCTCTTTCAGATCCGATGTTTGAATGTTATATTTTATACGCTGATGAGTGTTTATTAACAATCGACATTCCTGAGTATCATTATTATATCGAACATACACTGAAAGGCCATGATGATCCGAATAATTATGTAAATCTTTATTGGCTTGAACAACCTAAAAAGATATATTATGTTGGTGAAGAGTTTGATTATGAAACAGGTTCGGTTTACGGAAGTGGTTATGAAAACGGAACACACTGGGATATATTCTCATTTGCTCCTCTGAAACTTTCAGATATGAATGTTGATATATCAGACTTTGATAACACAAAGCCGGGGTCATATATTATTCGTGTAACAACTCATGGTGATTATGATCTCTCATACGTAGTAAATGTATTGGAAGCTGAATAATCTGTAATTTATAAAAAATCCCGTCTTTTTCAGGCGGGATTTTCTTGACAAATCCGTATAAACCCTTTACAATAAAGTAAAGCTACATAATGAGGTGAGGTAAATGCAGAATGTAACAACAGAACAGGCAATAAATAACGCTGTCGCTTCTTCAAAAATGGAAGGACTTATCCCGACATCAAGGGATCTGGAACTCATAAAAAGTTTTGTGAGCGGAAAAATCACACACGAAGAGTTGCTGAACATCATCAAAGCAGAATGTCAGAGGGCGTAATTAATGGCTGTCTACTCAATGGAGGGTACACAAAGTGATTGCTATCCTGGTACAACTGTGCTAATCAACAAACTGGGCATAAAAGAACAGAAAATGCTGAATGTTGCATAAATAAGAATAGTCATTTCAATGACAGCTAAAATAGAAAGTGAAATCAATTTTGAAAATGTAGACTTTGATTTCTACAAAACCTTACATCATTGGCTGTTTTCAGATCTTTACGAATGGGCAGGCAAAATCAGGAATGTAAATATCTCTAAAAAAGGCACGGTTTTCTGTAAATCGGACGATATAGAAAGAATAGGTGTACTCAAGTTTAAAAGACTTCAAAAACTGGATTTTTTGAAAAATCTGACTAAAGAAGAGTTTGTTGAAGAACTTACAGAGCTTTATAATGACCTTAATATGCTACACCCATTTAGAGAGGGTAATGGAAGAACTTTAAGACTTTTCATCACTTTACTTGTAAGAAATGCGGATTATAATATCAGCTTTGTAGAATGTGACAGTGATTTGCTGCTGATAGCAACAATAAAAGCTGCGCAAGGTGATACTAATCTGTTAAGAGATGTTTTTACAGACCTTGTGAAATCTTGATGACGTAATCAATAAGAATAATGAAAATAATTTTAACTATTTTCAGCAAGAATTCCCCCACCTCTAAGGTGGGGGATGAATTGCGCCATTTTCATCACTTGACAATAGTAACATAATATGATAAACTGAAATTAATTAAATATTATTGTACATTAAAACATATAAGGAGCAA
>JAGAKZ010000033.1 GCA_017848115.1 Oscillospiraceae bacterium
CCATCATAATGGATTGACTCCTTATCAAATAAGAATGAGTAAGAATAAATGATGTTTTTGTACAGTATTAACAATAACGTGGATAAATATTTGTGATCTTATTTAGACACAAATGTTTCAAAAAAGGTTGACCACAACAAAGACGTTCCAAATCCATGGCAGCCACTTTCTTTACATTTCTCTTAGCTAACAAACCTCTTACTTTATTAGCTAACCACTTGACTGTTAAAACAGCAACATAAGCTATTACTATCCCTGCAGCAATTACACCTGCTATAGCCAAAAATAAACCCATAATCAATTATCCTCCCTTCTTCAAAGCTGAACAAGTACAGATGGTGTACCATTCAACGTTTTTATCAATTTATTATCAATATTACCAACTGGAACAACTAAACACACTATATCCTGATTATTTTTTGACTTTGTAAAATCAGGTGAAAATAAACTTTTCTTTTCACTACCAATAAAAATCGGTTTTTTGTATTCGTCTAAAAGTGCTATTGCAACAGAAAAATTATCATTTTCATTTCTTGGCACTGGATTTTCTTCAACATATATAAAAAAATATCTTCCTTGTGGATAAATCATTTTTTGTGTTTTTACCCAGGTTAAACAATCATTCATAGTTAAAATCGGCAAACACATTTTAGCATATTCTTCATCAACTATTGCCTGAAAAGTATCACTTGCTGACTGCTTAATATCTTTAATCGCCTTAACACCTTTTTTTGCCATTTCTTTTATACCATCATCTGCCTTCATTCGAAAAATAATATCAAAAAAATTTGGATTTGATATTCTATCCCCTGTGTTCTGCCATTGATTTCCATTATTTAACATACTCATAATTTCACTCCTATAAAATTTAATAACAATAAATTCTGTCTCCAACGTCAATATCACAGTCGATATCGCTACCTTTTACTTCATATACTGTTTCTAAAGATTCAAGTGTAACACAATTATTACACTCATCAACTTTTTTGACTATTGCGTCTTCAACACCCTTTTCAGATAATGCTTGTTTAATTTTTTCTTTGGTTACCATTCCTGAAACAATTATACTTATAGTTGCAACCACCGCTGTCGCTGTTGCTGCAACAACTAACCCTCTTAAAAGCCATCCTAATAACATTATTTTACCCTCCTATCACAAGTACACCGTCACCTTTATCCAATATATTTTCAAGACTGTCATCGAGCCTGTTATATTGCACTAAAACTGAATCGTCTATACTTTTTTGCCTGTTAATTATCGCCACAACTATATAATTTTTCTGATCTGTTTTTAAATCAATATCCTTTCCAAGTTCACGTAATGTATCATGATTAACTTTAAGAACCACTGCTTTGCAATCGTTTTTCAACTTGTCCTCACGTTTTTTCACCCACTGTTTTACATCTGAAAATGTAAACATATCAGAATGCAATGGTTCTCCAAAACATGATTCTAATGTATTACATTCCTTAAGTTTTTTCAACTTTATCAGTTGACTTATCAACCATGATAAAAAAAGCAATGCCAATACTGATACACTTATTATCACCATAATTTTACTCATGAAAATTATCCCCTCCAATATTTCTGCTGATATCATCTATGATGACTTTAAAACTAAAACAATTTTTTATGTTTTAGTTTGTTGAAATACTGTTCTCTATATCACACTCCCCGACTATGATTTCAGCAATGACATATAACAAATAACTGTATTAAATCTACCATCCTTTTAATCACAGAATTCAAATATTATTTAATATTTCCACTATGAAACCATCTATAGAATTTATCTTATTTGATTATACCATATATATAATGTAAATGTCAATTATATTACATCAAATATGATAAAATTTAGTTATAACTTACAATCAAAGGAGTGTATTTTTATGGCAATATACCAAAGGCTTAGAGATATGAGAGAAGATGCCGATCTGACACAACGGCAATTTGCAGAAATAATCGGCATATCTATGAATCATTATGGCAAATATGAACGCGGTGAAACTGATATTCCTCTGGACAAAGCAATTACTATCGCAAAGTACTACAACGTTTCTCTCGACTATCTTGCAGGACTTACAAATGTAAAAACAGTTCTCTCGCCTTCCCGCTCATGTACAACGTATATTATAAATTTATTTGAACACCTATCCACTCAAAATAAGGAACGTATCGAAGAACGTATGCTCGAAATGCTCGAACGGCAAAGAAATGAAAAATAATTTTTTTAATACAATACTTTTATTTAAAAATCCAGCTCTCCCACCCTTGACCTTTTACAATTTTTATGTTATCATATTTACTGAAGTAAACATTATTATATTTGTGTCTTGCCTGCATAAATCAGGTAGACACAAAAAATTTTAACCCAAAAAGAAATTTTTTTCTCTTTTATATTTTTAAAAGCGACATTTTTTTCTCTTTTATTTATAAAAAATTTTAAAGGTGATGTTATAATGCCGGTAAAACAAGACAATAATGAAACTATAGTAAAAATATCACAAGTTCTGAAAAAATCACGGAAAGCTTCCGGGAAAACGCAGGACTATGTAGCCCAAAAACTTGGTGTATCAAAAAAGACTATACAAAACTGGGAAAAAGGGATCACCTGCCCCGATCTCATTCAATGGGAAATGTGGTTTACATCTCTCGGTCAGAATCCTCTGACATACTACCTTTCTGTACAGTATCCGTGGCTAAGTGACGATATCGCTGATCTGAACGATGATTCCAAGATAGAAGAAGACCTCGTACAACTTATTCACAATATGCCTACGATCGAGAAAAAAGAACTTCTTTTTCTTATGTCGGGATTACACGGAAGCTCATGGTATTCTCTGCTTCAGATGTTTACCGCTCACTGTCATACAACTATGCAATCGAGAGTTGCGGCGGCACGTATTATTCTTGAAAACTACGAAATGGAAAGCCGTACAGGTGAAATAGTGCGCAAAGGTGAGATAATGCCGGATACAAAAATGCTCAGTCATGCGATAAATCAAGGAAAGCAGGCAGCTCAGAACAATCAGAACAGATATACAACAGAAAAAGACGGAGGCGCACTATGCTGTGAATCATAACTTCAAAAAAATAACTGTACTGACCGGTCAGTACGGAGCAGGAAAAACAAACCTTGCTGTAAATCTTGCTTTTGAAATGTGCAGATACGGAAAAGTAACTGTGACAGACCTCGATATAGTCAATCCATATTTCAGAACTTCGGATTTTACAGAAATATTTGAAAAGAAAAATATAAAACTTATTTCTCCTGTATATGCAAATACAAATCTCGATATTCCTGTACTTGATTTTGATATGCGATTTGAAACAGAAAATACTGATTTTCATATAGTTGACGTTGGCGGTGATGATTCAGGTGCTTTCGTTCTCGGTCGGTATAACGATGTTTTTAGCACATATAAAGATGCAACTGATATGCTGTATGTTTTTAATGTATATCGTTCACCTGATTTTTCTGTAAATAATATTATCGAAAATATCAAAGAAATAGAAAATGCTTCAAGACTTCGTTGTACAGGACTTGTAAACAATTCAAATCTGGGAAACGAAACCGATACCGATGTAATAAAAAACACACTCGGATATGCCGATAAAATCTCTGAACTTTCGGGACTTCCTGTTTTATTTACCTGTAAAAGCAATACAGATAAAAAAATATCCGAAAATGATTTTCCGGTAAAAATTATGGTTTCACCACCATGGAACTTTACTTAAAAAGGAGCGACAACAAATGATCACTATTGATTTTGAAAGATGCAAAGGTTGCAGATTATGTACCGAAGTCTGCCCTAAAAAAATTATTTCTGTTGACTATGAAAAACATAATCTCAAAGGATACTACACTGCCGTCTGTACTGACAATGAACAGTGTATCTCATGCTCAATGTGTGCTGTTATGTGTCCGGACTATGCAATAACTGTTGAAAGGTGATGGTACTGTCATGAATAAAGTATTGATGAAAGGCAATGAAGCACTTGCAGAAGCTGCAATAAGAGCAGGCTGTAAATGTTTCTTCGGTTATCCTATAACACCGCAGACGGAAGTCGCAGCTTACTTTGCCAAAAACATGGCAAAAAGAGGCGGTGTATTTTTACAGGCAGAAAGTGAAATAGCTGCTATTAATATGGTGCTTGGAGCAAGTTCGGCAGGTGTTCGTGCCATGACTTCAAGCTCATCTCCGGGAATTTCACTCAAAAGTGAAGGTATTTCATATATAGCAGGCTCCGACCTTCCGTGTGTAATAGTAAATGTGCAGAGAGGAGGACCGGGACTCGGCGGTATACAGCCTTCTCAGTCTGATTATAATCAGGCGGTAAAAGCACCCGGGCATGGTGACTTTCATCTTGTAGTATATGCTCCTGCATCTGTTCAGGAATCTGTTGACATGGTATTTACCGCATTTGATACTGCCGACAGATACAGAATACCCACTATGATACTTTCGGACGGACTTATAGGTCAGATGATGGAACCTGTAGTCTTCCCCGAAAAAACAAATGATATCCCTGAAAAATCATGGGCTTGTGACGGACATAAAAACAAAAGGAAACATAATATAGTAACCTCACTTTTTCTCGAACCTGATAAACTTGAAAAATCTGTTTTACAAAGAAACGAAAAATACAAACTGATAAGTAATAATTGTGCCGACTGTGAAACATATCTGTGTGACGACGCACATATAGTAATAACTGCATATGGTGCTACCGCACGAATAGCACGTTCTGCTGTAAATGAGGCAAGAAAACAAGGTATAAAAGCCGGTCTTTTCCGTCCTAAGACCCTATGGCCTTTTCCGGAAAATGAGCTTCGCAACTCATGCAAAAATGCCGGTCATATCCTGTGTGCAGAAATGTCTGCAGGTCAGATGGTAAATGATATAAAACTGTACACCAACTGCTCTGTACCTGTAAGTTTTTACGGAAGAACAGGCGGAGTGATCCCCGAACCTGAAGAACTGCTCAGAGAGATAATAAAATTATCAGAAGGGAGACAGTAAAATGAGCGTTATATTTCAGAAACCAAAATCACTTGCCGATGTGCAGACGCACTATTGCCCCGGCTGTACTCATGGCATAATTCACCGTCTTGTAGCAGAAGTGATAGATGAAATGAATATAGAAGGTACTACAGTAGGTATAAGTCCTGTCGGCTGTTCGGTAATGGCTTATGAATACTTCAACTGCGATATGATAGAAGCACCGCACGGACGTGCGCCTGCTGTTGCAACAGGTGTAAAAAGAGCTGATCCGGAACTTTTCGTATTTACTTATCAGGGTGACGGTGACCTTGCGGCTATAGGTACAAACGAAACAATACACGCAGCTGCAAGAGGTGAAAATATAACTGTAATATTTGTAAACAACACTATCTATGGCATGACAGGCGGTCAGATGGCACCTACCACTATTCCCGGACAAATTACGCAGACAACTCCGTATGGACGTGACCCGAAAACAAACGGTTTTCCTCTGAAAGTATGTGAGATCATTTCACAAATAGACGGTACTGCATTTGCACAGAGAGTAGCTGTTGACAGTGTTCCTCACATAAAAGAAGCGAAAAAGGCTATTAGAAAAGCTTTTGAAAATCAGAAAGAAAAACGTGGATTTTCGATTGTTGAAGTTCTGTCCTCATGCCCTACAAACTGGGGAATGACTCCCTCGGAAGCCCTTAAAAGAATACGTGAAGAGATGATTCCGTACTATCCTCTTGGAATTTTTAAAGATACAGATGTATGGAACAAGTGATAATGCAAGAAAGGTTGATATAAAAATGCTCACCAGAATAATCATATCAGGATTCGGAGGACAAGGCGTACTTTTTATCGGAAAATGCCTTGCATACAGTGCGATGTTAATAGGAAAAGAATTATCATGGCTTCCGTCATACGGTCCGGAAATGCGTGGAGGAACTGCAAACTGTTCTGTATGCATTTCCGATGATGCAATAGGTTCTCCGCTTGTTACAAGCCCTGATATACTTATTGCCATGAACGAGCCTTCTTTTGACAAATTTGAAAAAAAGCTCTGCACAGGCGGAAAGCTTTTTTCCGATAATTCTATGATCGAAAAGAAATCACGCAGGACTGATATAAAATGTTTTGAGCTTCCGGCATCAGACATAGCTCAGAACAACGCTCTTCCCCGCATGGCAAATATAATTCTGCTCGGAAAAACCATAAAAGAATGTTCGGATATGCTTTTTGGGATAAACATCTCCACCGTTACTCAGGTTTTTGAAAAAATAATCCCTGCTAAGAAAAATGACCTTATACAAAAAAATATTTCTGCTTTAAATCTTGGATATTCAATGTAACATTTACTGCTTTCTCTGCATATAATATAATACCCCTTAAAATAAAACGAAAGGCGGTATTTTTTATGGACAAAACATTAATCGAAAGCTACAGACAGCAAGCAATGAATATGTTTAACATTGCCAGAACAAAAAATCCCCTGTACAATTCTGTATCCGAACCTGTTTTAAAAAATATGCCGGAAGATATTCATGAAAACTCCGACAAAAACGAAGAAACAAACGGTACAGGCGGTACAGGATATGTCATTGTAAATGTAACAACTCTCAGAAGTCTCTATCCTGTTCATGGTGCAGATGTAACTGTATTTACCGGTACACTTGAATCCATGAACATAATAGATACTTCAAAAACCGATGAAAACGGAAAGAGCAAAATTTTTGAACTTGATGTTCCCTCTGAAAGTTACTCACAAGCCCCCGAAGATGTTGTTGTTCCTTACGGAACATATAATATCCTTGTAACTGCCGAAAAATATGTCCCCTATGTGTTAATGAACGTTTCTGTATTTGATAAAGTAACATCTTTGCAAAACGCAAATCTTCTTGAAGACTTTGCTGCAGACGGAAACACAGACCCTATCATAAATGACGAAAAACAGCAGTACACACTCTAGGAGGCAAACATGGCAGAAATAATATATCCGTACATACCCGAATCTGTAACCGTACATCTTGGCACGCCCGACAGCAATGCTGAAAATGTAACAGTTTCGTTTACCGACTACATAAAAAATGTAGCATCAAGCGAAATTTATCCGACATGGCCCGAAACCGCTCTTCGTGCCAATATATATGTTATTATCACCTACACTCTCAACCGCATTTATACCGAATGGTACCGTTCAAGAGGATACGATTTTGACATAACAAATTCCACAAGATATGATCAGGCATTTGTAAAAAATCGTGATATATTTCAGAATATAAGTGATATCGTTGATGAAATATTTGACCAGTATGTCGTAAAGCAGGGCAAGATTGAACCGTATTTTACTCAGTTCTGCAACGGTACTACTGCAAAATGTGACGGTCTTTCACAATGGGGTACTGTCACGCTTGCAAGGCAGGGATACACTCCTTATGAGATGCTTCAATATTATTATGGAAATGATATAAATATTGTTTCCGACGCCAAAGTACAGTCTATAGAAGAATCTTATCCGGGATTTCCGCTTAAAGCAGGTGATGCAGGAAATGATGTAACTATACTCCAGAATGAACTCAACCGAATTTCAGGAAACTACCCTGCTATACCACGCATTCCCGAAGCAAACGGAATATTTGATATAAATACAGAAAAGTCGGTAAGCGAATTTCAGCGGGCTTTCAACTTACCTGTGACAGGTATCGTAAACAAAGCAACATGGTATGCAATAAAACGTTACTATGTTGCAGTAAAAAGACTGACTGACCTTATATCCGAAGGTGTAAGTTATTCGGAAGCAGAAGTTCCGTTTTCCTCTGACCTTTCTGAAGGTATGAGCGGTCTTGGTGTCGGCACTGTACAGTATTTTCTCAATGTCATCGGTTACTTCAACCCTGCTCTGAATCTGCTCCCTCTTGACAATTATTTTGGCTCTCAGACCAGATCTGCCGTAGAACAATTTCAGAAATTTTACGGTTTACCTGTAACGGGTATTGTTGACCGGAATACATGGAACGAGATACGCAGGATCTATGACGAGATCATATCGGGACTTCCCGAAGGCTATTCGGGGAAAAAAGCAAAAGCATATCCGGGATTTATCCTTTCTGAAGGAATGCGCGGTAATGATGTACGTGATTTTCAGACATACATCTCTCTTGTCGGCAGATATTACAATGACATTCCCGAAATTCCTGTAACAGGTTACTTTGGAAATCAGACAAAAAATGCTGTTATAACATTTCAGAGGTTATTTGGTCTCCCTGTCAACGGCGTAGTCGGTGCGCAGACATGGAACGCCGTTGCACAACAGTATGATTACCTTATAGAAACGGAAAATTTATAAAAAAAGATAATTGATGTTTCTCCTCAAATGTGATATAATACTTTTCAGTGTGATTTTTTTCGACACTTAAATATTATTTCATATCAAGGAGTTACATCAACAAATGAAAGACAATACGGAAATCTTTTCAAAAATTCCTGTAAAAAAAGCGGTTATACTGCTTATTATTCCAACAATAATAAGTCAGCTTATAACCGTTGTTTACAACATGGCTGACACATTTTTTATCGGTCAGCTCAATGACCCAAGACAAGTTGCCGCGGCAACTGTTGTACTTCCTGCGTTTATTTTCCTTACAGGCATAGCCAACCTCTTCGGAATAGGCGGTTCAAGTCTTATTGCAAGACAGCTCGGAATGGACGAACGCAAAAAAGCAGTACATACATCAGCTTTCAGTATCTGGACAGCCCTTACTGTAACAGTGATTTACTGTCTTATCATGCTCATATTCAGCAAAAGTATTCTTCCTATGCTCGGAGCGGACAGCGACACATCATCGTACTGTTTTGACTATCTCTTATGGGTCGTTGTTATAGGCGGTATTCCTACAGTAATGAACACCATGCTTTCGCACCTTGTAAGAGCGGAGGGATATTCAAAACAAGCAAGTACAGGTGTAGCGATCGGCGGAATACTAAACATCATACTTGACCCGATATTTATTTCGGTACTAGGTCTTGAACTTAAAGGGGCAGCTATAGCTACCATGCTTTCAAATGTTTGTGCGACAATATATTTTCTGATATTTATCAGAAGTAAGAAAGACACAACTGTCATCACTTTCAATCCTAAAAAGTATACTGTAAAGTATAACATTCCAAAAGATGTTGTGATAATAGGTCTTTCGAGTTTTATCATAAATCTTATGGCGATAATCTCAAATATCATACTCAACAACTTCATCGCTTCATACTCAACTGTAGCAATCGCCGGAATAGGTATCGCAAAGAAAGTTGACTTCCTCGTTATCGCTATAGCAAACGGTCTTACTCAGGGTGTTCTTCCGCTCATAGCATTCAACTACGCTTCAGGCGACAGAAAAAGAATGCTCGACTCAATAAAGACCACACTTCTGTACAGTATGATAATATCTGTATCAGGTACACTCTTCCTCTTCTTCGGTGCGGCAAATGTAACAGGAATGTTCATAAACGATGCCGATACTATCGCCTACGGCAAAGTCTTTCTCAGAATCCTCAGCCTGTCAGGTCCTTTTTTATGTATAAATTTTCTCGTAGTCACCATATTTCAGGCAACAGGCGAAAAAACAAGATCACTTGTACTTTCCATGTTCAGAAAAGGTATCATAGACATACCGTTTATGTTGTTTTTCCACATGAACAAAAACGTCATCGGCATAGGCTGGTCAACACCGATTGCAGATTTTATTTCATTCGTTGCAGCAATCTGCTTCTTTGTTCCTTACTGGAAAAAGTTAAATAAAAAATCATAATAACAAATAAACTCCACCGCTCAATTATAAATCAGAGTTGGTGGAGTTTTGTTGTTTTTAAATAAGTGATATATTTTTCATCTAAAAGTTGAGTGCATTTGCAACTAAGTTTTAAGTGAGTTATTGATTTTTACTCAAAACAGAAAAACTAAAAAACAAAGCAATTCAAAAATGAAAATAAATTTGTGTAATATCGATTTTAATTTATGATATACCTGATACTTTTTCCGTTACCGATTCTGGTGATTTTACCCTTATTCAACAAACAACGCACTATCCGTGATGCACCTGCCTGAGAAACATTTGCATATTTCTCAACTTCACTTCTTGTAAACACACCTGTTTTTTTAAACGCCTGAATAATATCATCATCGGTAAATTCATGTTTTTGCTTTGTAACTGAATGTTTTTCTTTTAATAAAACTGTATTAGGTAAAATTATTTTAAACGCATTATCACTTATTTCTATACTTGGTTTGACATCAAATTTTTCATACAATCTAAATATCTTTGGAATTCCTGTTCCAAATGCTTCAATAAGATTAAGTCGGTAAAAAACATTGGCAAGACTTTCGTTTCGTTGAACTGAAAGCCCCATAAATATTTCGTCCTCTGTTATTCCTCTTACAAGTCCGCCAATTGAAACGATCTCGATTCTGTCTTCAAAAATACTTATAAGAATACTTGCACTGAAAGCATAATCTCTATGCACAACAGAATTAAGAAGAGCCTCTCTGATTACTTCAACAGGATAATCTCTTATATCTATTCGATGTATTCCCTCAAATTCGGAACGTGTACGATTATATCTGTTGATATATTCATAAGCAGAGTTGATTTGTTCCAGTAAAGAACCGGTAAATTCTGCTCTGTCCTTAAATATATATTTATCCACTCCTTCAAAAACTGCTGCCTTGATGGTATGTGGACACTGGTCAGAAAGCAACAGACCAAGATTTGTATAAACACCGTCATCACTTATCAATTTAAGTGTACGCATAGTCTGTTCATTGAAAGCAACTCCATCGGTTGCAAATTCTTTTTTGGCAGAATTAAATGTAAGTTCCTGCTGAACACTTCTTGCATTTTCGTATTTATCTCCGTCTGTTTCTTTTATCATTTTCAGAATTGCCGTTTCACTGGCAGGAACACTTGACGCTCCTTGACGAACATAAACACCAGCTGGTCTGATACCTTTGCTTTCAAGATAATATGGAACTGATGTACCCCGCTGAACATCAATAACAACAATAGATTTGCTATCAATTATTTCAACATTATAATTTACAAACATTGTAATATCAGGACGAATTGCATCACGAATTGTATTTGAACATTTAAGCATAACGCTGTCAGGATCAGGCAAACCAATTGCATTTCCATCATCATCGACACCAATATATATTTTACCGCCTGCAGTATTCGCAAATGCTATAACTGTCTTTTTTATTTCATCAACAAATTCACGTTTAAACTCGGTATTGTTATTCTCTAGCATAACTTTCCTCCTAGCCTAGCATAATCTTTCTTATCAATATTATACTCTTTCTTATCATTCTTGTCAAGTGATAAGAAAGCGATAAGAATGATAAGAAACATGAGAAATTTGTCTGCATCAATTAAATAACCACGCAAATAAAACTGCGTGGTTAAAAATTCTAGATTTTTATATCCAATTTTCCATTTCCGACAGAAGAAGTTATCGCCAAATCCTTATGGATTGTGTCCATAGATATTCTGCCTCGTGATTGTTCTCCGTATTCGGCATTTAATCTTTTCAATTCATCATTATATATTGAATAAAACTGACGTGTACGATCTTGTTCTTCTGCTGTAGGAAAAACAGACCATCTACCTGTAATAGGGTGATATGCCAAACTCTTATCACCCCTACTGTTCCAGAACATACACGCTGCATTCATTTTACCACCGGTTTTTTTCATGCTATTTTCATATATAGCTTTTCTATCAGGTGCTACAACTGATTGATATTTTCTCATCAATCCTTGTATCATTTTATGGTCTTTATTATCGGAGGAAAATTCTTTTCTTGCAAGTTCTCTAATAGCTAAATCAAATTCTTTCTCAGACATTGTAGATGAACTTTGCTTTGTTGCTATATTACTCCAATCAGGTTTTGTAAATGGTCGTTCTGTAGGCGTGTAACGCAACGAATAATTTCCATAATCCGTTCCATAAGGATCGGGAGTGCCGTTTTTTCCGCCGAGTAATTGCTGTATCATTTTTGAATATGATGAATAATTATCTCTGTTAATCTGCATACAATCACCTCCTTGTTGTACGATGGTAAAAAGATACTCTTATATAATATATATCGTCAAAACACTAAGAACCTTAATATAATAAAATCAAAAAGTTTTCAATAACTGTTTTGCACTTTGAACTTTAATAACCTCAAAACAAATTCCTGTAATCATACTCTATCCTGTCTTTTACAAGCAAGCTTATTTTCATCATAAGTTCCGGAATATTCAGCTTCAAAGGGCAGTTTTTCATACAGCTTGTATGGGTACAGGTCATGCAGTTGTGTGCTGAACTTTCTATGTCAAGACTGAGTTTCTTTAATGCCCAGAAGTCCTTTCCTAAATGGTAATAATTATACTGCCTGAAAATAGTATGTATTTCGGTTCCATGCGGACATTTGCAACGCTGGCATCTTGTACAGCAGATGGGTTCAAATCCGGCTTGCAATCTTTTTATTACCGAATCAAACGAAAAGTTTACGGGTGTGTACTCCCTGAAAGCCACATCTGCCTGTGATATAGTACCTATTCCAAGAAGGGCGCATGAAAACGGATAGTGCAGTATTCCGCTGATAAGTTCTTCGGGTGTAAAAGGATTGATAAGAACACCTGCGGCATATACCTTGTTTAAAATAAATCCTTTATTCGCTGAAAAATCGCAGATTCTCTCCAGCATACCACGTTCTAAAATATTTCCGCTCCCCTGAATAACGTCTACCCTGATGTCATTTTCGGCACGAAGCATAACATCAAAATAATGTGTGGCAATGCCTGTAAATCTTATTTTTCCTTCTTTTTTCAAGTCACACAATGCATCAAGCGCACCGTATTTTCCAAATACCATGTCCTGATTTTCCGTATCTACCTGATGAACAAAATATATATCAGGTATCGTACCGAGGTTTTTTGATGAACGCTCTACTGCTTCATAAATCTGACCACCGTCATAATATCTTGCCTTGTCTGAAATGATAATTTTATTTCTGTCAACGGTTTTGGCAAATTGCCCAAGCTTGTCTATAAATTTCTGTTTGAACGCATTCAGGTTTTTCATTTTTCATAAATGCACTGATTTTTTACGGCGTTTTGCTCATCTCTAGATTTTTTATTTTACACAAAGACTAAACCCATACAAGAAAAGCCGAAACAACTCAAACCTGAGAAGTTCCGACTTCTTTTATCATTCAGATGATTTCAACTCTACTCAACACACCCAAATCCAAGTATATCAAAAAACTTATCCTTATGGTCGTTAAGCATCATCATTTCTACTTCAAGGTCAGCCGGCTCTGTTCCGTCGTATATCTGAACTATTACAGGGCCTCCCCAGCCGTTGCGGTCGTATGCGCTTACCACTTTTACTCTTTCACCATTGATATTTACAGAAAGAGCACCGAGAACTTCCTTGTTGTCTGTACGATAAATCATAAGTAGTTTTCTGGCTTTTATTTTAAATTTAAGTGGTTTGTTATCCCCTGTACCTTTATATGCCCAGCCACTCTGGAAAAATTTATTTGATGTACCGAGATCAAATGAACCTGCATCGTATCCTTCAAGGTTTGAAGCGTCAAGATATACAGCACCCTGATAATCGGCATTGTAAAGAGGTGTATCATTTATCGTGAACTCACCGTCTTTTTCTGATTTGTCTGCCATGTCAAAATAATGCATTATCATATCTTTAAAGATTCCGTGTCCGTATACATTAGGGTGAACAGTATCATCAGAAAAATCTTTCCATGTCATATTTCCGTTTTTAATTTCCGGAAAAACTGCCTTTCCTGTGCTGATTACCGGTAGGTCATAATGCTCGCCAAGTGCTGTCATATGTTCTTCGCACGAGTAACCATTTTCCTGACAGCTTATAAGGATAATAACCGCCGGTTCATTTTCAGCTTCAAGACAGGTTCTCAGAAGTGACTCATACGAACCTCTTGAAAGCATATCGGCTTCATTACTTGAATCATTTACTGCAAACTCAAGAAAAATAACATCAGGTTTATGATCCAGAATATCTCTCTGTACCCTTACATTTCCGAGAATTGACGGTGTTCCGCTTATTCCGGCATTTATGCACTCAACCTCGCACCCAAACTTTTCTCCGAATCCTGCTGACGACAATGTTGCATAACATTTCTGACTTCCTGCAGATGAACCCTCTGTTATAGAACCGCCTATGTAGCCAAATTTCAGCTTTTCACCGTTACGGGCACGCTCTATGACTTTTTTTATTCTGTTTGTATTTCCTGTTCTGACCAGCGCTCTTGATATCATATCTCCGTCATTCTCCTCCTGATTTATGTCATTTTTATCTGATTCTGATACTGCCGGACTTGCTTCTGAATTTTTTTCGATGCTTTTATCACTGCACGAAACAAATAATGACGACATAATAAGTATTGATAAAACCCACAAATAATCCCTTTTCTTCATAATATCACTCCTGTTCTGTGGTTTCCGTCACTATATCCTCCGGTACCTGCTCTGATACAGATTCGGTTTCTGTTACTTCAGGAGCAGTTGTAACGATCTCTGAAAGTTCTTTATAATTTTCAGAAAGCTTATCAACTTTCAAAGTTACTACAAATCCGTCCATATTATTTCCTGATACACTGTATGCTTCAGGGTCTGTTGAAGTAATTGCATCATATGTGAGCGGTACTTCTGTAATATCACCGTCATGATTCTGATTTACAAAATATATCTTATAAAATTCATTATCACTGTATTTATACTCAAGAGGCTCTTCAAAAGTGAATTTTTTCAAGAAGAATATGTATTCTTCATATGCCATTCCTGTTTGTTTTACTATAGAAGCATGAGGCTTTCCTATATATCTGAAATGCCATGATTCTGCCATATAACCTGTTATATTTTTATTTTCCTCTGTATATCTGAGTATCATACCATATTTGTCTGCATTATCATATATCCATGTATACTCGCCTTCATTCCGTACTGCCGGATATGATTCACCGTCATTTATTGCAAAATCCATTGCATAACCTGTATGATGCTCACTGTTTCCCGGAGGTGCAACAAGTTCAGAAGTTTCAAGTCCGGTAGAAGCAAGGTCTGCATTATATAATTCTGTCTGCTCTGCTACCGAACGATATCCGCTGTTTGCAAGGATATTGTTTATTCCTGTCTGTGCCTGAAAATCAGCAAGCATATTGTTGATAGCATTTATCATTTTGGTTTCAAGAAGCATACTAGTTGAATTTACATAATATGAATCATTTTTCATCGAATATATATTTGAAAGAGATGTATTACTCTCACCAACATAAGCAAAATCCCTGTTTACAAGAATAAGTTCACCTTTGTGTATATCACTGTTTTTACATTCAATCGTTACAGACGGTATAAATTCTTCCTCAGAAATTTCTGTTGTTGTTTCGCTCTGTGCTTCCTTAACGTCAGAATCTGAAACCACAATAGCAGGAACAGAAGGCTCTCCTTCCGAATCATCTTTTTTCCCATACTGATCATATACCAGAAAACCTCCTGCTGCAACAAGCAGAAGTATAATCACTGCAAATGCCTTTTTCACTAAGATCACCATTGCTTTCTTTTATCATATTTATCGTTTATTATATTTAAGTATATCATAAAGAGAGCAAAATTACAAGAAAAAAGCGCCCGATATGGAACGCTTTTTTCTTTTGATTTATTTATTTTTTATAAATATATACTTTTTTTATTTTCCAAGAACTACATTGTCTTTAGAAACAAACTGCTTGAAATGTGCAAGGTCTGCAAGGTTTACTGTACCGTCATAACTTACATCAGCTGCTTCGAGCTGGTTTTCATCAAGCTTTGTATCTCCGAGAAGATAAAGTGAAAGATATGAAAGGTCTGTAAGATCAGCTTTTCCGTCACTGTTAAGGTCACCGTACATAAAGTCGGGCTTATCTGCAGGAGTTGTTTCCGAAGGCTCTGTTGCAGGTGGATCTACAGGCTTTGTTGTAGGAGGTGTCTGAGAATCGCCTGTGCTGTAGAGATCTGCAGGAAGCTCATCAAGTGTAATACAGAATTCACTGTTGTACATCTTTGTGAGTTCTTCAAAGTCCTGATTGTTTTCACTCATAAGATAGTCGTCATACCATGGACAGAAGTAGAGCCAGCTTGCATTTTCTATCATCATGTTCTCAACAGAAGGTACTGTATCATTTTCTGACATAGCAACCATCTTGCCACCGTCTGTGAGTTCTACAAGATAGTTGTAGATAGCAGAAATAGCACTGAGGTTTGGTCCGCCGTTTTTACCGTCATCTCTGTTGTACTGAACATTGTACTTGTCGTATGCTACGATATCAACATATTCATCGCCCGGATACCATGTAGGTGAGTTTGCATAGTTGTATGAGTTGAATTCCCAGATAAGATTGTGTAGACCATACTTTTCTGTAAGTGTTGTATAGAGAAGTTTCCAGAGTTCCTTATATACTTCTGCACCTCTGTCGCCCCACCAGAACCATGCTGTTCCATCGCCGAAGTTTCCTTCGTTACCCTGTGCTTCATGGAGAGGACGGAAGATTATAGGTGCGCCTGCTTCCTGACAAAGAAGAAGCTGTTCTGCGAGGTCTTCCATAGCTGCTTCAAAGTATTCTCTTTCCTTTGTGCCTTCTTTGAGAACATTTGCTGTATTGAAAGTGCTGTTTGAAGCCTGATAGTTCTTGTATGTACAATCAGTCCAGTCTACTGCATCACCAAGCTCGTAGTTATCAAAATCTATCGGTACATTTATATGCCAGCATACTGTAGCAATACCGTTTTTCTTTGTTACCCAGTCAATAAGTCTTTCAGTAGAACCATCTTCCCAGCCGTAGAGCGGATTGTAGTTCATAAGGTCAAAGCCTCTGATAGCAGGAAGCTTGCCTGTCGTTTCAAGAAGCCAGTCAAATTCAACTTCTGCATCTCCATCATGTCCGCTTCCGTAGATTTCCTGCTGTCCTGAGATAGTATGCTCACCGTAAACGCTGTGAAGATATTTCATAAGCGCTTTTGTTTCAGGTGTTGCGAGCGGGTCAACAGGTGTATCTGAAGCTTTTGAGAAGTCAGGCTTAGGTGTCTTTGTAAGCTTTACACTGTCATAGAGGCAGTAACCCCAGCCATCACCGAAAGTGATAGTATTTTCACCCTTCATAAGCTTGATATCACCAAAGCTGAAGTTTTCATATGTTTCTGTTGCAGGGATCTTTACTGTGTAAGACTTTGTATAGTCACCGCTTGTAACTGTTGCCTTGGCTTCTCTGCTTTCGCCTTCATTTCCAAGGTACATGAGAGCCATTGTTTCAAGTCTGTACATACCTGTTTCAGGTGCGTCAACTGTAAATGAAATATTACCGCTGCCTGTAACCCATACAAATCCTGTTCCTGTATATCCCGGATATTCATCATTATATACCTTTGTAGCTACCTCTGCACCGTTAAGTGTGAGGTCTTCACATTCTGCTTCAAACAAAGGTTCAACTCCCTCAATCGCAAGCACTTTTTCAGTTTCCTTATCTGCCGGTAAAACTGAAACAGCTGTAAATGCCATTGAAAGAGCTGCTAAAGCAGAAATCACTTTTTTTACGTTTCTTGTCATTGACAATTCCTCCTAAAAATTCCATCTTAATCATTAATCAATTATTACTTAACAAATAACTTAAATCCTAACTACTTATATTATAAATTAATTTAAATATTTTTTCAAGCTATTTTAAATATTATTTCAGTGATTTTTTAGCCAAATTTATCTCTGCAAATTAAGGCAAAAGGACATTTAAAGTATTTTTGTAAGTGCAAAAAAATACAAGGCATCGCAAATTTACTTACGACACCTTGTATTAATTAACTTAAATCAAGATTAAATCATTTCAAGAATTTTTTCTGTGATTTCTGTACAGCTGAGTGCTGTTCCTTCTCCGCCGAGAAGATCTGCAGTTCTGTAACCTGCTTCAAGAACCTTGTCAACTGCCTTTTCTATGCAGTCTGCTTCAGCGCCAAGATCAAATGAGTAACGGAGCATCATTGCAGCAGAAAGAATAGTTGCTATAGGATTTGCCTTGTTCTGACCTGCTATATCAGGTGCTGAACCATGGATAGGTTCATACATACCACATTTGTTGTAACCGAGTGATGCAGAAGCGAGCATACCGATAGAACCAGTGATCTGTGATGCTTCATCTGAAAGAATGTCGCCGAACATATTTGATGTGACAACAACGTCAAACTGCTGAGGATTTCTTACAAGCTGCATTGCTGCGTTGTCAACGAGCATATCAGAATATTCAACTTCAGGATATTCTTCTGACATCTTGTGCATTACTTCTCTCCAGAGACGTGATGTTTCAAGAACGTTAGCCTTGTCAATGCTTATGAGCTTCTTATTACGCTTCATAGCAGTTTCGAAAGCCACCTTACCTATACGTTCGATCTCCATACGGCTGTAAGCTTCTGTATCATATGCTTCTTCGCCGTACTTGCCTTCTCTCTTTCCTCTTTCACCAAAGTAGATACCGCCTGTAAGTTCACGAACGATAACAAGGTCAAAGCCTCTTTCTACGATATCTGCACGAAGAGGAGATGCATCTTTGAGTGCAGGGTAAAGTTTTGCAGGACGAAGGTTTGTAAAGAGTTCAAGTGCTGCACGAATACCGAGAAGAGCCTTTTCAGGTCTCTTGTTTCCCGGAAGTGTATCCCACTTCGGACCGCCTACTGCGCCGAGAAGTACACTGTCACTTGCAAGACAACCCTTTACTGTTTCTTCAGGAAGCGGTTCTCCTGTTGCATCTATAGCACAACCACCGATAAGATATGGTGTGAAGTTAAATGTATGTCCGAATTTTTCACCGATTTTCTTCAGTACTTCAACTGCACTGTCAACTATTTCAGGGCCTATTCCATCGCCCTTGAGCAAAGCAATATTATAGTTCATCTGTTTTTCCTCCGATTATTACTTGATAACACCGTCAGCTATTGACTGGATAAGTCCGCCATTTTCGATTATCTTCTGTACAAAATCCGGGAAAGGAGCTGTCTTGTACTGCTTTCCTGTTGTCTTGTTGTAGATAATACCGTTGTCCATATCTGCTTCAACTATATCGCCTTCTTTGATATCTTCTGCAGCTTCAGGACATTCAACGATGCCAAGACCTATATTGATCGAGTTTCTGTAGAAGATTCTTGCAAAACTCTTTGCGATAACTATTGAGATACCGCTTTCTTTTATAGCGATAGGAGCGTGTTCTCTTGATGAACCGCATCCGAAGTTCTGACCTGCAACCATTATATCACCGACTTTTACACGGCTTACAAATGTTGTGTCAAGATCCTCCATGCAGTGTGAAGCAAGTTCCTTTTTATCTATAGTGTTAAGATATCTTGCAGGAATTATTACGTCTGTATCAACGTTATCACCGTACTTGATAACTGTTCCTTCATATTTCATAGAAAAGCCTCCGTAAATTATTTTGTTTCTTCTTATGCCATCACAACAGCAGGATCAGCAAGTTTTCCTGCTATAGCACTGGCTGCTGCTACTTCAGGGCTTGCGAGGTAAACTTCTGATTCAGGGTGTCCCATTCTGCCTACAAAGTTTCTGTTTGTAGTAGCTACAGCACGTTCGCCCTTTGCGAGAATACCCATATGACCGCCGAGACATGGACCGCATGTAGGTGTTGAAACTACAGCACCGCTCTCTATAAATATCTTAAGAAGACCCATTTCCATAGCTTCAAGGTAAATCTTCTGTGTAGCAGGAATTATGATAGTTCTTACATTTTTGGCAACCTTCTTGCCTTTCATGATCTCAGCAGCTGCGATAAGATCTTCAAGACGTCCGTTTGTACATGAACCGATAACTACCTGATCGATCTTTACTTCATCTATCTTGTCAAATGTTCTTGCATTTTCAGGAAGATGTGGGAAAGCAACTGTTGACTTAACCTGTGAAAGATCAATATCTATAACCTGTTCATACTCTGCGTCATCATCAGCCTTGAAAACAACAGGTTTTCTTGTGCTGTGCTTTTCTATATAGTCAAGTGTGATATCGTCAACTTCAAAGATACCGTTCTTTGCACCTGCTTCAATAGCCATGTTTGCTATACAGAGTCTGTCAGACATAGAAAGATTTTTAAGTCCTTCACCTGTAAATTCCATTGACTTGTAAAGCGCACCGTCAACACCGATCATACCGATGATGTGAAGGATAACGTCCTTACCTGAAACATATTTGTTGAGTTTGCCTGTGAGATTAAATTTTATAGCTGTAGGTACTTTGAACCATGCTTTACCTATAGCCATACCACACGCCATATCTGTAGAACCTACACCTGTTGAAAATGCACCAAGTGCGCCATATGTACATGTGTGTGAATCCGCACCTATAACTGCATCACCTGCTACAACAAGACCTTTTTCAGGGAGAAGTGCGTGTTCGATACCCATTTCTCCTACATCAAAAAAGTTTGTAACTGACTTTTCACCGCAGAAGTCACGGCACATTTTACACTGCTCAGCAGCTTTTATATCCTTATTAGGTGCAAAGTGGTCCATTACCATGGTTACTTTTTCTTTATCAAATACATTTTCTTTACCAAGCTTATTGAATTCTCTGATAGCTACAGGTGAAGTAATATCATTACCAAGCACCAGATCAAGATTTACCAGAATAAGCTGTCCGCTTTCCACGCTGTCGAGTCCTGCGTGTGCAGCCAGTATTTTCTGAGTCATTGTCATTCCCATTTTTACTAACCTGCCTTTTAAATTTTTATTGTTTTTATTTTTTACAGCATATAAAACTGTTTATCAGCTCTTTGTAAGCATTGAGTTTACTGCACTTATAAGTGCTTTTGCAGATGAATTTATGATATCTGTATCGATTCCTGTACCCCAGTACTGCTTCTTGTTTTCATCGCTTATACCTACATATGTAACAGCTTCTGACGCAGAACCATTTTCAAGAGCGTGTTCTGTGTATGTTTCTATTGTATAGGAAATACCGAGATATGACTTTATTGCATTGCTTACAGCATCAAGACGGCCGTTTCCGTTGTTTGTCACTACTGCTGTCTTTCCGTTGTATTCGAGTGTTACAGAAGCTTCTATTCCGCTTGTCTGAACGTAGTGTATTTCCTTGATATTTACCGGAGATGTCACATTTACGTAGTTATCCATAAATATTTTGTAAACTTCATCTGGGAGAAGTTCCTTATGTGCATGGTCTGAAACACTCTTTACATGATAACCAAATGTTTCACGCATTTTCGGAGGGAGATTCATTCCGAATTTTGTTTCCATAAGGTAACCTATACCTCCCTTACCTGACTGGCTGTTTATTCTGATAACGTCAGCCTCGTAAACTCTGCCTACGTCTGTAGGATCAATAGGGAGATACGGTACTGTCCAGTGTTCACATTTTCCGTCTTCACGCCACTTCATACCCTTTGCTATAGCGTCCTGGTGTGAACCGCTGAATGCAGCAAATACAAGCTGTCCGCTGTACGGCTGTCTTTCGTATACTCTCATACGGGTTACTTTCTCATAAACTTCTGTTATCTCAGGGATATTTGTAAAATCAAGTTCAGGATCAACACCCTGTGAAAACATATTCATACCGAGTGTGATAATATCAACGTTACCTGTACGTTCACCGTTTCCGAAAAGTGTACCTTCTATACGGTCAGCACCTGCAAGAAGTCCCATTTCACTGTCAGCAACCGCACAACCTCTGTCATTGTGAGGGTGAAGTGATACTACAACATTTTCTCTGTACTTCATATTTTCACACATATACTCTACCTGATTTGCATAAACGTGTGGCATAGAATGTGATACTGTAACAGGGAGATTTATTATGACTTTGTCATCAGCTGTTGGCTGCCATACATCGAGAACAGCATTACATACTTCAAGTGCAAACTCAGGTTCAGTACCTGTAAAACTTTCAGGTGAATATTCAAATCTGAAGTTTCCTTCTGTCTTTTCACGATATTCCTTACAGAGCTTTGCACCGAAAACTGCGATATCTGTTATTTCCTGCTTACTCTTTTTGAAAACCTGTTCTCTCTGTGCAAGAGAAGTTGAGTTGTAGAGATGCACTATAGCACTCTTTGAACCTTTAAGTGCTTCAAAAGTCTTTGCTATGATATGTTCTCTTGACTGTGTGAGAACCTGTATTGTAACATCATCAGGAATCATGTTGTTTTCTATAAGTGTACGACAAAATTCATACTCTGTTTCCGAAGCAGCCGGAAAACCTACTTCGATTTCCTTGAATCCAACCTTTACAAGCAACTTGAAAAATTCGAGTTTCTCTTCAAGGCTCATAGGGATAATAAGCGCCTGATTTCCGTCTCTGAGGTCAACGCTGCACCACTGAGGTGCTTTGTCGATATAGGACTTCTGAGTCCATTTCATCGCTGTCTTAGGAGCTTCAAAAAATTGTTTAGTGTATTTTTCTACATTTTTCATATTAAAAAGTTCCTTTCTGTATATGATTTTTATTTACTGTTTTTCAGATTGACCTTAACAGATGAGCTGAACAGCTGAATTTTATCTATAAAATGGCATAAAAAAAGCTCTCTTATGCAACCGCATAAAAGAGACGAGAAACTTCATATTATCCCGCGGTACCACTCTTTTTAACAAAAACATGTCCACTCAATCGTATCATCCAAAATACGCTTCTCTGTAACGGGAGAAAACCGTTCAAACCTACTTGCTAAATATGCTTTCAGCCGACTGCTCCGGGATGAGCTATGATCCGAACTTCCCTGCCGTCTTTCACCACAGAATCAACTTCCGGACGACATCTCTGGAATGAGAAGAAAACGAATTTTATTTCCCTTCATCGCATTTAAAATTTATAGATTAATTATATCGCATAATTACATCTTTGTCAAGGGATTTGTGAAAAAATTATTTATGAGGTATGAAGAGAAAATTTTCAAAATAAATACAACAAGAAAAAAATGTTATATCTACTTCGAAAATTAACCAACATTTTTATTCAAAATACTATTTACTTACTTGAGTTTATATCGATTATACGTTATAATTATTATAAATTGTTATATATTTTTTTAAGGAGAGCAAACATATGAATGAAAAAGAAATTAAATCCGCTGCGAAAGCATTCGCTGATTACTGGAAAGATAAAGGGTATGAAAAAGGTGAATCACAAGCGTTCTGGCTATCGCTTCTGTGTAATGTATATGGCGTAGAACATCCGGAACAGTTCATCAGTTTTGAAGATCAAGTGAAGCTCGATCACACATCATTTATTGATGGCTATATTGATACAACTCACGTAATGATTGAACAGAAAGGTCTGGGAAAAGATCTCCGCAAGGGAATCAAACAGTCGGATGGTTCAATTCTGTCTCCTTTTCAGCAAGCAAAGCGTTATGCAGCAGAACTACCATATTCTAAACGTCCTCGTTGGATTATCACCTGTAACTTTGCTGAATTTCTTGTTTATGACATGGAAAAGCCAAATAGCGAACCCGAACAAATTTTTTTAAAAGATTTGCCACAAGAATATTACCGCCTGCAGTTTCTTGTAGATACAGACAATGAAAATATCAAGAAAGAAATGGAGATATCACTCAAAGCCGGAGAACTTGTTGGTGCGCTATACGATGCTATCCTTAAACAATACAAAAATCCTGATGATCCCGAAACTTTAAAAAGTCTTAACAAACTCTGCGTTCGACTTGTATTTTGCCTTTATGCAGAGGATGCAGGTATTTTTGGCAAGCATGGTATGTTTCATGATTATCTGAAAAAATATCCTGTAAACGAGGTACGTCACAAGCTTGTGGAACTGTTCCGTATACTTGATACCAAAGAGAATGACCGTGACCCTTATCTTGATGAAGATTTACTGGCGTTCCCTTATGTCAATGGCGGTCTGTTTGCGGATGAAAATATTGAAATTCCCCGATTTACCGAAGAAATCGTACATCTCTTATTAAACAACGCAAGTGAAAATTTCGATTGGTCTGGTATATCACCTACTATTTTCGGTGCAGTTTTTGAATCCACCCTCAATCCCGAAACACGTCGCAAAGGTGGTATGCACTATACTTCAATTGAGAATATTCACAAAGTTATTGATCCGTTGTTTCTCAATGCTTTAAAAGCAGAACTAGAGGATATCAAATCTTTAAAAGTTAAGAAAACACAGCAACAAAAACTACATGATTTTCGACAAAAGCTGTCAACTTTTGTATTTCTTGACCCTGCAGCAGGTAGTGGAAATTTCCTCACTGAAACATATATTAGTCTTCGTCGATTAGAAAATGAAGCGCTCTTTGAGGAAACTAATAGGCAGATGATGCTAGGCATGAAAAACTTGATCCAGGTGAGTATCGGACAGTTTTACGGCATTGAAATCAATGATTTTGCTGTAACGGTTGCGAAAACGGCGTTGTGGATTGCGGAGAGCCAGATGATGCAGGAAACGGAGCAGATTATGCAGATCAACCTTAATTTCCTGCCGCTGAAAAGCTATGCGAATATCGTGGAGGGCAATGCACTTCGGATTGACTGGGAGAGTGTTGTGCCGAAGGACAGGTTATCTTATATTATGGGTAATCCGCCATTTGTGGGACATCAAATGCGATCTTCGGCACAAGTGGATGATATGGCAGTAGCATTTTATGATTTGCCAAAGCACGGAAAGCTTGACTATGTCTGTGCATGGTATAATAAAGCAGCCGATCTAATGGCAGGAACATGCATTAAAGCATCATTTGTGTCTACTAATTCTATTATTCAAGGAGAATCTGTCGGCATTCTATGGCGTTTCCTATTTGAAAAGAAAAATGTAGAAATCCAGTTTGCACATCAATCTTTTATTTGGGACAGTGAGGCAAATCTTAAGGCCCATGTTCATTGTGTTATTATAGGATTTACCATTTATAAAACGAATACCGAAAAGTTGATTTTCAGCAATGGCTCTATGCTTAAGGTTAGCCATATCAATGGGTATCTTTTATCAGCACCAGATGTTTTTATTCAATCCAGAGGCAAGCCTCTATATGAAAATATGCCAGAAATGAGTAAGGGAAGCCAACCTACAGATGGAGGAAATCTTATTTTCTCCAAAGATGAGAGAAAAGAACTTATTGCTCTACATCCAGAGATTGAACCATTCATACATAGATACATAAGTGCGGATGATTACATCAACAATAAATATAGGTACTGTATATGGCTTTACGAAGTTTCCCCAGCAAAGTACAGAAACATACCTACCATTATGAAAAGGTTAGAATTAGTTGCGGAATGTCGGAGAAAAAGTCCGACAGCGTCTGTAAAACTTGCTGCTGAAACTCCAATGATATTTACACAAATTCGTCAGCCGTCTACAATGTATCTTGCAATGCCAGAGGTTTCCTCATCAAGAAGAAGATATATACCATTTGGCTATATGTCACCGGATGTTATTGCAAGCAATATGCTGTATCTCGTTCCGAATGTAGATTTGTATATGTTTGGAGTAATGACATCTAATGTTCATATGTCATGGCTTCGTGTAGTTGGAGGGCGATTAAAAAGCGACTACAGGTATACCCCTGCTGTTTACAACAACTTCCCGTGGTGCCATCCAACAGATGCGCAGAGGGCAAAGATAGAACACACAGCACAAATGATACTTGATGCTCGTGCAAAGTATCCAGACTGTTCCCTCGCTGACCTCTATGACGAAACTACTATGCCACCAGAACTGCGTAAAGCACATCAGCTCAACGACCGTGCTGTCATGGAAGCGTATGGCTTCTGGGGCAAGCTGAACTCTGAATCAGAGTGTGTGGCGGAACTGATGGGGATGTATAGGGAGATGACGGAGGTAAAGAAGAAATGACCGTACAGACACTACATAATATCTGGAACTATTTTTTGGAACTGGAACAGGATATGAAAAACACTTCTCGATACATTGAACCGGAAGAACAAGAAAATGTGTATTCATTTGAGTTTGCAAAGTTGATTGTGTTATCATGTACCGAGGTTGAATCCGTGTTCAAATTGCTCTGTCTTGAAATAATTCCAGGTATGGAAAAAGGTAATATGTCCGATTACAAGGCAACAATTCTTGGAAAATATCCAAAAATTGTTGACGCTACTGTTAGTATCAGTAGATGGGGAAAGGATATTAAGCCTTTTAATGGATGGGATACTGGAAAATTGTCATGGTGGAATGCATATCAAGGTATTAAGCATAATAGAGGTGCAAATTTTTCAGAAGCAACCTACAAAAATGCTGTATATGCTTTATCTGCTCTGTATGTGTTAATTTTTTATTACTATGCTCTCAATGGTGATATACCGTACGGTAGCAAATACATACATAGTGAGTATGAACCACCGTTTCTTCTAGCTAAACAAGCTAAAGAACTTCCTGATTTTGAGTAACTTTGTTGTTCTGTTAGTTTTATAAGTCTTATTAGCTCATCGACTGTGCTGTTATGGAAACGTGTGGCTTCTGGCGGAAGCAGAACTCTGAACCAGAGTTCGTGGCGAAATTGATGAGGATGTATAGAAATATGACGGAGGAAGAGAAAATGAGCGAAACACACGAAGGACTATGCCATATTTGTGGCAAATATAGCAAGTTGACTTTTGAGCATATACCTCCTAAACAAGCTTTCAATTGGTATCGTGCCAAAATATACAATGGTGATGAAGCACTAAAAAGAAGTAAAGGAGCGCAAGCAAAGTATTGTAACTTACAGCAAGGAATGGGCAAGTATTCATTATGCCAAAGTTGTAATAACAACACCGGAGCATGGTATGCTCAGACTTATTGTGATTTTGCGATGGATGTTGTGAAATCTCTACATAAACTCAACCAGCTTGAGCATGGAAATGTTGTCGAATTTACTTTTAAAAACTGTCCTATTCTTCAGGTAGTAAAACAAATAGTAGCCATGTTTTGTAGTATTCTTCCTTATGATGAGGTGCAAAGGCTTGGCTTTGATAAACTATTACTTGAAAAAGAAAGCAATACTGTTAATCGAAAATTATTCGATTTGAGAATGTATCTTACACCCATTGAGACAGGACAATTAATGTGCGGACCGTCTGTTGTTTTTGTAAAAAAAGATGAATCCGCAGAAGCTATCCGTGTTGCGGATTTAGGAGCATATCCATTTGGATTTATATTAAATCTTACTCCCGAAACACCAGTAAAATATGGTGGAAGTATTATGGATATGTTTAATGTAAAATACGATGAAAAGTGCGATTTTAAGTTATCTTTGGTGTACTTAGAACGAAGAAGTGTTGATTTCCCACTACCATTGGTATTTAAGGAACCAATTGACTAATAAGCAGACTAAAACGTAGAATCATATAAATTAGCACATAATCTCAAACAACTTTCCGTAGTACCACTCAATGTTTAAACTATAAAAGACGCATCTGGTAAATAATTATTCTATGGTAGGATGATACTACCTTTTTGGAACTTTGAATATGAGTCTGAATGAGTAGCAAAGTTAATGAGGATATATACAAAAACAACAAAGTTGTGGAAGTAACACATAAAATATGTTAAAAATAACATTAATATCATTTGGAGGATACTATGCATAATAAGTATTATTTATATCGCTTTCTTAATGAACAAGATAATGTGTTATATATTGGTAGAACCAATGATATACGAAGAAGAATTATAAAAGAACATTTTACAAAAAATACTCATCTTAGTAAAGAATGTTATGCTGAAACTATAAAAGTTGAATATTCAGAATTCAATAATGAATCTGAAGAAGTAGCATATGAAGCAATACTAATAAATAAAATCAAACCAAAATACAATGTGCAATTTAAGGATAATGCCAAATTCAATATAAAACTTCCTGAAATTAAATGGCAACCTTTTGAATGGGATTTTAAAGGACAAATGGAAATAATGAAAGAATTAAAAGACGAAACCATTCCAATACATACCATTCTCTATGATGTTATTGAAAAATATGCATCGCCAGAAAAACTTTTACAATACAATATTCATGGATTTAATGAAATTGATAAATTCACCATTATATCACCTTCATCTACATCATTAATAGCCGGAGCACCAGGCACATATAAAACAAATTATGCCTTACATATCGCAATGATAAACGCACTCAACAATCGTAAAGTACTATATATTAATTTAAAAAATTCGCTTGATTCAATATTTTTTAAAATATTATCTATGAAAACTCAGATTAAGATAAATAAATTCTACACCTCAGATTTTACCGCTGACGATTGGAAAAATATAGCCTCCACAGCTGACTCTATCTCTAAGTTACCTTTACACTTTTATAATACTATTCAAAATGAACACTCGCTATCTTCAATTGAGAAAGCTATTATTAACGTTGGGTGTGATTTAGCAATAATAGATGATTTATCTGCTATCAGCGATTGTGAAAACACATATTCTTCTGATAAATATTCAATTTCAGCAAACACATTAAAGAAAATCGCATTAAAAAACAATTGTTCAATAATCTCATTATATTCAATGAAAGTAAATCACAACAATAAGCGTCCGTTAATCTCTGATCTACCTACAAGCTTAATAAGTTGCAGTGATTTAATAGAGTTTTTACATTTAGATTCGTACAGTATTAACGATAGTGATTATGACGATATTAATAATATTGAAATAATTATCGCTAAAAACCCATTAGGCGAAAACGCAACTATACAACTAAAAGCAGAAAACGGTAGACTATCATCTGTATCACCAAAAAACGAATAAATACATAAGCCCTCCCAAAATTATCGGTATTCTGGGAGGGTTTGTTATTACATTTTCAATTTATAAACTCTATTACGATTTTCACCTTCAGCAACAATCATTTCATCCTTAACCATTTCAGCCAATACAGCTCTTGTCCTTTGAGTACTTATTCCGAGAAGTAATGAAATATCAGAACTTCTTGCTGTTATATTTTCTGTTATATATGAAATTATTTTTTCTCTGTATAATGTTGTTTTTATCGCTTGTTTTTTATCGCTTGTTTTTATCGCTTGTTTTTTATCGCTTGTTTTTATCGCTTGTTTTTTATCGCTACTTTTTTCAATTTGTAGCGATAACGTAATTCTTTCTGGTTCAATATTTTCACTTATTTTTGGAGTAGTCCATCCTTGTTTTTCCCATACGTTGAAAATATTAGGTATACCACTCCCTGCACGCTCACCGATATCCACCATATTGAACATCTTTATAAGCGTTGCATTTCTTGGATCTGAAATACCACCACTTTTTGCTGTTTCAATATCAATACGAAAACTTCCGGGATTAGAAAAACTGAAACTATCCTTGTATTTTATAACAACAACACCCTGTCTGCCATAATAATCTGCATTAATAAGACAATTTGCAAGAGCCTCTCTTAGTGCCTTATGAACAGGTGTATCATCAATTCTATCGCCACCCTCAAGTTTGAATGGAATCTTGACATCCTGAGCGATTTTATTATAAACACGAAAGTAAAAATCATAAATATTTCCGCTCCACTCCCCTGATGAAGAAACTATTCTGTCTGTCCATCTGGTACCGCTATCAAGATGTTCCTGATAATCAAGAAAATATTGGGGATATTCTTTTACGATTTCATATTCATAACCAAACATAAGAAGTCCTGCCGCTGTAGGATGCATTTTGCCATCTGAACTTCTGCCCATAGCCCCCAATCTGTATAGAAAATCAACATCATCAAGTTCCTCCCAAACATGTCCCGGACGATAATTTTTCATTCTTATACGATAACGATGAACACTATCATAATCAAAAACATCAAGTCCCATTTCTTCCAGCAAAAGCATATCCTGAGTTTTTATAGACGCATCACGGGTCATGGCATGAACTTCATCTTTAGTACATTTGTAATCCCCTTCACCATTTCTTCTATATGAGCCTGTAAGAGGATTTCCGTCAATATAAACAGGTTTATCACTACGACTTGCACGAGGAACTTCGATTGAAATAAAACGATTACCATCGACATCATGAATGGTGACATTTCTATCAGAAAGAATGTTCACACTTACTTTTTTTTGATTGTTTATAATATTCCAAAACTCAGTAACCATAGATTCAGGGTCAGGAAGATTTACAGGGTGCAGTGATTTATCTAAATATTCTTCTACACCAAGCAAAATAATACCACCAAAAGAATTTGCAAATGCCGAATAAGTTTCCCATATACTGCGTGGAAGTCCACCAAGTGCCTTTTTAGCTTCAATACGATTATTCTCACGATATTTTCCGATATTTTCAAAATCAATCATTACTTTTTCCTCATTCTTTCTGTATCTTTTCAATCATGCAACTATGCTGTTTTGTTTTCATGTCGTAGCCGATACCTACCAGAATTATTTCTCCGATGTAATCTGACAATATAGCCGGATAATTATTGGATTTTATCTGATTGATTGCAGTGTCTGCCGTTTCGTCCCATTTGAGCTCTATGACAAGTGCAGGAAGTGCCGTATTGTTTTTGGGAAGATATACAACATCGGCAAGACCTTTTCCGCTCGGTAATTCTTCAACTTTCATATAACGGTCTACGCAAATGATATATGCAAACTTAACTGCATAACGCAAAGATTGTTCGTTGTTATAATACTGAGGAGCATAGTTTGTCTGACGGACATTTTTTATCGCCTGAGCAACTGCGTTTTCATTACCGGCAAGCGTATCTGCAAGAAGCTGTTCTGAACGCATAATGAGAGAAGTGAGTTTTGCATGAGAACGGTCACGCAATAATTTATCAAATTCCATTCGAACTTCTTCATTTGGTATACGAACACGTTTTTCATTTGAATTATAAGCAAGATATCCAAGGTGTACAAGTAAAGTAAGAACATCATCGTCAGAACGAAAAGTTGTAAAATCATTGTCGAAACCGCTCGGATCTATTTCTATCTGTTCATCAGCAATAAGTTTAAGTATTTTT
The DNA here is from genome assembly GCA_017848115.1 of Oscillospiraceae bacterium. Classification (GTDB taxonomy): domain Bacteria; phylum Bacillota; class Clostridia; order Oscillospirales; family Ruminococcaceae; genus HUN007. The sequence continues at coordinate 31,027 of JAGAKZ010000033.1, forward strand.
TCCTGCAGACTGCTTAATGGATTCTGAATATTCATACCGATATATGTTAAAAGATTTTCGGCAGCAGATGTTTGTTTCCAGTACGAATCAAATACACCATTTTCCATTGCCATCATTACCGAATATGGATTATAGATTGAATCGCACTGACTGAAATTATATCCGTCATACCAGTGTTTCGCAGTTTCAAAATCCATATCATAACGATTATAAAGTTTTTTCACTTCTGCCTCAGTAAAACCTGTATATTTTGCAAATCTTCCGGGAGCAAGCATCGAATATTCACGAAAATCAGAAATAGCAGACTGCGAACCGTCTTTCTTTATTGGCAAAATACCGGTTATATATGCTGCTGCAAATAGTTTGGCTGTTGTATTGCTACTCTTGAAAAGCATTCGCAAAAACCGGAGGTAATCACTGCTTACTTCCGGACATTCTCTGAGCGGAGCATCCCATTCATCTATAAGCATAATAATCTTTCTGCACGTTGTTTCAACCATATTCATCAGAGTCTGATCAAAAGATGAACCTTTTTTCACATCAGGATAACACAGACATATCTCTGTTTCCACACTTTCTTTTATAAAGGTTATCAGTTTTTCAGGTTTTACTTTTTCAAGGATATTTGACATATCAAGATAAATGATATGATATTTGTTGATATACTTCTCATAACTGTCATCACGGCTTATCTCCAAACCATCAAAAAGCGAGTGTGAATCACATGTGTGATCGTAGTAGGCACACAAAGTCTTTGCAGCATAGGATTTTCCGAAACGACGCGGACGACTTATACAAGTAAGCTGTCTTGGTGTATCAATTGTCTGATTTATAAGTGCAACCATTCCGGTTTTGTCGATATAATCTCCGTTTAATGCTATTGCAAATGCCATATTTCCCGGATTAAGATACATTCCCATGTTTTTCTCCTCACTCTCTCATATAAAATATCTTTGGAATGATTTTTATAAAAACAAACCCGCATACAATACATATTCCTGCATGTTATGAACAACGATATCATTATTCATTATTCTGATTTCAAACGGCTTATCGCCAAAATCCATTATATGCCTTAAATTTATAATGATATCTTTATCATTTTTCTTAGCTATCTTCAAAATCCATTTAGCACAGTTATCTCCACAGTTTGACACATTATATATCTGTGTATGATCATGTTGCAGGAGAAGTAATGTTTTCAATCTGCCCGAAATCTTTGTTACTGGTATTACACCAAGTGCTTTGCTATCAACTGCATTAACACTCAGAACCGTAGCTTTATCGACACTTTTTATCATACGTTTTGAAAAATCATCTTCCAGCCATGAATCAAGATACGTATTATCAAAATACATGCTTGTATTATAAACATAATTCGGAAAGCGTTCTTCTGGTATTTCTCCAAAAAAGATATTCAACATTTGAAATCACCTCTCAGACTTAGTATTTGTAATTATATTTGTACTGTTGCTTCATTTTTCTACGGTTTATTATATCATACCTGACCTCAAAACGCAACTTATCAAAAACGCTTATCCAAAAAATCAATATATTCATCACGTTCAAAAATCTCCCCCATTTACTATTGATTTAAGTTTCAAAATAAAGTATAATAATTAAGGCTTATTAAAATTTCATTGTTTTATTTTATTTAAACAGAAAGGGTTTTTAAAAATGAAAATTAAAAAGATACTTTCCTCTATGATTGCAACATCTCTTTTAATGTGTCTCGGAAGTTGCGGAAAATCTGGATCCGGCTCTGATGTAAAGTACATCACTGATAAAGGTAAAATGATTGTCGGTATTACAGAATACGCACCTATGGACTTTCAGGACGAGAACGGAAACTGGACAGGCTTTGACGCAGAATTTGCTGAAGCTTTCGGTGAAAAAATAGGTGTAGACATAGAGTTTACTGTAATAGACTGGGATAACAAATTTCTCGAATTAAAATCAAAATCAATCGACTGCATCTGGAATGGTATGACTATTTCCGATGAAGTTCTTAAAAATACAGAATGCTCAGATCCTTATGTAAGAAATGAGCAGGTAGTTGTAATGAAAAAAGATGAAATAAGCAAATACAGTGACGTTGAATCAATGAAAAAACTTAAATTTAGCGTTGAATCTGCTTCTGCAGGAGAAGCTGCTGCAAAGGGTGCGGAATTTAACGTTGTAGCAGTAGGCGCTCAGTCTGACGCACTTATGGAAGTTCAGTCAGGAAGTGTAGATGCGTGTGTAATCGACTCAACTATGGCTTCTGCTATGACAGGTGAAGGAACAAGTTATTCTGATCTTGGCATAGGTCTTACTCTTACTTCTGAAGAATACGGCGTAGGTTTCAGAAAAGGTTCTGATATGGCTGAAAAGTTCAACAGCTGTATGGACGAACTTATTGAAGACGGCACACTCCCTGCTCTTGCAGAAAAATACAAACTGACACTCGTTAAATAAGTTGCTTTTTCAGAAAGGACACAGGTGATGGAAAAATTTATTTCTGTCACTCTGGAGCTTTCAAAAGGCTTCGGAATGACGTTAAAAATATTTGCACTTACATTGCTTTTTGCTCTTCCGCTCGGACTTATAATAAGTTTCGGCTCGATGAGCAAATTCAAACCTCTGCGCTGGCTGACAAAGACATTTGTATGGATAATACGAGGCACTCCGCTTATGTTGCAACTGATAATCATCTACTATGGACCTGGGCTTATTTTTGAGCTTGATCTTCTGGAAAGATTTACAGCTGTAATGGTTGCTTTTGTAATAAACTACTCCTGCTATTTTTCTGAAATATTCAGAGGCGGTATCGAAGCTGTACCGAAGGGACAGTATGAAGCCGGTCAGGTTCTTGGCATGACCAAAACACAGATATTTTTCAAAGTAATACTTCTTCAGGTAATCAAGAAAATAGTTCCGCCTATGAGCAACGAAGTTATCACACTTGTAAAAGATACTTCACTTGCAAGGATCATAGCTGTTTATGAAGTTATATGGAATGCTCAGAACTATATCAAACTTGAAGGTCTTATCTGGCCACTTTTCTATACCGGCGCATTTTATCTTGCTTTTTCAGGTATTTTAACACTTATCTTTAATAAGATAGAAAATAAAATGAATTATTTCAGGAGTTGATATCATGCCGATACTTGAAGTCAATAACATAAAAAAGTTTTTCGGACATAACGAGATTCTCAAAGGTATCAGTTTTTCACTTGAACAAGGAGAAGTCGTTTCCATAATAGGTTCATCGGGAAGCGGAAAGACAACACTTCTTCGTTGTCTCAATTTTCTTGAATTTGCCGAAGAAGGTACTGTTTGCGTAAAAGGCGAAGAAATCTACAACGGTAAATCAAACAGTAAAATAAGTGAAAATGAAATAAGAAAGAAAAGACTGCACTTCGGCCTGGTTTTTCAGTCATTTAACCTGTTTCCGCAGTACAATGTTCTGAAAAATATCACTCTTGCTCCTGAACTTATGAAAACAGATACACCTGAAAAAATAGAGAAAAAAGCAAGAGAACTCATTGAAAGAGTCGGTCTTTCCGAAAGAATAAATCACTATCCCTGTGAACTTTCAGGCGGTCAGCAACAGCGAGTTGCAATAGCAAGAGCACTTGCACTTAACCCTGATATCCTCTGCTTTGACGAACCGACTTCTGCCCTTGATCCGGAGCTAACAGGCGAAGTTCTGAAAGTTATCAAGGAACTTAAAAATACCGGCTGTACAATGATCGTTGTTACTCATGAAATGGAATTTGCAAAAAATGTTTCTGATAAGATAATCTTTATGGCAGACGGTGTAATCGAAGAAATGGGTCCACCTGAGCAGATATTTGAAAATCCTCAGTCTGAAAAGACAAAAGCATTTTTAAGTAAATCTCTCGAAAAAATCTGAATACAATAAATTTCCCCATACTCATTTACAAGGCTAATGAGTATGGGGATTTGTATGTACTATATTAAATTATATTTTCTAACAATATCATTTTAAATAAAACACAAGGAAATTCCCATCTATCCAGCCGTAGTAATCTCCGTCATCTGTATCCCAGCATTCGTACCACTGGACACCATGAGAATAAACTACTCTATGTGCAGTAATATGCCATGTATCCTCACATATCCACTGTACTGACTTTTCTTCATTGTCGCACACATATGATGTTGTATATCCTTCTATTTCTCTGCCTCCCGAAGAGATCTCACCGTATAAAACAGGATCAAGTCTTTCGTCAAGAGGCTCACATGCCAATGAATCATGAACAAAATCAAAGGACTCTTTACTCATCATATTATATTCGTCTGCTTCTTCTTTGTTTGTCATATCTACACGACAATCTGTAGGATAAGATATATAGCAGTATTTTCCGCTAGCTTTTCCTCGGCATTTAAAAGGATATCCGGATGATATTAATTCATCACTAAAATATACTGAAAAAAGCTTGCCATCATCAAATCCATTATAGAAAGCTTTTTTAGCATATACAGTATTATTCCTTATAACAAATTTGTCTGCCCAGTGTGCCGGAAGTGTGATACTGCAATCTGCTTCCTGAAATTTCACATGAAAACTACCGTCCTGATTTACTGTCACAATTACACTGTCGTCAATATCAAAAGACGGAGCGTTATTTTCGTTTTGTTTTTCAGTAACAGTTGTCGCTTCTGTAGCCTGCGTTTCATTCGGAACTGTTGGCGTAATTGTGGTCTGATCGGTAATAGTGGTTATCTCGGATCGAATAGTAGTTTGCACTGTATCTGCAGACGTTTCGGGTATTTCTGTTATTACTGTAGCAACGCCTGATGTGGTGTTTTCGGATAAATTTGCAGTGTTATCACTTACTGCACCGGTTTGTGATAAAGTATTCTGAACAGTTTCTTTCTCACTTGTTTGTAGTGTTTCACTGCATGATATGAGAAGACTCGAAAATGCACCTACCGCAACAAATGATAATATTTTTTTATTAAACTTCCCCATTTTTTCTACCCCCATCATTTTTTATTTAATTATACCACAGATATATTAATTCTGTAAAGTGTATCACACAAATTTTATCACTTATTATTTATATTAAACAAATAATAAATATTTATCATTTTATTGTTACACTTTTGAACGCCCACTTGAGTGTATTAAATGAAAAGCAAAAAAGAATGCATTCACTTGCTTTAGCATAGTAAAATTATAGAGGTGACCAAATGACCGACAAAGAATATCGTGATTTGTACAGCAAATCAAAAACAGAAGCACAGAATGCTTTGTTTTACGAATATATTAACTATGTATACGCCATTGTATACAATAAACTCAGAAGTTGCGGAACAAAAGAAGATATAGAAGAATGTGTAAGCGATATCTTCTCAGCTGTATTTCTGAGTTATGATGATCAGAACAATCTGAACGGAGATCTTAAAGGGTTTATCGGAACTATAGCAAACCGGAAAGCTATAAACAGATTTAAGTCGATTTCTTTACATAACAACCGTACTGTATATCTCGAAGACGAATCATCGGACATTTCTGACTATGAACAGGTTGAGGAAATAACAGAACGTTCCCAGATACAAAATACGCTTATAAAAATAATAAACAGTCTCGGAAAACCGGATTCAACTATTATTTTCCAAAAATTTTATTTCAATTTAAGTTCTCGTGAAATAGCAAAAAAGCTTTCGATGAATCCGACAGCGGTAAGAATGCGCTGTAGCAGAGCAATAAAAAAACTAAAAGAAATACTGTCCGCAGAAGGATTTGCACTCAAGGAGGATTAAACAATGAAAAGTCAGAAAAAAGAAATAACTTTTGAAATTCTTGAAAATTCAGAACTTGATAAAATCAGTGAAATCGGAATGGATGGTATCATGCTAAACGAATCAGATAAGACAAGAATATTAAAAGCAAGCCGTGATAAATATGAAAAATCATTAACGGACAACAGCTCCTTTAGAACAGAAGATAATTATAAAGAAGTAAAAGTGTACCGCCAGAACAGACTAAAAACTATTATTCCGGCTGTAATCTGCAATGTGGCATTGATTTTCCTTGTGATCGGAGTTATCAATGTTTTGAAAAAAGATGATTATAACATTACTGTCACACCACCTGCAACAGAATCAACAGAGATTCAGACTACGACACAAAGTGATGTAACTACAAGTGTTACAATAACTAATCAAACATTTTCTGAATATATTACAGTTCCTGATTTCAGCAACTGTAATAATATTGAAGAAGTTAATGAACTTGCCAGTGAATATGGATTAGTCGTTCAACAAAAATTTTCATGGTCTGATGATATACCGGGAACAATAATCGAGATTTTTCCTCCGGCAAATGAAACTATAAAAGCAGGTTCAGATATAATTGCAATTATAAGCATTGGTCCACTTTATGATTTCGAGAATGCGGATGGAACCAGAGAAATTCTTGAAACTCTTGAAGATTTATTTGATAAAATCCCTGATTTTAACAAGCCGCTTATCAATAAAGGCTATTTCATATATGATATTAATGATAACTCTACTGATGAGTACTGGTTATTTGGCGATACCAAAGATTTAAATCAGCTACACATATTTACTCTTAACGAATCCGAGTATGAATTATCTGTTTCTTTGACTAGTACCGAAGGATTTAAGTTATGCGAATCCCTTGACGCAATATGGACTACATCTGAATCTGATAATAACTATACAAACAATATATATCAGATCTCCGATAATGATGAAATAACGATGATAGACAGTTTTAAATGCATTCAGGATACTGAAAACAATCCTGTTAGTTACTGGCATAATGAAAAAGAAATTACTGAAAATGAGTATACCGAATTAATCAAAAATTATAATCAGTTTGACTGGATTTTTCCTCGTCCTAAATCATATCGAAGGTAAATGCAGTTTTTTAGTAATTATATAAAATCCCCATACTCGTTTGTTGTTATGAGTATGGGGATTATTAATTTATTATAATATTCAACTATTTTACAGACTGACAATACCTCTCTACCATCTCATCAATCATCTCTTTTTTCTGCAACATCTGCACCCAATTATCATTTATCTTAAACCCATAATAAATTCCCGCTAAACCATCTGCTACACATGCTATGGTGTCGGTATCGCCACCGAGATAACCTGTTGATTTTACTTCATTTTCTTTTAATGACGCAGTAAAAAACCAACGGCAAAATTCTCATAAGAAAACCATTTCCGTTGTCATAAATACCTGTTCCTCCGCACTTTTCGGGAGAAATGCCTGATTTTATATTTCTGATCGCTTTTCAAGCCAGTGTTTTGCATAGGAACAACTTGCAGTTACTTCACCGCCACATGATTTTATTTCTTCTACAGCAAGTTCCATAAGCTTTCCTGCTATCCCCTGACCTCTGAGTGAATCATCTACAAAAGTATGATTTATTTCATATACACCTTCTCTGACTTCAGGAAATGTGATCTCAGCGACAACTTTTTTATTTTCATCTTCTGCAAAAATCCGGTTTTCTTCTTTTTTAAAATTCATTTTTTACCACCCTTATGCTCTTTGTAATTTTACTATTTCATATTCTTTAGTTTCTCTCTCATTTTATGTGTTTCAAGATCCGCCATGCGTGTCGGTACAGGAATGTGACTTTCTTTGTCAGTCATTTCGAGTACGATTTTTACAGCGGTATCCAGCGATATATAATTTCCTGCTGATACAAATACAGGCTTTACATTATTATGTGTCCTTAAAGCACAACCATACACTTCATTATTTATAACAATATCTGCACGACTTCCCTTTTCTTTTTCAGGTTCTGTATAGTCGGTTTCTTCTACTTTGTAGTATGACTTTGCGACACCTATTGTCGGCTTTCCAAGATCAAATGATGCCTGTGATGCTATACCCATATGTCTTGGGTGCAGATAACCATTTCCGTCAAACATGTAAAGATCCGGTTTGTGTTCAAGTAGTTTTACTGTTTCAAGAACAAGCGGTAATTCTCTGAATGCAAGAAAACCCGGAACATAGGGACATTCTATTTTTCCGCTGTATGATTTTGTTTCGAGTATTTCATGCGTCTGATAATCTACTATAACTATACAACAAACCGCCGTTTCATTTCCTTCACTATCCTGCCAGTAAGCAAGATCCACTCCTGCAACGGTTTTTAAAGATTCTGTTTTAAAACTGTCTGTACAATTCAGTTTTTCTTTAAGTGATTCCTGTATTTTCATAAACTCTGCTTCGTTCTGCATTTTTTTAGCACCTCGTAAAATTCAAATTCTTGGCTTGATATTACCATTCTTCCCTTTCGCAATTATCACGACATATTCTGAAACTCAGTAATTGCTCCAAACCTTTAAGTAAATTCTTAACTTCAATATTTTCTTCGCTGTAGTCACTTGTTACGATTGATACATAATTTGTTTCATTTTCATCAAAATCAAGGCTACTCCAGCTATTAAGGTCTTTGACTTTCATGAGTGAAATATCAAGAAAAGGATTTTTACTTACAAATATGCCGTTTGGTTTTTCAGTTAGCATAGAAAATGAACGTAAATAGTCCAGAATTTCAATAGTATCCCACGTGTTGGAGCGACAGTCTGTTTTTATGTAATAGTAGCTGTACATGATATTTCCTTTCTTATTGGTGATGATTTTCATATAGTTTTTGTATTTTTTATTATACCATTCATACGTCTTAGATGTAAAGTGAAAATATTATAAAAGTTAATGTGGTGGAAATTATTTTAGGGGCGAAATGTATTACAATGTACAAAACAGAATATAATAAAGACTTGGCAAATATAGATTCTGATTCAATTATCACAATATCCGACTTAGTAAAATTAAGAATGTACATCATTGAACAAAGTATGTCTTAATACAAATCATTACAGATTTCCGTCTTTTATGGTAAAAGTCCGAGTTTTACAGTTGTTCACGTAAAAACAGCCTCTAATTAACATAAATACGTTTTTTAGAGGCTGTTAATAATTTTACTGAACTGTAGTAATTTTATTGGCAATATTTAGTTTGACATTTTTACAATATAGTGATATGATTTAAAAATAATACAATTACGCCTGATTTACAGGACTATGTGTATTAAATTAATTATTCATTGACTCGGTATAAAATTTATATTGATTAATGGTGGAACGGAGGATTTTATGAAATCATTTAAAAGAATTAC
>JAGAKZ010000007.1 GCA_017848115.1 Oscillospiraceae bacterium
CACTTATTTTATAATTCTGAATAATATCAGTACCATCACAAGACCATATTTCCTGTCCGGTTTCGTGCATTACCATGACTCCCATTTCGTGTATTACCACAATCAAATGTCTCTTTTCAATATGATTTATTGAAAAGATCAGCGAACTCAACGTATGCCTGAAAGCTACATCTTTTGATATGCAGTCTATACAAACCAGTTCATTTTCAAACGAACACATTATTTTCTGCTGTTGAGGAAACAGTAAAAGATTTGGTTGTAGCCCATGCCAGTCGTACTGTACTCCGATATCAAATTTTTCTTCGGAATATACTGTTATAACGTCGTATGTATCGGAACAGTCGTCGTTATAATTCAATACTAACTTTAAATCGCAGGTATCCAGATATTTTGTGAATTCATACTCTGATTCAAAATGTTTTAACGAAATAAAGGATTTACCAAATGCAATTTTTATAATTATCACTTCTTTCTGTTTTTCCGGGAAGTGTCAAGCATATTGTTTTTGTTCAGCATACCTCGTAACCTCTCCGCTTCACTTCGTTCAGCACCTCTCCTTAAAAGGAGAGGCTTATACTGCTCCCAGATATAACTTACCTTGTATCTGTATGTAGAATTCAGTGGGAAATATGGCTCTCCTTTTAAGGAGAGCTGTCAGCGAAGCTGACTGAGAGGTAATACGATATTACTCCTGAACAGTTACTTCTGTTTTTACATTACCCAACAACAAACTCCGACATCTTCCCATACCCGGTAATATACGCCTGCTTCTGTGCTCTTGTTAATGAAACATAAAGCAAACATTTCTCTGAAGTAACAGTATCCTGCTCTGTAACAGAATCAGTATGATTAATTGCTGACTTCAAAGGAATAACATCTTCTATCACCGAAGCAATGAACACATATTTAAACTCAAGTCCTTTAACCCGGTGCATTGTTGCGAGTCTGAGTCCATCAAGAGTACGTTTGTCTGTATTGCTGTTTTTGATTTCATAGCAACGAATACCGGATCTCGTAAACTCATTTATATAGGTATCAAGTAATCTATGTGTTCTTGCAATTACGCAGATATCCGCAAGAACCGCTCCGTTTTCAATAAGCTTATCAATTTCAGAAATAATGAAATTTATCTCCTGTCCGATATCCTTAAAAGATGAAACAATCGGAGCCTGTCCGTGTGTAAGAGATTTACACTGATCGATATCATCTGATTCCCCGTCAAGATTATCAAAAGAAATACCCTTGAGTAATGCAAATGCATATTTATGAATCTCATCTGTAGTTCTGTAGTTTATCTTAAGTTTACGGCTTCTTCCTTTAATGTTTATTCCGCTCTTCGAAAGAGTGGCTGTATTTCTGTAAATACGCTGATGTGCATCACCTACTATAAAAATATCGTTGTCATGCTCAGGACCGGCAATCTTTCTGAGCAACGAATATGCCGAAGAACTGAAATCTTGTCCTTCATCAACAATAATATGCCTATAACATGTATTATATAGAGATGACGATAGTATAAGCTGGCACTCGTACATTGCATAGTTAATATCTCTTACCTGCTCCTGTTTCATAAGTTTGATAAAGTTTTCAAATACTATCCACACCTGCATTCTTTTCTTACGGTCAAGCCTTGTTCCCCTGCCTGTTCTGCCCGCTTTAATATAGCTTTCAATTGAAAAGGCTTCCTGAGCAGTTACAACCTTCAGCCATTCTTCCTCATAAAAACTAACAGGAAAATCCAGCTCGTTATCAGAAATAAGAACAGCCTTTTCCAGAAGCTCACTTATTTCCTCTCCGTAAATAATTCTGTACTTGTAACCTTGTTCACGTAAAAACTGAGTAACCCATGCATCAAGATTGATTACTTCAATCTTTCGTATCTCATCAATAGTACAGATTTTTGAAAGGTTTTCTCTGATATCAGAAGCAAGATTTGCTGTAAATGTTGTAAACAACAGTTTCTCATTATTACCAAGTCGTGACGCCAGAAATTTTGCTCTGTGCATAGCAACAACTGTTTTACCTGTTCCTGCTCCGCCAAGTACTCTGGCTGAGCCACTATAATTTTTATTAACGATCTTTCTTTGTGTCGGATGCAGAAAAATTCTCCACTTTTCAAGAGGTGCAGACATAATCTTCTTTAGTTCGTCCTCGCCTTCGACTACAACAAAAGATTGCATGTTGATTGGTGTTTTCAACGCATCTTCGAGATTAGCAGGAACAGTTTCAGGTTTATTTTCAGCATAAGCCTCTATTACTTCACTTATATCAGTTCCTTCTGCGATCCATGATAAAGGTTCTACTACATCCTTTGGAAAAGAATCTGAATATTTATAGAAAAGCTCAGGAGTTTTTAACGTTCTTAGATAATTAAATAAACTTTCGGGAACACCAAGCGAAAGCAGATCTTCGTTTTTAATATTATCAAATATGCCATTTGTAACTGATACAGTATCCGTCATGATCGTTTCCTTAACATCAAATATCTGTATGGAACCTGTACGCTTGTTTATTTCGCAACGCTTTCTCCTTGCCCATTCATAAGCCTCATCATGGTGATCAACCCAAAGAAGAAGATATACATTTGAACCTTCCTGTCTTACAAGAATGCCACGATAAGTATTATCTATTCTTACCGAACACATGTTCTTGTCAGTACCGTCTTTTATTTTTTCAAGGTTTATACCTGATGACTTACTGTTTGTTTTGAATTTATTTATAAACTCAGTTACTTTCTTCTGCACCTGTCTTGGAAGTGAGGCAAATGAAGAGAGAAAATCCGATGATATTGCAACTTTTATGGCTTCATTCATTAGTTTTTACCTCCGCCTAATACTTCTTTTAATTCTTCCTTTTCTGATATGATTGTCCATCCGACCGAAACAAAATCATCTTTGTGTTCTTCCTGATCTTCAACGATAAATCCAACCATACTGTCAGGCCAGGCAACTTCAATAGTTCCTATTACTCTTCCTGAACCGTCAACAGGTTCGAAACCAATAACAGGTTTTTCATAATTGTTTTCCTGAGCATACTTTACAACAGCTATGGCCGAATCATCTGAATATGCAAGTTCTTCAAAAACATCATTCCATATATTTTCGGTATCTTCTGATAACGTAACATTTGATTTAACATCCGGTGTATGTAATGACTCTCTGCTAAGTACAGAATATGTGCAATCTATAAGGCCTTTTTGAGACACACACATAAATTCATTAAGGAACTGCATGATATTACAAAAACGCCACATACCGTTCCATTCCGGTTCATATTTATCAGTGCGATCAGAATCCAGATCATTTAAAACCGCAAATACCGCTCTGTCTTTCATGTTTCTATCAATTCCTGAATACACAACAAGGTGTACATTTACATCTCTCGCTGCCCATATTCCTCCGGCATCAAATCCTTTTTCATTGCCGAATAATATTTTGTTATATTCAACTATTCTTTTTTTCCAGACCTCATTTTCATTTATTCTCTTTATAAGTCCCATATCGATAAGTGACCACATATATGCTTCGGCATGATATGTAAATATCTTGTCTGCTTCTTCAACAGTCAGATACTGCATAAGAAGTTCGGCATTACTCATTTTTGAAAATGGTATAACGTCAACACCCTTATTTTTCAGATATTTCTGATACATACTCATTCCACCGGGCATTGAATTATAGTCAAGCGTTTCACTGAAATAATCTCCCTGACTCTGAAACAACATCTGTACGTCTTTAAAACTAAGCGTCCACACAATGTATTTACCGCTTCTTCTTATTGCTTCACGTTTTAATGTATCATCCGCCACAATTTCTTTATGAAATGAAAAACCATCTGTAAATACTGCAACCGGTTTTCTTGAAGTCTCAAAGAGTGGCTTGACAATAAAATCAGGCTTGCACTCTACTGAAACTCCGTCTGCAGCGCCAAGAAGTACCTGAGGTTCAATTTCCCATGTAGTATCATTGATTTTCATCAGATAGCCTTCTTTGCCGTTTACAAGCGTCTGACTTACCGTAACTGATCTTTTGTCAGTTGAAAGCAACGGCAGACATTCGATAAATTTTCTTTCAAGTTCGCTGTCAAACAATGAATTTGTTACAATATTTCCGAGTTTCTTTATTTTCTTTATATTATCTCTGCCACTTAAAATAGATTTCAGAAGTCTAATAGCTGTATTCTTGGAAATATTACCTATACTGTTACTTTGTGAATATGCATATAGACAATGGTAACAGCCATCCTTAGTATCATCATTTCTGCATGAACAATTCTCCATAACAGCAAGAGCTTTTTGAAATATCTCCACAAGGGATTTTTCGTTTTGAAGAAGCTGTTTAAGATATCCTGTACCGCCCGGAACTGAATCATATATTACCAGATACTGTTTTCTATAATCAGCATTTGCAACCGGAACTTCTGATATTGTAGCATGTAGATGTGATACATTTCCAAAATATTCACGCATTCCAAGCATAAACGCAGCGACAAATGATTCTGTCTTTACATTTGAAGCATCTATTGTTGTTGCCGGAATAAGAAGCCTTAGTATTTCCGTTGAAAACTCACGATAAAGGAAAAGACAATCTTCAAACGGCTCTCCTGAGAAGGTATCTTTTTTAGCTTTACATGTAAATGAATGCTGCGGGTTTTTAGCAGAGTTCTGGATCTTACCGCAAAATTTACATATTCTAAAGCCCTTTCTGATTCCTTCAATACCGGAAACCATAAGCTTTTCACCAACAAGATCTTTTTCTCCAAAGTTTATATCTCTGAGAGTGGCTTTTTTTACAAATTCATAACCAAAAGGAAATTCTTTATTATTCATTTCAAAAGCACTTGTAATATCATTTTCTTCATCAACGTCTACAAGAAGCTGTCGGCAGAAAAATATATTTACTCTGTCTTCAGAACCATCGTTGATCTGGCTTCTGCTGTAATCCATATTTGAATATACCATCTGGACTTTTATCATTGAACGTGACTGCCCTCCGTCAGCCCATGAAGGTGTTCCGCATTTAGGACAACATGCTGTATGTACACCTGTAATATCTTCCTCAGCATGTGAGCAGTTAGGACAAAGTCTCCATTTAACCGGTTTGGAGGTAGCGATGTCAACTTGATCTATTATAAGTTTTCTTCCATCAACATAGAAACTATTATTTGGAGCAAATTCACTTATAGCTGCTGACGCAGAACGTCCGTATTCGTAAATCATTTTTTCATATTTTGTTTTTGCTGATGAATCCTCTGAATCTTCTTCCTTACGTTTTAGAACAGCTTTTAGTTTAATTCCTTCTTCCGGAAATGCATAGTTTGGTAACAGGCCTTCATCTGAAAGAAAATTAAAGACGTTTCTGCTGTTTATAGCTTTTACAACACCAATAAGTGCAGATTCTTCCCATCTGAGTTCCTTTATTTCCTCATCGTAAGAGCTGTCCTTTGGCTTATCTTCAAGTTCTTTGATCATAGCCTGAAGCAAATTTATATTTTTCTGAACCGAATCACGTTCTTCACGAACCTGTTTGAATGCGGCAAGTATCCTCATATACATCGGACTATCATCCAGTCCATTGCCTTTAGCAAAATCGCTTAACTCCTGCTTGACTGTTGTATCACCATTGAAACTTTCAGCAAACATCTGCATAAATGAGTTAAGTCGTGAATTCAAATTATTCTTTACATATTCCATAAAATTATACGGAAATACATCAACTGATCTGCTTTCAAGTTTATTTATACATATTTCCATTTTCTTTGGAACAGCTGTATCAGCTACACCGTTTTTAACCCATGAATCCATACAGTAGGCCACAAACTGCCTTTCAAGCACCGCTGACGCTTTAAGGAATATCTGAGGCGGTACTACCTCGCCCGATATCATATCAAGCGGATCCTGATAAAAATACAAATCATGCGGTTTGGCATTTGCAATCGCAAGAGTGAGTGCATTACCATCCTTACGGCCTGCACGTCCGACTCTCTGAGCATAGTTTGCCTGAGACGGTGGTATACTGCAAAGAATTACAGAAGAAAGATCACCGATATCAATACCCATTTCAAGTGTTGGTGTACAAGAAAGAACATTAGGGTCATAGAGTTTCTGATCATCTCTCGAACGTTTAAAATCCTTTTCAAGTTCTTCACGGTCGCCTCTCAGAAGAAGTCCGGTATGTTCTCTTGCATTTATTCTTGCAAGGTCACCTGTCGAATAAAGTTTTCCGTAATAATCTGTTTTTCTTTCATTATCCTTTACCATCATACCGCAACAACCATTGATACAGGGAGCGTATGTCCAGTCGTCAGCCATTTGTGCAGGAACAGTATGTTTAGATCCGCAGTTTGAACATTTCAGGAAAGAAACGTCTGATGTAATATATGTTTTTTCTTTATTGATACCATAGACTTCTATTCCTTCAGCAGGAAGTTTCTTTACTGCATCGTATCTGATAAGTTCATCAAAAATAATATCCGGAATACTCTCATTAAGGATCACATTTTTACAACATCCAAATATCCAGTTAATAACTGTATTTGAATTTACAGACTCAAGATTATATGTTTTACTATTGGAAGTATTATTCCTGAATGAAAACTTTGGAATATTTCCGCCACCCTTTATTCCCGGCATCCATAAATTATGCTGATTTGACAACAGATGATCATTGAAATTGTTCTTAGTATATCCATAAAAAGCCTCATCGTCAAATGAACCATTATTTTTCATTATATTCAGAACGCCGATAACCATTTTCCTGACTTCATCAGAACTAATATTGTCAATAGCAAGTTCATTTACCAATCTTTCAAATACTGATGATGATACTTTTTCAATCAGTTCTGTGTCAAACCCAAGAACTGAACATCCTGATTTTTCAAGAGTTCGTCCGATTTTGCCGGATAGTCCGTATTCAAGCATAACTTCATAAGCTAGTCTTTTTTCTATTCTGTAAACAAAAGTGCGATATTCCTTATCGTATGTTATTTTACGGTTCTTTACCATATTTTCATAAGAACGCATCCATGTCATATTTGGAGGAGTAAAGAAACTTACAAATTCTTCGTCATCATATTTTTCATGACAATACTTTATGAAAAACTGACTGAAATCATTTAGGTTTTTATTATTACCGCCTTCGGCAATACACTTTTGAATTGCTCCTCTTACACCAAATTTCCATGTTCTTGAATTGAAAAATCCCGCTCTGTGAGCTGCATCCTGAACATTGTCAGAGAACGTTAATGTTTTCTTGTCGTCATTAAACTTTGAAGAAAACATCTGAGAAATACTTGTACTGATCTCAGTGGCACTTCTTAAACCCACAAGGGCAATACCACGTTTACTATTACAAATAGGACAAACATACTGTCTGCTGCCTTTATTTTTTCCGGATGTAGATAATTTAGGAATCTGTACACTTATAAGATCTTCACATCCGCAGTCGTCACATTCAGTCGCCTCATCATCAAACTTTACATGAAGGCATCTGGCACACAGTTTTGCACGGGCAGCATATTTTACTACTTCACTGTCATTCTCATACGGAAACATAGCAGCTACTCCGTCTTCGAACTGGAAGAACATATTATAGAACGCCCTGATATCCGGCAGCATTACACTGTGCCTTTCATTAAGATGAGATACCCAGCCTGTTGAACCACAATCACGACAATTCAACACCGGAAGATACTGACGTATCTGACCTTTATTCAAATCACTTTCAATCGAATATGTTACTTCATCAGAAGATACTTTACCAAGAAATCTTCGGAGTTCTTTCATCCACAACTGCACATGAACATTTAAAAAAGGACGCAACTTTCCCTCCGAACCTGTTCTTGCCCATGATACAAGTGCAAGCATCGATTCAATCAATATATCAGATTCGCTCTGAGTAATCTCGTTAAGCTCCGTATAACTTGATTTGAGCTCCTGTGTGATAAATTCTGACTGACAGAAGTTTCCGTTTATTACTGAAATAAGCGACTGAAAAAACGTATGCTCCGGCAGTCTGGTAGCAAGCTTTATTTTTCCTATGTCAGTAAACAGGTCTTCTGAAAAATCAGGAAACCATGCTTTTGCAGCTATTCTGATATATTCTTCAGCACTATCCTCTTCAATTGCTTTTTGCATAGCAGCAATATCTGCACGGTCAGGAACGTTAAATTCCAAAACAGACACTCCATCAAGAAATTCTGAGTATGAAAGTCTGTCTTCTGTTACAATTGCAGTTTCTTCATCAAACGGTTCGCCGAATATTTCGGAGGCATATTTTAGTATGTTCCGGGCATTTTCCTTTGAACCCATTGTTGCTGATGTTCCGACACAACATAAATGTCCGCCCTGTATGCCAAGACGGTTTTTTAGTCTTCTGAGAAGGCAGGCAAGATCTGTTCCCTGTGCACCGTCAAATGTATGCAGTTCATCAACAGCTATATATTTTAAGGTTTCAGATTTATTATTTCTCCAGAGCTGAACATCTTTAGGCCTTACAAGCAGATAATCGAGCATCTTGTAATTAGTAAGAAGAATATCAGGAGGATTATTGAGCATTGTATCCTTATCAGTTATGATTCCATCTTCGGCCATTACAACATTTGCATTTTTTGAACGTCCACCGACATACATACCTGCTGTAACATTGCCTTTAAGTTCAGGACTGTTATATATTAGTTCAGCGATACGCTTAGCCTGGTCACTGGCCAGCGCATTCATCGGATAGATAATAAGAGCTTTGATACCTGGTTCAGTACGATGCTGATAACAGTATTCGAGTATGGGATACAGGAAACACTCAGTTTTACCTGAACCTGTCCCTGTAGCAATAAGAGTTGACACCCCGTCATTACCTGTCAGTCGCTGAAAAGCTTTAGCCTGATGAACATACGGAGAGTATTTTGAATGAATAGCTTCAAAAAAATTATTCTCTCCTTCATATGTTCTGAAAGGCATTCTTACTGTAAAATATGGTTCATGGTACAGAGCATCTTTAGTGTTTATAAATTTGTTCATTGAACCACGAAACGGCTCATTTGTCATCGGAAATGTTGCTTCTATGTAATCTCCGATACCGGTTTGCAGTTGTCTGGCTAGTATTGACGGCAGCATGGTGGATTCCCTCCTTGTTATTTTTTACCTCTCAGTCAGCTTTGCTGACAGCTTTTTTCCTCTTAGTCAGCTTTGCTGACATTTTTTTTACCTCTCAGTCAGCTTCGCTGACAGCTCTCCTTAAAAGGAGAGCCATTGATTCTTCTGGATTTAACTTGTGGATATATGTTTGGTTATGTAAATTTTTTGTTTTGGATATAAGTCAAGTTGTATCTGGGTGCAGTATAAGCCTCTCCTTTTAAGGAAAGGTGCTAAGCGTTGTGGGGCGAAGAGGTTTTAGTTATGTAGCATTTCTAAGAAAAGTTATAAACTCTCTGAATGATAAAAGATGTTCAGTATTGTCTATTCGGTTAATAAGTCCTTTAAAAAACTGTTTGTCCATTGCTATTTGAGGTTTTGATTTGGTGTATTTCAGTTTTTCCTTTTTACATAAGTTATTATACTGACACAAGTCATGAAAATATTTAAAATGATATCTTGCAACAGGGCTTGTATAATCAGTTGGCTGCAGCATTTTTTCAGGATCATTTAACTCTATGTTATAGTGATTATAATGGTTTCTGAAGTGAGTTTCAAAATATTTGTAATACTCCGCTGTGTCAATAGTTTCTTCATATGATGGATACAAATTTTTTCGGCCGAGCAACCATGTTTCTATACAGCGATTGCATACAAAAATATTGATTTCAAAGTCCAGTTCTTCCTGATTATACTTATCATTGATTTTATCAATAACCTGCTGTTTCCTTGACTCCATGCTCTCACTCTCAGCATCAAGAACAATAACCAGATGATCTATTTTCCCCGGATTACTGATGATAGTGTCAATAGTATCAAACAGTGCTCTGGTGATAAGTTGAGTTACACCATGTCCACTTTGCAAAACATAATTATTTTTCTCTATCTGACTAATATCCGGAACTCTTGTACAATTAAATTCAATATATTCAAACCATTTAGGAAGAATCTTTATAAATGATTGTGAATCTTCAAGCAAAAAATAATAATTCATCAGATTTTGCCCTCAAATTCCCAGCGATTTATCAAATTAAAATAAGCATCATGCTGACTGTTGCCTATTCCGTATTTGTTGTAATCACTGTTGATTACTGTGCTTGTTTTTCTGTCAATGATTTTCCATTTATCCATTCCGATTGAATTTATTATTTTTGGATGATGACTTGTAATAATAAACTGAAGATCATCACGTTCTGATAATAATAACTCAGACAGCATATCAATACAGTTTACACCAAGCCCGTTTTCAAATTCATCTATCAAAACCAATGAATTCTTTGCCATTGTGTAAAGTTCTACAATGTAGTATATAGTTTTTAGCATACCGCTTGATATATCATCCTGAAGCATAGTCTTTCCGTAAACTTTCATAGATAAAATATATAGCTCTCTTTTGGTATCTTCAACTATATCAATATCCTCAATTTCATCAAATAATTCTTTTATTGAATCCAGAATTTCAGTATATAGTTCTTTGAAAAATTTCTTTGCAATATAGATTTTTGATATAACAGGTAGATATGAAAATTTATTGAAATCTGTCTTATCAGCTGAATTACCAAGCAAATTAAGAGCTCTTGAGTTAATAATATTAAAATAGTCTGACTTTATTCCGCCATGGACTTCAATATCCATTTCAATAGAACGCATTTTTTTCATTTCTTCAATCAGATCTGAAAATTCATTACTCTCTGAATACTGTTTCAAAAGGCTTTCATCTTTCTTAGGATTAGGAAGCTTA
The DNA here is from genome assembly GCA_017848115.1 of Oscillospiraceae bacterium. Lineage (GTDB taxonomy): Bacteria > Bacillota > Clostridia > Oscillospirales > Ruminococcaceae > HUN007. The sequence continues at coordinate 10,869 of JAGAKZ010000007.1, forward strand.
TTATATCCGGAAAATTTTACATTATTTTTTTCTCTTCTGAAAACAAACTGATCATTTTTTTTCAGTTCTTCATAGGATATAATATAGTCACTTTCTTCATCTATAAGAATATCCATATTTTTGTTAGGTTCTATTTTATATGACCACTCATAATCATTTTTACCGGCCTGTATTCCCATTTTCACGCAATAAGGATATAAAACTACACGATTGCTTACTACCAGTGAAAGTGAGTATGAAATAGCCTTCAATATCTGTGTTTTGCCGGCACCTGACAGACCAACAAGTAATGTAATATCGTTAAAGAAATTGATTCTTTCTATTTTCAAACCGGATTCAAGATTTTCAAATTCAATCCATTTTATTTTCATGTGATCGCTCCTTTTGGGGTTAGCTTCTTTACTAGATTTTAGTCAGTGAAACTGATTTTATACCTCTCAGTCGGCTTTGTCGCTAGTTTTTAATCTCTCAGTTAGATTTGGTGACAGTTTTCAACCTCTCAGTCAGCTTTGGTGACAGTTTTCAACCTCTCAGTCAGCTTCGCTGACAGCTCTCCTTAAAAGGAGAGCCATAGATTCTTCTGGATTTAACTTGTGGATATATGTTGGGTTATATGTTGGGGTGTAAATTTTTTGTTTTGGATATAAGTCAAGTTGTATCTGGGTGTAGTATAAGCCTCTCCTTTTAAGGAGAGGTGTTAAGCGTTGTGAGGTGGAGAGGTTAGTTTTGTATCGCATTTTTTATTGCTGTATTTATCTGTTGGCAGACGTGTTCAAAATCTCTGTCTATGTCATCATTATGTATTCTCATAACGTGTATATCATACTGTTCAATTATCTCTGTTCTGTCAGCATCAAGTTCCAGTCCTTCTGCAGTATAATGCTGGTTTCCATCAAGTTCTATTACAAGATGTGCTGAAGGACAGTAAAAATCAGCAATATAGTTTCCGATTATTCGCTGTTTGTATATATGTGCAGAATGATCTTTAAGAAAATCATACCATAAATGACGTTCGTGACGTGTCATTTCACGGCGTAAACGTTTGGCGTTAGGTAAAAGGTTTTTGTTTCTGTCTATGTGGGGCATGTGGGGTGTTTCCTTTCGTTTTATGACCTCTCCGCTTCACAACGCTTAGCACCTCTCATTAAAAGGAGAGGCTTATACTGCGCTTAGATATAACTTATCTTGTAGCTATATGTAAAATTCTGTGGGGAATATGGCTCTCCTTTTAAGGAGAGCTGTCAGCGAAGCTGACTGAGAGGTTTTATGACATTGATACTGAACAGTTACTAAAAAATAATTGTATAGCTATAATGCTGTAATTTGTGAATAATTAGCTGTGTTTTTTGTAATGATTTTTTTGAAAAATATGCATACAACTAATAAATGATATGGTATAATATTAATAAAGAGATACATTATCTCCACCTGCTGTGCAGGGTTGTGGGTTTAATTCACAATAAGCTCATCTGCCATGTGTAGAAAGAGATTCTGAAAACGTTATGCTTCGTGCATAGCGTTTTTTGCTTTTTAAAGACGTTTATTCTGTTCACACTTAAATTTACAACTTTTAGTATTCCCTGTTTTAAAGTTTTTAGAATTACATAATCAGCAAACCTAGCTTTTAATTTAAATAATTATTTTTATATTTTCCAAATACTGAAGATGACATAATATACAAATTATTTTTAGGTCTTGTCATAGCTACATATAACTTATTCAATATAATAGAAGAAAAACTGCTATTTTCAAAATCATCTTCAAGAATACAATCAGCCGTTGAAGTAAGAATTACACACACATCGTTAAATGTATCACCTTTAGAATATGACCAATTCATACTATTAAATTTATAACTTTTAGATTTACTATATACTAATTTTATTATTTGATCATTTTCTAATATTGATATAGCATTATCCTCATTCACAACAAACACACTGCCTTTTGATGTATTATTTGATGAAATATCTATGCCAAACTTATATGTTACAAACTTGCATATATCATTACTACATCTACGTGATGCTTTTAGTGTTTCATTATCGACAATAAATTTATTTGCTATTAAATTATTTACAAAACAATCATAACTTATATATGTTTTTTTTGATTCAAATGGTTTCCCAGAATTATTATCACCTGACACAGAATGTTGATAATAATCTCCTACCAGCAAGATATTAGAAGCAAAATTAGACATTGCTAATAATAAATCATAATCATGTTTTCTAAAATCCTGAAATTCATCAACTAAGATGTTATCATAAAACATTGGTAAAGTCTGGAGAATTTTCTCAAATAGACTTTTTTGATTAGAATGTATAAACATTAAAAGTTCAGACATCGTATCACAATAATATTCGTAATATATATTTCGGTAATGTCTAAAATCATCTTTTTTATGGTATTGAGGGTTAAAAGTACTTTTTTTCCCTTTTAACAATGTTGAAGCTGGAGATGAATATACGCACACTCCCAAATTCGGTTTGTTTTCAACTTTAAAAAAGTCACATATTGAAGGTTCGAATGGACATATCAAATATCTATACACAAATGAATGGAAAGTCATTACTTTTGTTTTATCAGGAATCATACCATGTGCAGAAATCAATTCATTATATATGTTACTTACATTCTCATTTGTAAAAGCTAAAATTAAATTCTTATTTTCTATGTTTATGCTGTTACACAAATGATAAGTTTTCCCCGCACCTGCTACTGCTAACATTACTCGTTTAGCCATAATATCGCTTCCTCAACATATTTAGGTACTACAAATTTTTCGTCTGAAATCAATATTTGATAAGCTACTTCCGCTTTATTATTTAACATCTTGCCTAATATTGGGCCGTAATCTTCGTTGTGGAATAAATACTTAGAACTGTTATTAACTTTAATAATACTAGTAAGCTTATCTTTATTATCTTTATATAAGCATGCCTCCCACGTCCATTCATCTACTACACTAGTTCCCATAAATATTTTTTGAGAACTACTTATATTATTAAATTTAACCGCAAATTTAAGTTTATCTGATGATTTATCATTATCAGTTAGCACTGCAATTTTTTTATTTGTATTTGCCACAACTTTAAGATAGTTTTTGTAAGCTACACCATTACATGGAATAATCGCTATACCATCTTCTTCGATTTTTCTTTCGGTTATTTGCTCATAAAATTTAGGTAGTAATATGCATTCTGTTGCACCTTCCACTAAAATAGCTTTATCAGATAACAATAGTTGTAAAAAACTATTATCAGAAGCTTTTACAAAAAAATTCGCAACTTTATCTTCTACATTGCTTAATGAGATAACATTATTTGATGTTATCCAAAAAACGTTTTTTAGGTTAAGACCACTTGCAATTAGATTATCATGAGTAGAGATAATAATCTGAGAAGTCTCTTTTTTATTAGCGATTTCATTAATCATTTTTCTAAGATTTAAGAAAGATAAATGACTCTCTGGTTCTTCAATAAGTACCACATCTAATCCGCTTTTACTTTTATCAAGTGCTATTTGAGTTTTTATTAAGTTTTCCATTCCGCTACCATGATTTTCAAGTGAAATATCATTTTCAAATACAGACAAAACTGCTTCTAACACTATCTTTTTTGAATCTATACCAAATTTCCTGTTTTCATCAATTTTGGGTAAATCGATAAACTCAAATGCCTCGTCAACTTTTTCGCGAAATGAATTCTTTGCTTTCATTTTAATGTTTTCATTATATTTGCTTGCAAATAAAGATTTATTAAAATAATTGAATGATGACTGCGTATCATTATTCGATGTGTCAATCGCAATGAACCCAAATGGTTTTTTTATCATTTGATATGGTTTACCTCGAAAAGTAATCCAATTTAGATTATAATACTCATATGGTATTTTTCCCTTGTTAATTTCCTCTATTAAATCAGTTCCAAGTTCTTTATCAAATTCACAAGTAAATGAGATTCCAAATTTTCCAGTTTTATCAATATTATGCTCACCAAAGAAATATTCCGCGTTTGAATCTTTTGGATCAAGGTTTAAGTCCATTTCAATATAAATACGAGGAAGTGTCTTAATTGATGGATTATTTTTAAAAGTATTAATATTCTCGCTATTTAATAATTCTTTTATTATAGATTTATCCACATTCTTATATTGTTGATTTAATACTGTTTTTATAGCATTGAGAATTGTACTCTTTCCTGCTTCATTTTCTCCAACAAGAATATTCATATTCTCATTAAATATAATATCAAGTTTTTTAAACTTTTTAAACCCTTCTATATGTAATGATTTTATATATGCCATTTATGCCTCCGATAAATTGTTTAAATACCTCTTGTCATTATATTGTTTCATCATTAATTTGAATATCAAAATTTACATTTACCTCTCAGTCAGCTTCGCTGACAGCTCTCCTTAAAAGGAGAGCCATAGTTTCTTCTAGATACAAGTTAAGTTATATCTAAGAGCAGTACAAGCCTCTCCTTTTAAGGAGAGGTGCTGAACGAAGTGAAGCGGAGAGGTTATTTATACTTCCCCTCAAAAAACTCCCAAGCCACCTCATAATCCTTTTCTCTATCACACCTATCAAACGGAGCTACATACTCAATCGTTCTTTCAACCGGACCGCCGGGCTGAGTATCATCGGTAATAGTACGAGTAAACACCTTCCCTGCCTCTGCTCCCTTAACTTCACTCTCCCACGTCTTACGGTCAAAGCCAACACCTGTTAAACTTCGGTTTGTTGTAAATACTATTCTTCCGTTTGCATCATACCATGTGTCTGCTTCGTACTGCTGTAATACCGGGAACTGAATACGATAGATTGTTTTAAGTTGTTGCAATGTCATACCAAGTGCCATAGCGGTCAGAACATCAATTTCAACAAGTGCCTGTCTGCGTTCGTAGTCAGTACGCAACGGAGTATTCCAAGTCCATTCGCTTGTAAGAGTTGAAAAACGTTTGTTGTCAAGTCGAGGGTCTTGTTTGCTCCATGTTTCATTTGTAAAATCATTGTTAAAACTTTCTTTCCATAATCTTATATAATGATTTGTCATACAATTTAAAAGCAAAGTCCTAAGAACCACATTATCAGTTTGTCTTTCTTCAATTATTGGGAAATTTAAAGTTGTTGCAACGTTTATATGAGATTTACCTATAGTTCTAACAAAAAAATCATAAACAATACTCGCTTCACTTCCTGCTAAGCTAAGCATTGACCGTCTATTTTCAAAAGCAACTCCAAAAATCGTATTAACATAACTAAAATGTGGTGCAAGTATAGCTGAAGATAAGGTGCGTTCTGCTGAACATCCTACCATTTCTCTGTTAACAAGCGTATAGTCATCAATCATTCTTGTGCCCCATGGAGTTTTAGGGAGTAATTCAAAATATTCATTAATAGGGCATCCGGGCTGATATTTTACTCTTATTAAGTATTCATCACTTATTGCTGTCAAATCAATACGATCATAATCACTATTCACCTTATATACTCTTCTTGTGGTTTGAAAAATAGGATTTAATATATTAATTTGAGCACCAGAATAAATAGAAAAATCTGAACTTTCTGGGAAGCAACACTTTGCAATGATCTTTCCTTCTTTTTGTGCACTCGTTTCATTCCACATTCCAGAAAAATAAACTTTGTTTTGTAAGCTATAAACTGTTGTCTTTTGTTCGCTGATTTTATCAAGTATTTCAATAAAATCTTGTGTATGTATAGCAGGAAGTGACGCTCCTTTCCACTCCTCACTCCCATCAAACAATTTAGCAAAAAGCTCAAGTTCTTTTCTACCAACAGTAACAACTCTACCCGAATGTCCTTTAACATTCCAGTTACCATTTTCATCTTTGAGTCCAGGAACATTTCCATCAATAGATTTATCATAACATTCTTCAATTGTTTCAACGGCAAAGAGATTGGAAATAGTTTCAAAAGTATCGCTCTCATTATTGCTATACACGTTAAGACTATAACCAGTATGATGATCAACTTCTGCAAAAAGTCTTAATTCATTTGTAAACTGGAAATGATACTTTAATTTCGGATAAAGTATTTCACGAAGTTTTCCACCTTTCGGATCATCATAAACGCCATCAGGGTGAACGAAAGCGGATACACCATTCTCGTTATTAAACATCCATGCATTTGGTAAAAAGCATTTAAAAAGATTTACTGCACCGCCTAAATCAGGATAATTCTGTTTTGCACCCAAGAAAGCCTGTTGTCCTGACATTGATTCATATTCAGAAAAATAAAGAGCATTTGTCTGTAAATCTTCAAGTGCTTCACTTCTTCTCTGTGCTGTCTGTGTTGCTGTGAGTTTTTTTACTGCAAATAAGGGGTTTTTATCTGAAAGAACTCCTTGTTCCGTCCAAGTAAGCTTCACCCATGGCGGATTCCCAATAGTTAAATCAAATCCCCCATTATCCGCAAATATCTCCGCAAATTCAAGTTCCCAATGCATAAACTTATTTGAATCCGCAATTTTCCTCGCAATATCAAGTCTATCAAACATTTTGCAAAGCTGTGTAAGATTAACCGATTCAAGCTGAACACTTTCCTCTGTATCTTCCGACTCGCCAAACAGTGACATCTGTTTATCTGAAACAGTTGTCTCCTTCACACCTTTAAGGATCAGTTCCATATCAAAGAAAAACTGTGTACGTGAAGGAAGTTCATCTGCTTTGTCAATTGGCCAGAACCAAAGAGCACACCAGTAGTCCATAGCAAATTTTAGTCTTGCATACGCACCGACATTACTTGCTTGTTCTGATTTATAAATCATTCTCAGATACTTGTCTTTTTCTCTTATCGACATAGGAATCTGCGTATTTTCAGATTCATTCGGATTCTGTCCAAATACATTTAACTCCGTATAGGTTTTACTCTTAAGTAACCTTCTGCCATTAATCTGTTCTTTCCAGAGTTTGTCCACATACTTGCTGAGTTCTTTAAGCGAAACAATATCCTCATCGGTATACGGCTTGTTAAATTCTTTGTTCCATGCAACCATAGTCCTGATATTATCAGATGCCAGCGATTTGATTACCTTATCGGAATAACTGCACATACCGGGATCACCAAGAAGAAAATGATAGATACGATTTTTCTGTGCTGCTGTTCTGCTAAAAGGAATACGTTCAGGCGCCATTTCAAACCATCTGAGATTTTTTGAAGTTGCAGTAAGATTCATAGGAGCATAACCCTGACGTCTTGCGCCGATAAGTGAGTTACCGTTTACAAGCTGTGCACCGAACCATGGCACATATCCGCCTTCGTAAATTGTATTTAACCAAAGAGATACCTCTGCCAGTTCAACTGCAACAGGGTTGAGGTCAATACCATAAACATTGTTGTCAGCAATGTACATCTTGATCTTCTGAAGTTCTTTCTGACGATGTTCAGAAGATACAGTCTTACCTGTTTCCTTCTGTTTTAATTCAAGATACGCCTCAGCAAGCTGATTGATAGCTTCGTTTAAGAAGGCAGCGCTTCCCATTGCAGGCTCGCAGACTGTAAGACTAAGTATCTCATCTGCAGTCTTGTCCTTGAGAAGTTCCTTCAGAGCATATTTTACAAGACACTGCGTCAGACATTCAGGTGTGTAGTAAGACGCTGACTTTTCACGTTCTCTTCCGGCGAGACGATAAATGAACTCGCCTTTCTTATGTACCCTTAAAGTCTTGTTATCATCAAGACGTACACGTTCATCTTCATCATACTGATCAAGTTCTCTTTCAGGAACAAAATAACCTACATCAAGATCATCAACCTTTTCTCCTTTGGCTTTAACTTCATATAAATCTTCCTTTGCAATAAATCCACGATAAGAAAGAAGTGCTTCATATACAGAGCCCATCTGGTTGATACCAAGATTTGCATAGGAAATACGTCCTCTTCTGCTGTTTTTTCTGCCGGTTGCTCTTGTAAGACTCATAAGGTCAACGATTCTGAGCATAGTCCTGTTTCGAATCTTAGCTTCCTGAAGCATTGGTGTAAATTCAGGATCAAAAATATGTGCTTTCAGCGGATGAATGATAAACATATCATGCATACTGTCAAGGCTCATAGCCTTGTTATAAAGCTCGATATTTTCAGGATAACCTGAATAAATCATTTCATATAACTTTGAAAGAGTTTCGTGAAGGTAATATCCATCACCTACTTCATCAACATCATCTCTGATATTATCTGCTATATCACGTAAACTTTCAAGTGAATATCCGCTAAAGTATGTCTGTTCCTTTATCGGAGCAAAGCCAAGCTCAGGGCGTGCCTCGATAAATAATACGAACAGCATTCTGTACATATATCTTAAACATTCAAGTGTAAGCTTACCTGCATCAGCTTCTTCAGGCATTTTTCCAAAACGTTTCTGAAGATCATACAGCACTTCATTTCCGAGAAGTTCAATACTTTCACGAAGAGCATATTTCAGATCCTGTGATACACCTGAAGCATGACGCTGTGAATTGTCCGACAGTGTATCGAGCAATATTTTACCGTCATCCGGACAAATACTTTCCTTGTGCAAAAGTACAGCCATAGCCTGTAAGGTAGTTTCTTCACGTCTTGAAAATATATCTTCAAGCTCAAACTGCAAATACCGCTTATTGTTCCACTTATCTCTGTCAATAAGTGCAATCTGATTTATAGTAATTATCATCAGAAAACGTGGTGACTCTGAAATGCCAAAAAGGAGCTTTGAAATAAGTTCTTCATTTTCTGATTCAAAAAGCGTATCCTTAAATATAGCCGTATCTCCATCAATATGCCTTGTACTGAATACTCTGCTGTTCATAACAGTGCTGTCATCACTTATACCATGAGAAAGAATAACCCAAAGTAACGGAGCACCGTTTGATTTTGTCATTTCAAGATAAACAGGAATCTCCTGATCGTCAACAGTTATATAAAATTCATTTGCCTGAGGATAACCGAGTGCTTTTAGATAACTGTCTGCAAGATTGCGAATGTCCTGAAGATTCTGAATATTCTCACGACCTGAATTTTTAAATCTGTTTATTATCGGATAGAACAGCTTTCCGCATTCACGCAAAGATGACCATGGAGTACGAAATTCTGCATCTTCCTTAGATTTATTTCTCCAGCCTGATATTGTCGCTTCTGCATTTTCTTCAAATACAGATGAGAAATAATGATTTGTGTAGTATTCGTTTATATTTGAAATACCTGTTAAATCCATACTCATAGTTTATACCCCCATAACTACCGCAACAACACGAATGTACGGATTGTTCTGTATTGTTAAAGTATCCTGAACCCATGTATAGAATTTTTCGAACAGATCATTTACCTTACGTTCCTGTTCGCTTTTCCTGCGTTCATCTGTAAATAATGAAAGCTGATAATCCTTATGTCTGCTTTCAAGTCCGCTAAGCTTGTCAAGTTCTTCATCAAGTAATGGAGCCATACGACTCTGATATCTGTTGTAATGTTCTTTCAGATGTTCCTGAGCATGTGATATTACATCTGAAAGCAACGCAGATGCTGCAGATATATCACTTTCTTTAACGGAATTTGTATTAGGAATTTTTTCGTTTCTGAAACCTGTTTTCTGAATGATCTGTTCCATTTCAAGTTTCTGAACAAACTTTCCGTCCTTGTACGAAAAACCAAACCATTCATCGACAAGCGGAGTTGATTTTTTGTTTGGAATACTTCCGGTAAGAATAAATATCATTTCGCCCTTTTCAAGTCCTGTATTCAGACCGACAACAGGTGCTTCGCCTCTTCCGAAAAGAAGTCCTGACTTGTCATTTACCCAGGTCATGATCGGGTGAAGAGCCCATAAATACTGAATCTGAGGCCATGCGGTGTCTTCCATGTTATTCTGCATACTTCTCTTCATTTCCTTCATACAGAATTCCTTGTCATCACATAATCTTATAACTCCATTCTTAGGGAGTGCTTCTTCAGGCATAAGTGCTTTAAGTCTTCTCATAAGATCATCAGTAACCTTGATTTCAAGACCTGAAACAGTTTCAAGAGGAATGATCGGGTGACTTTCGTTTCTGTTAAGATATGAAAATGCGTTTTTAAGATAATCTATATCCTTAAAGAGAGTCTCATCATTTCTTGTCTTGACCTGTTCCTTAATATCATCTGCTACAGCCTGAGCCATAAGTTCTTCAAACGGGTTAAACTCTGCATCTGCATTAAAAAGGCTCTCAAAAGCATTCGTGTCAGAGTCTGTTTCGATTGTCTGGGCAACAACAAGTTCTTCATCTTCAATACTGAATTTTCCAAGAAGAAGTGCAGGATCTCCGATATTTTTAAGCGCCTGTTCTTCCTTGGAAATAAGTATTTCTATAATACGCATATCTCCCCGGATATGCTTGTTATCACTTTCGATAAGCATGTATCTGATATCAGGTCGCTTTGTCTGACCGTAACGATCAATACGTCCGTTCCTCTGTTGGAACACCATAAGTGACCATGGAATATCAAAGTGTATCATTCTGTGGCTAAGATAGTGGAGGTTAAGACCTTCAGAAGCAACGTCTGATGCAACAAGAATCCTCATAGGTGCTTCTTCTCTGCCAAAGTCTTCAACTATCTTCTGCTGATCTGCATCACTCATTGCGCCTGATATTTCTACAACCTGTTTTTCATTCATATTCAGGTCTTTGCGCAGATTTTCAGCAAGAAATTTCATTGTTTCAATACGTTCTGTAAAAATAACGATTCTATCATCTTTAGCTACAGGATTCCATTTATAATCATCGTTTCTTAGTAGTTTCAGAAGATTCTGATAACGTGAAAAATCAGCAGGCTGAATTTGTTTTAATGCATCAAGGAGTTCTTCGAGAAGCTTTATATCTTCGATCTCCCTGTCTGTATATTTTTTACGCAACTTATTCAGACGCTGTTCAATGCTTTTTATACATGCAGACGGGCTTGAGAAAAGAGATTTTTCCAGACTTGTCTTGAAGAGCTGACCACTGCCTTTTCTCTTGTCTGTATCCATCTGAAGTTGCATTTGGCCGAATATTTCAAAAGCGTATTCTTCTTTAGGCGTTGCATGGCAACGTTCAAGTTCAATCTTTCTCTCAAGAAACGAACCCGCAACCTGATCTTTAATGTCATTTTTAAAACGACGAATGCAAAGTCCTTTTATATCTTCGGGAGTATAGTCGTTTTCATCTACGATAGCAGTAGGATCAAGCATATTCATAAGCGACGCAAAACTCTTTGCACGACCATCATGAGGGGTAGCTGAAAGCATAATCATAGTATCTGAGCGTTCTGCAAGGAGTTTTGCAAGTCTTGCTCTCTGCGCCTGCTTTTCACCACGTTCTGCAACATTCTGTGCTTCATCAATAACGATAATATCCCAGTAAGCATTTTCAAGATGAGTTCTGTATTCGATATCACGTTTCAGTGTGTCAATAGAAACAATTGTTTTGTCATAATAGAAAAAAGGATTATAGTTTGAAGGCAGTTCCTGACGGATTCTCTGAATTTTATGTGAATCAAGTCTTACAAGCGGAATAGTAAAACGGTTCCACATTTCTTTCTGAAACTGAGTCATCATACTCTTTACAGTAGCAACAAGAATCCTTCTGCCCTTGCCACGTTTGATTAGTTCGGACATAAGAATACCTGCTTCAAGTGTTTTACCAAGACCTACAGTATCAGCAATAAGGATACGCTGACGTGGTCTTTTAAGTGAAATACTTGCAGGATCAAGCTGATAAGGCATCACATCCATTGCTGCCTTATTACCAATATGTAAATCTGTATCAGTCGGAATCTGCTGTCTCCATTGACTTTCGATATAGAGCTGTGTCTTTCTGAAATGTGGTGAATCATCTGCAACAAGCCTGACTTCTGCAGGATTTACGATCTTTATATCCTCAAGGTCTGATAGAAAGATTGCATTTTTATCCTTTACAAGCGGTGATATACCAACGCAGTATAATGATTTGTTTCCTATTTCATTACTTTCAACTTTTTTTATCATCCATTCCTCATCACGAACTATAATTCTCATGCCCGGTGCTAAATTTAACATAATACGCTTTCCCCTTTGCATTCTATAACAAAATAATATAATTATTATACTACAATTTAACTAATTAGTCAAGATAAATCAGGATGTGATTTTGTTATTTATTACAAATACAGTCTATATAACAAAATTAAAAAACAGGGTAACTGTTTGGTATATATTATATAACCTCTCCGCTTCACTTCGTTCAGCACCTCTCCTTAAAAGGAGAGGCTTATACTGCTCCCGGATATAACTTACCTTGTATCTGTATGTAAAATTCAGTGGGAAATATGGCTCTCCTTTTAAGGAGAGCTGGCAGCGAAGCTGACTGAGAGGTAATATAACATTGCTACTAACCAGTTACAAATCATTTATCAAAATAAAAGGATTTACAATAACATCATGTCATGTAAATCCTTTTATTTGGTTCTTTAATTTATTCTGATCGAAATATTTTTTATAAGAAAGTGTTTGCTTATTAATTTTTCAGCGATATATTTCATAACTTACGAACTATTTCATCACATTTCCAGCGTCCATCCTCATAAATTAATCTAAATATCTCTTCAGTTTGTTCGCCATACATATCATAGAATTGTTCATCATAATACCTTACAATATTGCATTGTATTTCAGTTTCAGAAATTTCAAGTAAATCAACAACTTCAATGCGATTAGTTATAGATGGACCTCCATATCCTGTGAGCAACCACAAATATCCGTCTTTTTCTAAGCAATGATTTTCAACCAATCCTTTACTTACTATTTTTTTGCTAAAATACATTTTAAAATCATTAATAATTGCATTTATTGTAATCCCTTTTGGTAGTATTTTTACATAATCTGATGAATATTCATTAGTAGTTTCATAGTCAAATAATCCTGCTTTCATTGTAAATTCCTGATATAGCCAATAATACATATTGTACCAAAGCATACAAATCGCAAATTGTTGATCCTTTGTATATTTATTAATATCAATCTGTGTATCAATCAACAAATAGTTAGTATGTACATATCCTATTTGTCCATTATAGTCCACCTGAACCATTTTTTGTTCCCATTCGCCACTTTGGTAATCATCAGAAACAGAAAGAATTGTCACTGCTGAATCATAAGGGATTATTGTTAATTGATTAGTTTTTGTTGATGGACCTTCTCTTAATATTAATCCATCTTTTGCAGTTGTTTTGGCAATAAGGTCTAACTTGATTCTACTTAAATCACCAATCACGCCACTTGTAATTCCATTTATTGATTCGTAAAACGTTAATATTTGGTTATCTATATTATTGTTTTCAGAATAACAATTCATATAAAACGATATTCCGTTTTTAGTGCCAATTAAGTTTTGGCCATCAACTGAAAATTCAATTTCTTCCGGAAAAGAATCAAATCTAATTCTCGTTCCATTTTCAGTTTCATCTATAATAAAACATGTAGTTTTAATTTTGGATAAGCAGTCTACTATTTCTTTACTATCCGTAACAAATCCAGGTGTATTATTAAAATAATCAACATCATTAATATATGTATCAAAAATATTATCAACACTTATTATCGATATCTCTTTACCATCACTACTCGTGTAGTTTATTGGATTCTTAGGATTACTATAAGCAGAAAGAAATTTATATAATTCATCAGATAATTGTTGTGCTGAAAGGTCAAAATTCATATTTAATATTTCATTTGAATCTATCCATTCTGAAGACATTAGTATATCTTCTTGAATACGAAATTCGTCTTCTGATATATCTACACCATTCCAATAACATGACGTTATTTTAGGCTCAATATAATCGTCTTTAAACTCTCGTATATACTCAGATACCACGTTCCATGAACCATCTTCATAAATACTATAAATGGAATATGTCTGTCCTACTGTCGATTTTCCATCATAATACATTAATCTATCATTAGATGCATCGTATATAAATCCGCCCCATGCCGCACCGGAAGCAGGCGGAAGAGAATATCTTATACTTGGAGATTTGATACTTTCAAACAAAAATTTAGTTCCTTGACCTTGGTTTTCGATTGTCGCAGTAAGAGCCATTTCATAGCATCCGTCATGATCAGCATCACATACTTTATAATTATATACTTTATCAACTGAATTTATTGCTTTTGCCATTGCTCCAAAAAATATTTTTTCAAAATTATTAATCGGTTCGGATAACTCAATGTTATTAATAACTTTTATGTTGTTATTAATAACATCATCTATATTTTCATATGAATCACAATCAATTGAAAATATTGCAAGATATAAATCAGCAAGCAATTCATCAATTTCGTTGATACGTTGCTGGCATATGTCACTGTATGATTGATAATTATATGCTTGAGCAGAATTTTGTATTGCTTTATAGCAATATTTGCTTGAAGTAAGATAAAGAAGTAATTGTAAACGAGCATCGTTTATTCTTTCTCCGGTGCTTTTATCATCTATAATAATTCTGCTCATTCTGTAATCAGCTAAAGCGGTAGTAGTTACACTGTAGTGATATGGAAGAATTTCGAAGTTTTCAGCCGTTGTAGTAAACTTCGGAAATATTTTTTTGATTAGTGTTTCTTCAATTTCAATAAAATAAGAATTAAACTTTGCATTTAACAATTCAGTTATTTTATCTATAGCTAAATCTTTGATCTCATCTGCAATATTTTCAAATATAGTATCACGAACAGAATAAAGTAATGTATGTATAAGCTCTTTTGAATATTTATCATATATTTTACTGGCTGAATGTGCTTGTACTCCATATTCGTCCATAGCCAGGCTATATTTATGTGCTTGTTCTTCTAAATTATAAACCGAATTCAGCATACATAAATGGTCTGTAACATGAAATTGATATGCAGTATATGAGGAAACCATATCACTAAATCCATCTGAAACTGTTTCTATTTTACCAAAAGTATTTTCAAATTTCTTATCAAATCCCCATTTGTCACTTTCTTCAAACGCATTGACATCTACAACAGTAGTTGCAAGCCATGAGGGCAAATAAAAGAATTTTGCATTTTCAAGTTCTTCATCATATTCTTCCAGACCACTTATTAAATTTCTGGATATTATCTCTTTTGAATCAATAGCTTTATTTGTTGTGGTATAATAGAATGGTAACAGGACGTACTAAGTTCCTGAAATCAAGTTGAAAGGATCAAAATAATGAACAGATATGATGATGACTTCAGAGAGAATATAGTGAAACTACATCTTGAAGAAGGAAGGACATTA
>JAGAKZ010000034.1 GCA_017848115.1 Oscillospiraceae bacterium
AATCGAGGATACTCATATGTAAGCACCTCTTTTAGAGGAGCCGGTAATAATGCTTGCGATGCCCGCCTTTTAGGCGAGCTTGTAGTATAGCCCTTATAGGGCTAAAGACAAACCACCACTTGAAGTGGTGGTTACTGACTTCGGACGGGTTCTTCCGTATTATCATAGACGTGGAGAATATCGCATATTTCCATCATTCTCTTGATATTGTCAAGAGATTTTACATAACGGCTTCTGATTTTATCTTCATCGACATTATGACCGCCAATTGCCACTCTTGCAGCAACTCGTGCTACATTTACAGAGGCATCTGTTGTGAGCATAAAAATACACTTGATGAAATAGCCTTCTGATTTGGCTTTTTCAAGAATATCTAATTTGTATCGTGATGAGAGAACGGTTTCAAATGTGAAATCTTCTTTTTTCTCAATTGAATTGTATCGCATTTCATCCGCACGGATAGCAGCTTCTTCGTTGCTCATACCTGTTGCAGACACCATATCATCTGCATTGGTATATGTTCCGACAATATCTAAAAATTGTGTGATCGTAGTCTTGCCCGAACCGTTCGGTCCTGCAAGGACAAGTATCATTGGCTTTTTATCTGACATAATTTTTTTCTCCATTAGCAGTTTCGATATATGCTTGTTTTTTTACTCTATCATATCTTGCAATAGGTTTCTTACAGATCTTTGCTCTGTTTACAGCGGATCTTACAGCTTCCTTTGTTCTTATGTCCATTTCGGCATCATCTTGTGTGAGTGATGTTTCTGAGCATTCTGCTGATACAACTGTAACTAAACGATCGTCACTTAGTTTTATTATTTTGCTCATGTATAGAACCTCCTTGTGTGATTTTAGATACAGATATATTATACTATATTTTGTCAGGATATTCAAGAAAGGCAAAAAAATAACTCACAAACACTATAAAGCATTTGTGAGTTGTGATTTAGTGACCCGTACGGGAATTGAAAATCCTCTCACGTTTTTTACGACTTTTTTTAACTCCAAGAAAATGCGGATATTACGTCATTTCAGAGTGAATTGGTAAAACTTGATTACTCTGATTTTTCGTAACTTTTCATGATAATAAAGAACAAATAAAGAACAAGAATTAATCACGACATAGCTTTCCGATTATGAAAAATGGAGATGTTTTTATGAAAAAATTCAAAAGTATTCAGACTGCAATCAATCCCAAAACGAACAAATCAGTTCCGTTGTGGTTACTTGATATAACTACCAATGCTGTAACTCATTATGATGCAGATACGCATAAAGAAAGCGTTAAAACATATCATAGCGACAGCGTGAAATATCATATTTCTTTTTCTGCAAGCAAGTATCCCGACAGACTTCGCAAACTTGTAAACAGCGGACAAATCATAGTATATCTGGATGATTTAGAACAGAAAGTCGCTGATGCAATTGACCGTCAGGTTCAGCTGTGGAAAGAATCCGACAAAGAATACCTCCTTGCAGTTGAGAATGGCGATATTCAAACTGCTGCACAGCTTGAAAATTGTTTACTCTTTATGGCAAGAGAAGCAGTGTTTGATTGTATGGTTTATATTTGATGTGGAACGGCTGTATCCGAAAGGGTGCAGCATTTATTTCTATACTCCAAACGAATCTATACAGTCTAAGCATTTTAATAACAGTTCACATAATGATAAATCACTATCAGCATATTCATTCAGCTTTATATCAAATGGGAATTTTTCTTTTATGTACTTGACAAAAATACTTCTTAGCTTTGTTTGGTCTATAGAATCTGCATCCAAATGAGATAAATTGTCTCCTAATAGTTTCTGATGTATATCATTAGCTTTGATTTTGATTACTGCATCAAAAATATAATCTTGGAAAAGCATATATTGATATAGAATATCATCATTGTTATCTGTATCTCCATATATATATTCTTTTTCATACTCCGTCATAACTTCGGCAAAAACAGCTGAAAAATCAGAAACAGATCTAATGTTTTCATCATCTGGCAAGGATATGGACAAGTGTCCTCTATCATGTCGAAATTCATTAAGATTTGTTTCTTTTTCAGTATCAGTTTTTCCTATTTTTTTTACTGTTTTATCGAAGTTGCTTCTAAACCAAAACATATCATCTTTAAAATAAAACAATTCATCAAAAATGGAATTATTATCACAAATACTACGTGCTTTTTGAATCTCATCACCATTAAAAGGAAAGCCTGTAGATTGCTTGTGTGCTGGTTCATTTATATTTAAATGAATATTTTCTTCTCCTTGGTGTGGAAGATCCAAACGAATACAATATCTATCTGAATTGCTCATTTTAAAATATATTTTTATTCTTGTTGATTTATGAAATTTCTCGTTGATTCCATTTAAATCTGTATCAACAATCATTTTGATGATTCTTTTATCATATAATACCTCACGCAATAATTGAATGAGCTTTTTGGCGATTTTATGCACGCCATCATTGTGTAACGGTGATATTTGAAGTAGCGCTAATATATGAAACAGTTTTAAAACAGCTATTCCATTTCTGATATATTTACATGAAAGACAGTTTTCTAACTCTTCAAATTCTGAAATAGATAATACGTCATCACGAGAATAATCTTCTTCTGAAGTTGTGTGGATAATCATCATTGAATCATACATGGCCTTAGCTATTAGATGCAGATCATTAGCTAAAGAGTATTTTTTTGCAAAAGAAAACTCATCGTCAATATAAATCATCGCATTAGTACTAACTGTACTTAAAAAACTACATAAGCTCATAAGCGCTTCTGCACGATTTAAGGTCAAGCCTTCACAAAATATTTCATCTAAAACATTATCTAAATCATAGGTAAACTTAAATGAATTGTATATGTTACTATAGAAATCACAATAATACGGATTAGGCATATACGGATATGTAGAAATAAATTTCTCACGTTTTATCTTGAACTCTTCATCTATTACAAAATTACATATATCAGTATCATCTATGTATTCTTTGATGAAGTCTTTTTCGCTTGCGGTATGATATAAATCCTCAAATACAAGTTTTTTTATGAACGTTAATAATTCCTTTAACACAATAAATGCTCCTATTATCAGTTTGAATTGCTAAACATTATATAATATTATGCTGATTCTTTTTACAATATCCATCACCAACGCATTCCCCATACAAAAATACCGCATCTTCTCAGGCATTCCTGTATTTGTCCAGCTGTCGGGGAAACCGTTGAGTCTTTCGCACTCTATCGGTGTCAGCACTCTCAGCCTGCCTGTCTGCAAGTCGGTGACAACGTGAGAAGTCCTGCCGACTTGTGTTTCTGAGGTCAACATCGTGCGTGGTGGCTTGTCCTTAAAATCAGAAAAATGACACCTTCATTGAATTACACACTGCTGTCACGTCTGTACCGTGATGTACATATCATATTTTGAAAATATTACTCAGTTCTCTGGTATTTTTCTTTCGTTTCTGCTATGATCTGCTGATAATTTGCCTGACTGATGGTATATCTATCAAGGTTACGTCTGCTTGCATCGCTCAATGCGAGTATCTCGATTGCCATTGTTTCGACAACGCTCCGAATTAATTTCTGATGTTTTTCAGCGTTGAACGGCTTTTTTCTGTACTTGCGTTTTCATGCGTCTGCCTTCATAAGTTTTGACATCACTCGCTCTTAGTGTTAATTTTGCCTCAGAAGCTGTAAGTCGCGGTTACAGAACATTTTTACTTTTATAGATTGTGAATTATATTTCTTCCAATCCTAACGACTTTAAGTAAGCATATGTTCCGTCATAGAATTCCGGAATTCTTGTAGTATCTTCCCAGAATCCGCCCACTGTTTTATTTGCATTTCCTTCGGGAACACAGATTACCAATCCTTTTCTTGCACGTGTAAGCAGGACACGATAGGCATTGAGCATGTACTTTCGCCGTTCCTGCATACTTTCGCTGTTGCCGTTTTGTTCATTCCATTTCGTCTGTCCGTTGAATTTATAAAAATGCCATTCACTGTTTTCATAACGCATATCTGCATCCCATAGCAAACACGCATAATCAAGTTCCAATCCTTGAACCTGTATTTCAGTTGCAGCATCCTCCAGATAGTTGGAAGAACGTGTATCCGTCTTATCTTCAAGAAACCAATGTACCGCATTTTCATCACCGGAAGGCAGGATATGTACAGCCAAAGGTTTAAAGCGTGCTGCTTCTTTTGTAACAAGTATCCCCGTTCTTTCAGTTCCCATTGCTCTGTCTCTGAGCCATTTTCTGGCGGTATTCATATTTCTTGTCAATACGATCGGATATTTATCACTGAACTCTCGATAAACGTTCTTAGCCTGTTCATCAAAGGATAACAGCATATGAACGAAAGTCGAGAGTTTTTCAGCTTTGAAGGAACGCAGATTAACGCTGAGATGCAAGTCAGATGAGAATGTGACATTCCTGTTTTCTCTCAGCAGTTCATTTACCCTGCCTTCCGCATATTCGGATTCTGTAAGCTTCGGTGATATATATACTTTCCAATCGGGAAAATCGTTATTCAGTGCATTGATCCATTCAGATATACCTGCTTCACCGGTATTGATTTCCTGACCGCCTCCGACTAAGCAAACGATGGTTGCCCAGTCCTCTCTCTGATCCAGCGACCAGATTAGGAAACCGGCTTCCGACATCGGAAAATTTGGCACCTTCAGTTTATTTCCGTATGTTCCGCCACGCTTCAGATACTCTGCAAGTCGTTTATGCGTCCATGAACGCTGCGCCTCATCAAATATCGCAACATGCTCAACCTCACCATAACCGGATTCTGCCATTTTAACAGCTTTCTCAGGATCAATTTCAAGGACACCGTTCTCTACAGGATTTTTTATCTTGGCAAGCATGTTGTCACGATAGCGATGTATCATATTGATGAACTTACCGACTTCACGGCGTGAATCGGTTATTTTTTTGCTTTCTTTTCTTGCCTTGCATTTCTCGTAGTTATCCTTAGCAAGTGCTTCTGTTAAAACGGCAACCAGAGGTCCATTTCCTGATAAGTATATAGCACCTTCATCATCGATAGGCTCATCATGTCCTTGGTATGTTTGTTGAACTGCAACCTCCAGACCAACAAGCGTTTTCCCTGCACCCGGAACGCCTGTAACAAAACAGATGCTCTTTTCGCCATTTCTCTTGCTTCTGTCTATCATTTCCAGGATACATGAGATTGTTGCATCTGTGGATACCTTATCGGCTTCATGTCTTGTAATATCCTCTACGGAGTGACTTTCATACAGCGTTCGGGCTGCTTCTATAATAGTCGGTGTTGGTGCATAGGGACTTATGATCCAGTTTTCTTCAAGCGGCGGAAGGTTGTGGTATTTTTCTATTATTTTTTGTATGAGCACCTGCAATCCGGTTTCGCCTGCAATCAATGGGTTCAGTACATTTTCGTCATATAAGGATTTCTGTATAATAGTAGAGCATCTTTGATATTTTGATACTATCAGAATGGGGACGATCAGACGATTCTCACTGAATTTATGAAAATTTGTCAGATCAAGAGCATAGTCAAGAACTTGATCTACATCAGCCTCTGCCAGTGCATCTTTATTTCCGGTTTTGAACTCTATGCAGAAAATAATACCTTTCAGGAGCAGAACTACATCAATTCGTTTTCCAAGTCGCGGGATATCGTATTCAAATATAACCTTTCCGTTTTCATTCTGATATGATAGGAGAACGTTCTTCATTAATGCTATTTCGCTTTTCCATGCCTCAATCTGAGTGCTTTGTACCGTACCGTGATAATTGTCACAAAGAACACCAAGTATAGATTGCTCATCATCAGATATGAAACCAGTAAACTGATTATGATACAAGCAGCGAGTACTCATTTTCATAATTGCCCTCCTGACATATAAGATAAAAATTTCTATGATAATTATACCGTATTTTGATGAGTTATTCAATAGTTTTTCTATAAAAATGACGGCTGATGTAAAAAATAAAGAGGGAAAATTAATAAAATCTACTAATGCATCAACTTTGACTTCGCAGAAATCAAAATTTCTGAAAAAATAAAATCTAACATTCGTCATTTTGACGATGAAATATCGGGAACTGGATTCCATAAGATTACTCAGAATGCCTTTTAAGAGCACATAATGCCATATTGACGGACAAGTTCATCAAATTATGCCCTGAAATCTTTAGTTGAATTACAAATAGACAAACGCAGAATATGCAGATATAATGAGATATAACAACAGCTGAGATGTTGCTCGATGATAGGCTATTCTATTTTTGTTCCAGAATAAAAAGTTTTTTATGCTATTCGTCATTTTGACGAAATGATTTGGAATTGCTTGGCGGTATTGAAGTAACTTGAAGTGATTTAATATGATTTGAAGTGAAAAGCTCTTTCTACCATATTTCAAAACAGTAATAATCTTTAGGTTTAATACGGATAGACACCGAGCCGAAACAGGATTAAAATGGTTATGACAAAGGAGAACATTTCCTCAGGTGTTGCCGGATAGGATATCCAATAAAGATATAAAAGCGCTTTTATAAATTCACAAGAAAGGAAAAGAAATATTGACAGACAACAACCAGTGAGCACACCTCACACCCCTCCGTCCCGACGGGACAAACCTACTGCCTTTCCCTGTGAACGCTCTACCACCAATTATAGGAGACATGGCGGACGCAATAGCGACAACCACCTCAACGGACGTTGCAATGGCAGGAACGGCAATTCTTTCTGCAATAAGTTATTGCTTTACGGGGATGTACAGAATGTGCGGAAAAAGTGACCATTCAGAGCCACTTCTCATTGATGCACTTACAATTGCAAAGCCGAGTTTCAGAAAATCTCCTGTAATTTCTATGGTGAAACGTCCATTTGTCCAATTTTCTTATGATTGGAACGAGGGACATAAAACAGAGATTTACAAGAATATGGCTGAAAGAAAAATGCTTGAAAATCAGATTTCAGCTCTTGAAAAAAGTGAGAATGCTGATTCTGATGAAATCGCAGAACTTCATACAAAATTGTGTGATATGGACGTAGATTCATTCCGTCGTATTGTTGTGGATGATATAACGCCTGAATCACTTGTAAGCCAATTGGAGCAGAATGGCACACTTCTTATGATTTCGGATGAAGCAGGAATGTTGGGGAATTTCAGCGGACGATACAACAACAATATCCCTAATCTTGACTTGCTTTTAAAATCGTGGAATGGTGAAACATATATTTCTGACAGAGCAACTAGAGATAGCATTATTTTGAAAAATTCATATCTTTCAATTTCTCTTGCCTGTCAGCCCTATGTTTTCGATAGCATAATGAATAATGCAGCATTCCGAGGAAGCGGTCTTGTAGCTCGATTCGTTTACTGTTTCCCGAAAAGTAATATAGGCACACGAAAATATGATACAGAGCCTATTTCAGAGAAAATTGCTGAAAATTACAAAAAGCTTGTCTATAAACTGCTCTATAACAAATTCTCGCACAACAGTGAAAATGAGATATATCTTCATTTTGATGAAAATTCTTACATGGAATTTGTTAATCTGTACAATAACCATATTGAGTCTAAGCTTATAACGGATATGGCATTCTGCAAGGATTGGGGAGGTAAATATCACGGACTGATACTTCGTTTATGCGGAATAATTCACTGCGTAAAATGTGCTTTAAACAATGTTAATCCTGCAAATGTTGATGTAGGAATTGAAACATTCTGCAACGCTGTGGAAATAGGGGAATACTACCGTGAGCAAGCAATTTACGCTTACAGTCTCGGTGATGTTGATACGGCGACATTAAAGGCAGAACGTGTGATTGACAGAATTCGTGCGAAAAATATCAGAACAATCCGACAAAATGAACTTTACAAGATTTGTCGATGTACGCTTTTCAGAAATGCTAATGATTTCAACGAAACAATGATAATGCTTGAAGAATATGGCTATATTAAGCGTAAAACAGTACAAGGAGCAAACGGCAATAATAAAAGCAGTATTGTGCTTCACGTTAATCCGTTGATTTATAATTCGTGAATTATCAACATTTTCAGCACAATCGACACTTTGAGAAAAAAGCCGATAATGTCGATAATGCTGAAAGTTCACAAATCTATAACTATGATTTTATTTGATTGGGAACGTGATTTTAGTTCTCAACATTATTTAACACTTCCGACAAGAAAGATAGAGGGAAAAATTATGACTACACAAAGAAAAAATGAAATTATCGACAACATTATGAATCTTTTGATTCAGCTTACAAACGATGAGCCTGTAATCCAGAGCGTTGCAGACACAGCTGCAAAACCTGTGGAGATGCTCACAATCAAGGAATGTACTGATGTTATCCATGGTCTTTCAGAGCATACCGTTCGTCAGCTTGTGGCACAGGACAAGGTGAAATATGTCCGCACAGGTCAGGGAAAGCGGTGGAAAATTCTTGTAAATAAGGCAGACCTTATGGCGTATTTTCAGAAATGATGATTTTTGAAAAAGTCAAATCTGCTATTGATATGAAAACAGTTGCGGAGGGATACGGCTTACATATTGACCGTGGAGGTATGACGCTCTGTCCGTTTCACAATGAAAAAACTCCGTCTGCTAAAATTTACGGAGATAATTTTCATTGTTTCGGATGCGGTGAACATCACGATGTTATCGGTTTCACTCAAAAGCTTTTTCAGTTGAATAAGCCGATTGATTTTGTGAAAAAAC
This sequence comes from Oscillospiraceae bacterium, assembly GCA_017848115.1. Lineage (GTDB taxonomy): Bacteria > Bacillota > Clostridia > Oscillospirales > Ruminococcaceae > HUN007. The sequence goes on from JAGAKZ010000034.1 coordinate 8,734, forward strand.
TAAACACGGATTCCGGATTAAATATCGACATTGAAAAAACTCCAACCAAAACTGATATTTCCGAATATCAGAAACGTGTAAATGAGCAAAAAACATATCGGGAATATGAGAAAAATGCGTGGCAGATACTTTGCGATTATCTTTGGCTCATGCGTGAATGGAAAAAGAGAATCCCTGCATCGCCTGATGATGATTTGGACGGAAGATTTGTTTATGCTTTGCATCATTTTGACTATGCTGAATAGGTGTAGATATTGTAACGGTATCGGGAGTATTAGGACACTCGACGGTATCAACGACTACTAACGTTTATTGTCATATGATTGAAGATGCACAGGCAAATGTTTCCGATGCTGTATCAAATGTCCTTAATTTTAACAGTAAAAAGCCGACTCCTGATGAGGAATCGGTATAAAAATCTTAGTATTATTGCATTTTCTGAAAATAAAGAACAAGTAAAGAACAAACGTGATTTTACGATAAAATAAAAAACTCTCAAATGGCGGTATATCGTCATTTGAGAGCCTGTGCAATGATGACCCGTACGGGAATTGAATTGACCGAACAAATTTTGCAATCTCTGGTAAAATGCGAAAAACACCGAAAAACAGCCTTTTGTGAGCTATCACACTTCAAGTGATTTATAGTAATTTCAAGTCATTTTTAACTACAATAAGTGGCAAACAAGGGGCTGAGTATAACACATTTCCAGAACAGGGAGGCGGTAAACGAACGCCTCCCTTAATCATTTTGTACCGTAATCAGTGATAAGATATACTTGCTGAATTCAGCTTATAAATGTTGGCTGTCACTTGAATGTTTATTCAAAACATGATATAATATATAAGATGAATTCTGCATTAAAAATGCAGTAAGCCCTAACGAGAATAAAGAGGTGCGATATGTCTGAGGATAATAACATCGTTGTAAATAACGCTGAGCTTGCAGCTGAAAACACAAGTGAAACATATTCCAGAATCAGAAACAGCGTTATTACCGCACAAGGCAGGATATACACCGCTGTCAATTCAGCAATGGTACAAGCTTACTGGGAAATCGGCGAGCAGATTTATATTGCCTGCGGAGAAAATGACCGTGCTGAATATGGAAAAGGACTTTTAAAATATCTTTCCGAAAAGCTTACTGCTGAATTTGGAACAGGCTTTGCTGTTCGTAATTTGCAGATGATGAGGAAATTCTACCTTATGTATCAGAATGCGAACACACTGTGTTCGCAATTGAGCTGGTCGCATTATCGTATCCTTATGCGTATCTCCGACGACAAACGCAGAGCGTGGTACACCGAAGAATGTGCCAAAGCAGGCTGGAGTGTCCGTCAGCTTGAACGTCAGATAAACACAATGTTCTATGAACGTCTGCTTTCAAGCAAGGAAAAGGACGCTGTTGCCGCTGAAATTCAGACAACAGAGCCAAAGCCTGAGTACGAAAAGATTATCCGCGACCCCTATGTGCTTGAGTTCCTCGACCTTCCCGAAAATCCTCATTTTTATGAAAAGGATCTGGAACAGGCTATTATCGACCACTTGCAGAAATTTCTGCTTGAGCTTGGCAGGGGCTTCAGCTTCGTTGCAAGGCAGAAGAAAATCTCCTTTGACGGACGCCATTTCTACATTGACCTTGTGTTCTACAACTACATTCTGAAATGCTTTGTGCTTATCGACTTAAAACTCGGCGACCTGACACATCAGGATTTGGGACAGATGCAGATGTATGTGAATTATTACACACGTGAGCTTATGAACGAGGGCGATAATCCTCCCATAGGAATTGTTCTCTGTGCTGACAAGAGTGATGCGATTGTAAAGTATACGCTTTCAGAGAACGATACTCAGATATTCGCTTCAAAATATATGACCTATATTCCGAGCGAAGAAGAATTCAAAAAAGAACTTCGCCTTGATGATTATAAAAAGAAAGACGATTTTGCAGAGTGAGATAGGTAGTAATGATGTATAACCGATAAAACAATCAGCCTCTCCGTATCTCGTAAGTGGCTGAATATAGGTGTATTTTCAAATATACAAGTTGTGCAGTATTACTATAAACAGTAGTATAGGAGGTTTAGCGATGAGTAGTCTTATTGACAGTAATATTACTATTTTTGAAGCGTTACAGAATATTCAAAACGGGAAATATGTTATGCCTGCATTTCAAAGACAATATGTATGGAGCATGGAACAAATTGAAAAATTGTGGGATTCTATATTATTAGACTACCCAATTGCAACATTTCTGTTCTGGCATGTTGATGAAAACAATGTATCCGAGGATACTTTCTTTTGCAATTTTTTGTCTGATGCAACTTTTGATAGCAGAAAGTAATCTGATAGTCCCAACTACGAATTATCAAGCATTGATACAAAGATAACTGACACGGCTATTCTTGATGGTCAGCAACGATTAACGTCACTTTTCCTGTCATTATTCGGTACGTATATACGACGGAAACATGCAAGAAAAAGTAATAGAGGTGGTATTATAACTAAGCTGTTGATTGAACTGAACAAGCATAAGTTGACAGTTGATGAAGAAGAATACAATAGCAAGAAATATGATATAAAATTCAGTGAAAAAGTTGGCAGACTGAGTCCGACACAGTTTGAAATAAGGAATATTCTTAATGATAAGTTCCGTTCAGATGACATCAGAGAACAAGCTATAGAAGCTGCAATCGTTAATGTTCCATCTGATAGCAAGGAATATGCTCGTAACATTCTTCAAAAGCTTTACGAAAAAATATTTGTAGAAAAGCTTGTAAGATATACTGAAATACACAATATGAATCAGGACGATGCTCTTGAGATGTTCGTAAGATTCAATAGCGGCGGAAAAAGCTTAAAAAAATCAGAAATTACAATGGCTATACTTGAAGCGTATTGGCCAAGTGCAAAAACTGAATTCGGGAAAGTGCTTGTAGATTCTTACAAGGATTTTGGTTCGGATTTTATTGTGCGTTCCTCACTTATGCTATATGGTGATGTAGTGAAATCCAATATCAATAAGCAAATTGCGGAAGATCTGAAAAACAACTGGAACGACTTTAAAACAGCCCTAAATAAGCTTGAAGACGTTCTCAAGGATATAAAAATGGAAGTCAGCAGATTTTCGGGAAGTTGGAACGTACTATTGCCTGTTCTGTATTTTATTTACTACAATACGAATTTCAAAAATAATACTGATGATATTCGTGCGTATTTAATCAGAGCTGTTCTGTTTACATATTTCCAGTCGGGAACTACAGGAAAGCTACAGCAGATGAAAAGCCGAATTAATGATTACAACTACGAAATTACAGTAGATATGCTTGATCAAATTTCTGATTTAAGAGTTACAGATGGTAAAATAGAGGATATTATCAATACTGAAAAAGGCAGTCGTGTTGCTGGGGAAGCACTATATTACCTGAGCATAGATTGGGTTAATAAAAACTTCAAATATGAGCAAGATCACCTACATCCGTTCGACAGGTTTGATGCAACTAAACCAATAGCTGTTTCGCATGAAGATTGGTTGTTATGGAGAGGAAATCGTAATCGTCTTCCTAACCTTCAATTGCTTGAGGGAAGAAGTAATGGCAGTAAGAATGATATGCCATTAATTGATTATTATAACGATATGAATGATGAACAAAAGGAAATCTTTGTGAAGCAAGCTATTATTCCGAAGGATACATCTTTAGAGATAAGTAAATTCGGACTCTTTTATGAAAAAAGAAAGGCGTTATTAGTTGAGCGGCTTAAAAAGTTGCTTGGCTGAAAAACAACAAAAGATGGGAGGAAAATAATGTTTGAAAAAAAGAAGAGTAACTACACGAGAAAAGATGTAAAAAAAGCTGTTAAAAAAATAATCAAAAAAATACCAATTAAAAAAGGTGATAATCGAATAGAAAAAATTTATCTGCGTAAAAAAGCGATAAAAGAATACTACGAAAAAAATCAACAGCACATAGACGATAATACATTGGTTGAAATCTATAACAAAATGTACAACCCAGATCTTTTAGTGGAATTAGCTATAGGTTTCTTTTCAGGATATGTTGTAAACAGTTTTTACGATTTGATTAAATCAATTGTCCCTTATAACGACGAAAACACTAACGAGCGTTTATTTGGGGTAATAGTTACAACGCTGAGTTTCATAGTTGTCTTTTCACTTGTATTTTTGATGCTTTTATGGTCGTATAAAAAGATTTTGTCTTTACGTTCATATAATGATGAAGTTGATAAATACCATAGAGAGATAGTATATCAATACATAAAGAAACGTGAAGAAAATATTGAAAAGAAGTATAAAAATGAACGTAAAAGCACCACAAAAAAGAAAAAACGCTAATCTGCCGAATAAAACAATTTTATACCAACACTCAACAAAAGCAAAGTCAATCCCTCTGGAACTGTTCAAACAAATCCAGAGGGATTGTTTTTATCTGCTGTGCGAACCGAACCTTTTAATCATACCGCAAGCAAGCTTTTCTCCTGCATTGCCAGACGGCTGTGATGTGAAATCATCGGGATTGTCGTAAATAATGACAGTTTTATCAATGACTTCCGACAAAGTGAATCGGTCAGTCACAAATGCGCTGAATGCATAGCCATGATTGCCAAACAAGGGCGGCAAATCGCCTGCGTGAAAAGGATGAGGGCAGTTATTAGGATTGTAATGCGTCATTGCTTCTGAAAATGGATCTGTCATATTTCCCTCGAATTTGTTGCCGCTGTGAATATGAAATCCGTAAATTTGATTCTTGCAGATGCTGTCAGAATAAGGCAAGTCATTTATTTCAGCAGCAACAAGCACGCCATTCCGTAATTGATAAAAGTATACAATACCGCTTATATTCGGATATTTCTCGCTCCCATTTATAACCGCACAGGTGTTAGGCTTATGCATCAGTAATGCCGCATAATTGTGTATATTCCTTTCCATAATATCACTTCAGGATATATTATGTCAGGTGAGAGTTAAACGTGCGGGATGCTCTATATAAAACATGATATATTGCATTTCCTGATAAAATATGCTATAATTATTATGAAGTAGTATACCATAATGCAAAGGAGATCCATGCATGACCGAAAAAGAAATGAAATCCGCAGCGAAGGCATTCGCTGAATATTGGCAGGACAAAGGCGACGAAAAGCAGGAAACAGCACGATTCTGGATAGAACTGCTTGGCAAGGTGCTTGGTGTTGACGATCCGACGAAATTCATAGAATTTGAAAAAACTGTTATAGTTGAAAAGAATCAGAAATACATCGACAGTTATATCCCCTCGACAAAAATTCTTATTGAGCAGAAAGGCTCCCACGTCAAACTCGGACGTACTGCCGTTCAGTCGGACGGAGAAAAGCTGACGCCCTACGGACAGGCGTTCCGCTACAACAATTATCTCCCATACGACCAGAAAGCAAAGTTTATTATCGTTTCAAATTTCAGCGAGATTCTGATTTACAACATGAACAAGCCCAATGGCGAGCCGGAGCAGATCCTCCTCAAAGACCTGCAGAAAGAGTTCTACCGCCTGCAATTTTTAGTCGATACAGGCAGTGAGCATCTGAAAAAGGAAATGGAAATCTCCTTAAAGGCCGGTGATCTCGTCGGTAAGCTGTACGATGCCATTCTCAAGCAGTACAAGAATCCCGATGATCCCGAAACGCTCAAGAGCCTCAACAAGCTCTGTGTGCGTCTTGTATTCTGTCTGTATGCGGAGGATGCAGGTATCTTCGGCAAGCACGGAATGTTCCACGATTATCTGAAACAGTTTCAGACGAAGCAGATTCGTGAAGAAATTATAAAGCTGTTCCGAGTTCTCGATACCAAGCCCGAAGATCGTGATCCTTACATGGACGAAGATCTTGCCGCATTCCCCTATGTCAACGGCGGTCTGTTTGCGGATGAAAATATCGAAATCCCCCGATTTACAGAAGAAATCGTACAGCTCCTGTTGAGCAACGCAAGTGAGGATTTCGACTGGTCGGGTATCTCTCCCACTATTTTCGGTGCGGTGTTTGAGTCCACCCTCAACCCCGAAACTCGCCGCAGCGGCGGTATGCACTACACCTCTATCGAAAACATCCACAAGGTCATTGATCCGCTGTTCCTCGACAGTCTGAAAGCGGAACTGGAGGACATCAAGGCTCTGAAAGTGGAGAAAACCCGTCAGCAGAAACTGCGTGATTTTCGCAAAAAGCTGTCCGAGCTTGTGTTCCTTGATCCTGCGGCAGGCAGCGGAAACTTCCTCACGGAAACTTATATTTCGCTTCGTCGACTGGAAAATGACGCACTTTTTGAGGAAACTCACGGTCAGATGATGCTGGGCATGGAGAACGTGATTCAGGTGAGCATCGGGCAGTTTTACGGCATTGAAATCAACGATTTTGCGGTAACTGTTGCGAAAACTGCACTGTGGATTGCGGAGAGCCAGATGATGCAGGAAACGGAGCAGCTGATGCAGATTGATCTTGATTTTCTGCCGCTGAAAAGCTATGCCAATATTGTGGAGGGCAATGCGCTGCGTATCGACTGGGAGAGCGTTGTGCCGAAGGACAGGCTGTCTTATATTATGGGTAATCCTCCTTTTGTTGGCTACTCACTCCAGAGCAAAGCGCAGAAAGACGATATTCTCTCCATTTATGTGGACGAAAAGGGTAAGCCTTACAAGACCGCAGGCAAGATTGATTATGTGTCTGCTTGGTACTTCAAGGCGGCACAGCTTATGGTCGGAACGAATATCCGTACTGCTTTTGTTTCCACAAACAGCATTACACAGGGCGAACAGGTTGCAGGCGTATGGAAACCGCTGTATAACCGTTTCGGAATTCATATTGACTTTGCACACCGAACGTTCCGCTGGGATAGTGAAGCCAGTCTGAAAGCTCATGTGCATTGTGTCATTGTCGGCTTTAGTATTGCCCCAAATACTGCTGACAGACGGCTATTTGATAACGGTACTGAAAAGGTTGTAAGCAATATTAATGCGTATCTTATTAATGCAGAAAATATTTTTATCGAAGCGAAATCTACGCCAATCTGCGATGTTCCAGTAATGCAGAATGGTGGAAAACCCACCGAAGGCGGTTTTCTAATCCTAACTGAAGAAGAAAAAGACGACCTACTAAAAAAAGAACCTCTTGCGGATAAGTTCATTCGTCCTTATATGATGGGGAAAGATTTCATACAGAGAAAACCGAGATATTGTTTATGGCTTGTGAATGCTAATCCGTCAGAATTGAAGAAATGTAAGCTGGTATTGGCACGAGTTGAAAGTGTTCGTGATTACCGATTGAAAAGCCCTAAAGCAGCTACGCAAAAGAAAGCTGAAACACCAACATTATTTGATGAGGTTCGAGAATGTGCTACGGATTATGTTGCAATTCCAAAGGTATCATCAGAAAACAGGCGGTATATTCCTATTGATTATCTATCTAAGTCAATCATTCCAGGTGATAAACTATTTATGCTTCAAGGCATATCATTATATCACTTTGGCGTTCTTACATCAAATGTGCATATGGCATGGATGAGAGTTATCTGTGGAAGATTAAAGAGCGATTACAGCTATTCAAACACTATTGTCTACAACAACTTCCCGTGGTGCAACCCCACCCCCGAACAAAAAGCCAAAATCGAGAAAACCGCACAGATGATCCTCGATGCCCGTGCAAAATATCCCGACTGCTCCCTTGCAGACCTCTACGACGAAGCGGTGATGCCGCCCGAACTGCGTAAGGCACATCAGCTCAACGACCGTGCTGTTATGGAAGCGTATGGCTTCTGGGGTAAGCTGAACTCGGAATCAGAGTGCGTGGCGGAGCTTATGGGGATGTATAGGGAGATGACGGAGGGAAAATGAAAATAGATATACCTGACGAAGTGAAAAATATAGTCTATACCACTCCATTAGACAGTGAAAAAATGAAGTATTACACTGAAGCGTTTGCTTGGCTTGCACTACAATATTGCTTTGACGAGTACAAGAATCTACAGCTTTCTGATGCTCCTGATCTGCAAGATATAAACAATATGCTTGGAATTGAAGTCACGGAAGTAGCGATCCCATCTACCAAAATTGTTGATGGTAATTGGCTGCATTACAGAAAAACCGGTGAGGAAAAGTATAAAATCAAAGCAGAACGCTTTGGGGGTGAGTTTGATCACATAAGTTGTTCTTATCCACCCACTACATCAAAAGATGAGCTTGAATGTATTGAAGAAACACTGAAAAAGAAGATTAAGAAAATACTGAGTTATCGAAACAAAGGCTTTCATACTATCGGGTTAATATTTGTTCTCAATGAAATGCCATTACCAGATACAGCTTTTAGATGGGGCGAGGTGGTGAAGAAAGTACAATCTCAAAGCTCGGAAAAGTTCGATATGCTGTTCTTTTTATACAGTAATGCATTAAGTTACTGCAAATGCGATACTTATAAAGTCGAATACATTACTTTAGGAGGACAGGTAAGGGATGAATTGAGTCGTTATTCACGTTATATAGCCGAAAATCTAAAATAAAAAGGAGAAATAATATGATCTTTTATCAATTGACTTGCTATACAAAAATATATAATGCAGCAATGGGATACATCGATAGACGTTCGGTTACCCAACAGGAAATAGAGGTAGCTATTGAAGTGTTGAAGAAATTAGCAGATGAACGTGATGACTGGACAGATGAACAAAAAGAACTATATAAATCTATTGCTGATATTGCAAAGAAAATGTTTGAAGAAAGTCAGAATGAATAACTGCAAAATATCATAATCAACTCAACGACTGTGCAGTGATGGAAGTCTATGAGTTCTGGGGGAAGCTGAACTTTGAATCAGAATGCGTGGCGGAGTTGATGGGGATGTATAGGGAACTTACTAAGGAGGAAAAGACATGAAGAAGATATGGAAAAAATTTAAAAAAATAATTGTGTTACCACAATTTATAACGGTAGTAATACTTTTATCGTTAGCATTCATATCTATCCAAGCTTCACATTATTGTTATATTTCAAACCCATTTTTATCGTCCATATTTTCAAATATATTTGCTGGTTTAATAACAGGAATAGCAGTATGTTTGATATCAGGTATAAAACAAATAAACACATTTAGGATAGAGGGGAAAATAGCATGGCTTCATAGCATACATGATGATTTCTTAAAGTTCAACAAACATTATGGAGAGATGTTGAGAATGGTTAATGACCCAGCAATCACAAAAGAAAAGCTGTATGATGAGATATATGATGTCCTATGTGAAGGAAACAACATAAATGTAACAATTTCTCAAAGTCAGCATAATAAAGCTTTGCCATTCAATCCATATCACTTCTTTGCGAAGGAATTAAAATACGATGCTATTGAACATAAAAAGAAAAATGATATAATTCGTGAAGAAATTTTCAACATAAATGTAGAAACTATAACATCACAACGCTTACGAGAGATTTTCAAAGAAATGGAACATTCATTGTTTATATTAAACGGCTCTATTGCTTCGAAAATTACAGAACTTGAAATAAAACAAAGTATATCGAATAGGTTTATTTTTTAGATAAGGCTTTCAAAAACAATATGCTCTACCCCAGTTTTCCTTACATTTTTCTTTCAGGAAATTTTCTGAAAGTTCCATACATCATTTCCGAAATTTCCATCGAAAAATCCACCCTTTCTCGCACTCCGCAAGGCGCATCGGCTCAGCGACCGTGCGATTATGGAAGTGTATGGCTTCTGGGGTAAACTGAACTTAGAGAGTGAATGCATGGCAAAGCTTATGGGGGCATTGATATTCTATGTACGTATATAAGAGTTTTAACCACACTGAATTGGAGGATTCATATGTCAAGAATAATGTCGGGTTTCCCGAGAGAAAAAGTAAAAATTAAGAAGTCTAATAACGCTATAATTGATGATGTTGAGGCTTTGTTTTCTGATGATACTGTTTTAATAGAAGATGTTTCTGTAGTGATAGAAGATGGCGATTACATACTTCGAACACTTCCAAACGGATTAACAGAAGAATATCTTGTTGTAAACAACGGTTATATTTCCGGAGGAAGAAGTATCCCTTCTCACTATCAAGTAACTGTTAAGAAAAATACCATCTTGCACAACCATGTTAATAATCAAAACAGCTCGAAGGTAACGATGAATTCAAATTATTCTTTTGAAGAATTACTTGCAGATGATATCAGACGATGCAGCGATTATTTGCTGAACCCAAACGACGAAACAGGGCAAAGCTTATACATTGATATTACAGGAAGATACGACAGCGTTATTGAGAATTTCGGGAGTGGTCTCTATCAGTATTTTGCTGAGCAACATTTCTATGATCCGGATATATCGGGTGAGTCCCTTACGCATAACATAAAAAAACTACACAATAAAATGCTTGTCTATCAGGCTAAAAACTACCCATCTAGAAATTCAACAAAACCAAATGATATTCTTCAAACAATACAAAACAGTAAAGTTTTTATTGTTCACGGACATGATTCAGAAGCGAAAATCGAAACAGCAAGGGTGTTAGAAAAACTCGGATTAGAAGCAATAATTCTTCATGAGCAAGCGGATCTTAGTCAGACTATTATTGAAAAAATCGAGAAATATTCTGATGTAGCATTTGCTGTCGTATTATACACTGAATGTGATTTAGGCAGAGCCAAAGGAGAGTCACCCGAAAAAGAACGTTTTAGAGCACGCCAGAATGTTGTGTTTGAACATGGATATTTGATAGGAAAATTAGGTCGTGATAGAGTTTGTGCTATTGTGAAAGGAAATGTCGACACTCCAGGCGATATTTCAGGAATAGTATATGTAAAAATGGACGATGACGGTGCCTGGAAAATGCGTCTTTGTAAAAACATGAAGGCGGTTGGACTAAATGTAGATATGAATAGGCTATAAATATAAATTATATTGCCGCTTCAACATAGTACTGGAACAATATAATGAGAATAGTTGTTTCTGTGCTAAGTATCAGGAGGCCGTAAGACGTATGAAATAGAAGGAATCAAATATTATTAAAGTAAAAAGCACACGAATTATGTTTCGTGAAACACTGGATACATTAATATTGTTGGTTCTCGTGTACAATAAAGGATGATATATCGATGAAAACAATTCAAATTAATGCTGCAATTTTTCCCACCGTAATGAAAATTGTTTTGGGGAAACCACTGCCACAAGATGTTATGGAGGATAATACTGAAATAAGCAGAATTCCGGATTTAACAATTGATTTACCTAGGAGTGCTTACCTTACATATTTACAAAGCGTGGCGTCAAAAGGAACTTCAGTTGAACTGCAATTACTTAAAAAGTATGCTGAAGGAGTACCGTTTTCTGATGAAGATTATAATGACGCAATAGGACTGATTTTATTTTCTGGGAGAAGAAATAATAGTTATCCTTCGACAAAGGATTTATTGGCACCGTTTGGGATTTGCATCATCAACAACGGAGAAAAACGCAGTATTTCTGTTATCGATAGCGAAGAAAATCGTTTACGAGCTGAGACTTGGGAATATATACTTATTGATATCCTGAAAAAATCAGCATTTGAAATAATAGAATGCTTCAATTTCGATTCCACGTTTGAACGCACACAATTTGATGATGGAGATGATGATAAATTACATTATAGTTTAATGTCATGGCGTTTTTCTTTTGACGAAGCGGAACAAAGCTTGAGCAACTCACTAAGGACTGCCTTTATTTTTACACTAGTTGGTTATTGTTATGGTGATAATAAAGGCAATTATGCATCATTTCAAGAGTATTTTGATACTGAATTCTATAATCGTGTTGCTTTGATATATGGAATATGGAATAACAGAGGAGCTAATAACTGTGTTCAATATATTCCCCTTTATGATAGCTTTCATAATTTGAATGGAAGAAACAAAACCGATTTAATCACAATTATTAGAGCAATTCTTGATGATCCAACAGTTGCGATTGATGAAAAACAAGTTTTAAAAGAACGATTAATCGATGGTGCTGGCGCAATACATAGAGGTATGTCTGCAGCAGATGTTGTATTAGAGCAGGCATTAATTAAACCAGTTGTCAACTTTGTAATGTTGCGTGAAAAAGCAAAAGAAACCCTTGCATCTGTAAGACTTTTATGTACGCAAGGTCATTATTCTGATTGTGCTAATCGGTGCTATTACTCAATGATGTATTCTTTGAAGGCTCTTTTGGAATTTAACGGTTTATTGGCTGATTGGAAGCAAGGTGAGTTAAAGGAATCAGAAACACACAATGCTCTGGAGAATAAACTCACCATGCTTATATCACAGGGGGTGTTGACCGCTACTGAAGGTAACAATTTTAATTATGTAAAAGATCAAAGGTGGAAATGCGATTATTCGTTGTACAAATTCGGCAAAGGCGAAGCACAGAATTGTTTGCAAAAGGCCGAGGACTTTTACTCAACTGTAGAGAGGTTGACGATGTAGAGCGTTACTACATTAATGTGTTCTTGCTTTGTGTGTCTATGTCAAAAAACGATAGCAATATATGAAACAACACACCTTAATTCACCCCACCACCAAATGCAGATTATCAAGTTTCCCTGCTTGCTTCACACAATAATTACTGAACCTGTTAAAGCTTACAACACAGATCTACGCTTCGCAGAATGCATCGCAGTAGTCAGTAACATAATCTAGCACGGTGAGAAATACAATGTCATGGGCAACGCTGTTGCAGAGCTTATGGCAGAAGGAAAAGAAGAAAACGATGTAAGAACTGCTCTGGAACTTCTGATTGTAAAGCATACACTGATTGCAGCAAAGCAAGCACAGAGCAATGGTGACACAATACAGTTTTAACTCAATCTGCAGGTCTTCAATATGTGGACTTGCAGATTTTTGTGCACTCCGCCAATAAACCGAACATTTGTTTCGCAGTAGTTGTGCGGTTGAATGAATTTATATACAAGTTTGATTTTCATATTGACATCTGCCTCTTTGTGTGTTAGAATGAAATCGCAGGAGAAATCCTGTTAAAAACTGAATATAACGATTTCTAATCGAGCAAGCGGAGACAGTCATTATGACTGAGCTACCAAGCGCCGTACGAAACCAGACTTGACGTGAACACTTAGGTGTCCTATCCTGAAGGATAATTGTGTCTGTTTGATTCGGCGGCTTTTTTATTTGCCCGATTGTTTCGTACAAGACTTAGAGCTTCTTCTTCGCTTGACGAGGAAAGGAGCTCTTTTTGTTTTCTGAAAATTATTTTGAAATAAGGTGGTGAAAACGCTTCTCCCACTGCCTATTGAGTAGAAGGGGTTATAAACAGCAATCTGCATAAAAATCAATTGGAATTTTGTACAAGACTACAAACTTTTCTCTCGCACTTGTAAAATGCTCGTTTTCGTCGGCTAATAAATGAAGGCTGAAAAACGTTCGTCAAAATGCACCAAAGCAAAAATCAAAATTTGTGCAAGGATACAAAGTTTCCGAATGAACAAAAATTTTCCCCTGACAATTCCTCAAAAAGTTACTAGAGAAATATAGAGGGTAATTGAATCTATTAAACCCCCAGCTATGCTGGGGAGATTGGAAAAAGACGTGTCGGGTGTCAAGACATAAAAAGCCTCCTGTGATATAATAACAATGGTGTCGCAAGCCAAAGTAAAAATCACAGGAGGCGTCCAATGGACAATAAAAG
>JAGAKZ010000035.1 GCA_017848115.1 Oscillospiraceae bacterium
CAATACCTCCCCATGGGGAGGTATATGGTAGGGATGTTTTTTATTTCTCTTTTACTTTCAGACTAAACGCAACACCTATTATCTTCAAAGTAAATGCAACAGGTATATTTTCCCGTGTTGCGTTTACTTTGAAAATTTATTAAAGTTATTTATTATGCAATATTTTTCTTTCTTCTCTTGACACAAATAATAAAATCATATATAATAACCAAGTGGGTAATTTGCTTATTTTGTGACGAAAAATTTGTAACATTATCAGATTATCTCCACAAAGGAAAATATAACAAGAAAAACGAAAGGAATATGTTGTTTAATTTTTAAACATCATGAAAAGTAATTATGGAAAAGAAACAAAATCCTCGCATCGCCAAACTCATACATCTGTCGTATATTTTTGTGTGGGTAATAACAGTAACTCTGGCAGGACACTTTCTCGGAATCCACTCCACATGGGTGTACAGTCTGGTCGTTCCGATTTTCTTTCTGATGGAAGGAACAGAAAAAGACAAGGTAATATCTATTTTCTGCGGTGGAGCAACAGGTATGGTACTGACATTTCTTATGTGCAAAGCAATCAGTGCAACTGCCCCGACACTCGGTTCAATGTGGAGTTATCTGATATTCGTAACAATCGCCATAGCTATTTTGATGCTTATGATGCCGTTTGCGCATTATTTCTTCAATAACGTCGGTTTTATCTATCTTATCGTATCAGTAATTGACACTAAAGCGTTCTGTGCAGACTTTGTAACACTACTTATAAGTTTCTTTGTCGGTGGTGCGATCTATATCGGAGGTGCAATCGCTATAGTACATTTCTTAAAATATCGTGCAAAAAAGAAAGCAACTGCAAAAAGTAACTGAGTTCAACAACAACGCCCCTTGTTCTTATAGTGAGAACAAGGGGCGTTGTCAGGTATTTTATCTTTATATTATCTTGTTTTAAGCTGTGAGGCATTACCTGCAATCGCTCTATCAAGAGATTTAACATTTTCAGCAACATTATCATCAAGGAAATTTGTAACCTTCTTAACATAATTATCAAATACTTCAAACTGTGGTTTCAGTTCTTCAAAAGCTTCAACCATCTCTGCTGCACCGAGTGCATCCCAGTTAAGATCAAGTTTCTGAATTTCCTTTGAAAAATCATTAAGAGTATTTCTCATAGCAAGATTCTGAATCTTCATTGTCATTGAGCTCATCTTTACTGCGTTTGGATTTATAAAAATTCTTTCTGTTGATGCCATATCTATCACCTTTTATTTAAACCTTTCTTTTTTATTATTCAAATGACAAACCCTTTGCACCGCTTGCAATAGCGTCAGCCTGATCTTCGTATGATGATGCTGTTCCTTCAATAAATGCTGCATACTTATTCATAAGCAGATACATCTCATGATATTTAGGACGCATCTCTGTAACTTTATCAATAAATTCTCTTGAACCTGAACCTACCCAGTTTGTTGAAAGATCTCCCTCTACTTCCTTGAAGAAAGCTGTATATCTGTCAAGAAACTGTTCTGCCTGATTTCTGATATTTGAAGCCGCTGTTCTTAATGCGCCGGTACCCTGTGTTAGTGATCTGTTGTTATTCATGTTTTTCCTCCAATTGTTATATATATTTTTTATTTTTTGGTTTTCCTTAACCTGTGATTATATTATACCATATTAAAAATTTTTCGCTTTTAAAAAATACATCTCTTAATATTTTAGTTATTTTAAAAAAATAACCACAATATGAAGCGCATAAAATAAGGGTTAAAAAAATTTTAAGCTGTTTTTCACCAACCTAAAGGCTGTAAGTCACCATACTATACGCTGTAACCTACCCTCACTTCAGACATATGAAAAAAGCAGATACAAAATTCTGTAACATACTTTCATTTTGTATCTGCCTGATAAAAATATTTACGCACAAATCATAATTTGTTTTTCTGATTTTGATATTATAGATTCTGTCAATGTCGTGATTTCAGTATTTTTCGGTGCCTCATACACATTTACCGCACACATTGCAGCACTTCCATCATCAAGTTCTACTGTTATTATCGTTGAACCTGTTCCTGTTGCTGTAACGATACCGTTTGCATCTACTGTAGCTACAGATGGATCACTACTGCTCCATATTGTGTCTGCCATGGTAATACCTGCAGGTAAAGCCATAACAACCACCTGTGCTGTTTCATTTTCGGAAATACTCAGATAAAATTTATTTATCTGTAAATCACCCTCAGCTATCGTTGCTGTTTCTATAGATTCTTCAACACTCTCTGTAACATTTTCATTCTCTGAATTTTGCGTTGTTTCCTTAGCTTCTCCGCCCTTGGTACATTTCGGAACTATCTGTACCTTTACTGAATCCGAACGACCGTCAATTTCAAGATGAAGCGGAGTAAAGACTATCGGTGAGTTCTTTTCTGTAACATCTATCAGTTTTATCGTAGCTTTCAGTCCTATAA
Source organism: Oscillospiraceae bacterium (assembly GCA_017848115.1). Lineage (GTDB taxonomy): Bacteria > Bacillota > Clostridia > Oscillospirales > Ruminococcaceae > HUN007. The sequence continues at coordinate 2,460 of JAGAKZ010000035.1, forward strand.
TCTTGAACAGATCATTAAGCTCTACGTTTAGATTTATTGCCAGATAACCTGAAACATCAACACATACAAGATCGTCATCTTCACCGGTCATATCCGACTTAAGTACACCTTTTGCCTTAGGTCCTATCTTAAAATCAAGTGCCACTACCTTGCAATTTCCTATGATATAATCAAGATTAAGGCTTACTTTCAGATGAGCATACGCACCGATTTCTGCTGTCAATTTAAACTCCAGATCCCCTATTCGCTGTTCATCTATTTTTCGTACACTTCCATTTTTTATTTCTATACCTTTACTGTTAAAAAACGATACTTCTACAGTAAAAAATCCTTTAGCTGATATCAAAAATCCTATCTTTGCCTCCAGAGTTACACCCGGACAAATTTTTATAGGAATCTTAGCTACATCTATATTACATTCTGCGCCTTCTGAGACATCATTGCGTTTCAACTGTTTATATTTTTCTTTAAGTTTCTTTTCAAACAATTCACATTTGACGCCTGTGGATATATCGGAGTCAACCGCCAGATACACATGATCTATCTCAAGGCCATCTGACAAACTAAAATCCCAGTCAATATCCGTATTAATATTTATATCCTTTACTTTAGCAGTTAATTTTACACCATCACCAAGATCTTTTTCTATCAATATGCTACTGTTTGGATCAAACGTTTGTATTATTTTACTTCCATCAAATCCTGTACATGAAAGCGGCTGTACTTCTGCACTGCTGTCAGTATCAGACATTCCCATAATTTCGCCACCGCTTATCGTAACACTGTCGTCAAGAATCTCAATATTGTTATAGTCAGGCTCAAAGCTACCTGACACCTCAAGTGTAGTATACAGCTCCTGTATAGTCGCAGGTACAGTCACAAATGAAGAGGTCCCTGTTCCAGTTTCTGAAACAGATACTACTTTCAGTGCACTTGCACCTCCATTGTCATCTGTAGGTACAAGCAATACTGTACCTTCCTTTACCTCAGATGCACTATCTGAAGGTAATGTAACCTGACTGTTATCGGCTGACACAACGACACTCTCATACGATAAAGATTCAGTAAAATCCTTTACATTTTCTGCGTACACTATGTTATTTCTGTTTTCAAACTGCTGATCAGACCATGAATCTACTGCTTTATTGAGTGCACTTACAGCTGCCTGCGGGCTTGATATACTTGAACTGTCTGTTATCACACCATGATCTATTGCTGAATTTATGATTTCAGTGTCTGTAGAATTAAGATCACAATAACCTGTTGCTCGCATAAGTGTTTGTGTTGCAAACTTATCATCTACAGGTGAGTCAAGATTTATTTCCTCTTCACCTATAACGCCCCAGTCCTTTGCTATTTCTACATCACTCTGCCCTGCATTCTCTTCGTGACGCATTCCAAATGCATCATTTACCATAGCAAGCCATTCACCATTAGTAAGGTTTCCATCTGCCATACCGGAATTTACACCTGTTTTTGTCTGAGGTTTGTCATTAAAAAAACTTTCAAGATCACATCCTGTAACCGAAAAAGCAAAAGTAACTGTTGTCAGAACAGATAAAACACCGGATAATATTCTCTTTGTTCCTTTCATTATTAATTACCTCGTTTTCCTCCCAAAATAGCCCTTGCTCATAATGAACAAGGGTTATTTCGGTTTATTTTATTTTTATTTATCTAGCCTTAAGACGTGAAGCGTTTCCTTCTATCGCTTTATCAAGTGACTGAACATTTTCAGCAACGTTCTGATCAAGGAAAGTTGTTATCTTTTCAACATAATTATCAAAAGCTTCAAACTGTGGTTTAAGTGTTTCGAAAGCTTCTGTCATTTCTGTTGCACCGAGTGCATCCCAGTTAAGATCGAGTTTGTGGATCTCATTTGTAAAGTTATTGAGAAGACCTCTCATTGCTGCGTTCTGGATCTTCATATAAGTTGAACTCTGTCTTATTCCCTGTGGATTTATAAAAATTCTTTCTGTTGATGCCATATCTATCACCCTTCATTTAACCTTTCTTTTCTTCTATTATTCAAATGATAAGCCCTTTGCGCCGCTTGCAATTGTATCAGCCTGTTCATCATACAACTTTGCTGTATGATCTATAAATGCAGCATATTCGTTCATAAGCTGGTACATCTGCTGATACTTAGGACGCATTTCCGTTACCTTGTCTATAAACTCTTTTGAACCTGAGCCTACCCAGTTTGTTGAAAGATCGCCTTCTACTTCTTTAAAGAAAGCTGTGTATCTATCGAGAAAATTCTCTGCCAAGTTTCTGATATTTGAAGCCGCTGTATTGAGAGCACCTGTGCCCTGTGTAAGTAATCTGTTGTTATTCATGTTTTTTCCTCCATTTGTTTTTACTTTTTTTATTTCCTTGGTTTGTCTTAACCTGTGATCATATTATATCACATTGGCATTTTTCCTTTTTAAAAAAATGCTTCTCTTAATATTTTAGTTATTTTAAAATAATAAATATAATTCAAAGCACACAAAAAGGAACGCAAAAAAAATTTAAGCTGTTTTTCACCACCCACACGGCTGTAAGTTACCATACTCTACGCTGTAACTTACCCACATTTTTTTATACAAACATAAGACTGCTGTGATTTTTTATCTGCAACTGTCTTAGAGTTTTGTCAGAAGGATATATTTTTCCGGTGTGTCTGTCACACAAAAAGTTTACTTCACCGCTGCAAAAAAAGCCCTGAGATATTTCATTGAATATTTCCGAAAGCAGTTTTACCGCTTCGTAAACATACATATCCTCTGTAAGATAAATATCATAGGATTTGCCGGCCGCAGCAAGATATATTTCTGTAAGTATTTTATTATCCATCTCATTCCTCCGGTAAACAGAACTTTTCTTTTATTTTTCTTTGTGATATTACCAAAGCATCATTCTCCTTGGTATCATCAAATAACGGATTTTCAACATCAAAAAGCTCCTGTGTCTTAAAGTTTTCTCCAAGCCATATTCCGAGAGTCTCAAACCAGTCATCATGTGCATTTTCTTCAACAAGTGTTGTCTTGTCATTTTTTCCCCTGACTATTATACGACTGTAACAACCTCTGGGAGATTTCATATTTTCAGGAGTATCTGCTACAACATAGTGAATGTTATGTATCTCACATCCAAGCATAGCTTCTATGATACGTACTGCACAATTCATACTGTAATCAGAAAGGCTTTCAAATCTGTTTATCACTATATACAGTTTACGATATCCGTCAGGAAGCTTCCATGTACCATCGTCATCCTGATATAATGCTGCATCTCTTTCAAGATAAAGATTATGATACTCTTCCTGCCACTGTTCGAGCTGTTCTTTTGACGAAATATATGTAAGATTATCTTTTTCAGCAATATCTATATCTCCGCCCGTATCTATGACTGCAACATCAACACTGTTGTCTGATGCTATAATTTCAGCGATATATTTTGAAAAATCAGTAAGCTTTTCTTCGCTGTGAGATGATACAAATGTAATATATTTGTCTGACATATCTGCTGTACATATGTCATCACCACCTGAAATCTGTCCTAAAGGAATGTTTGATATATCTCCTGCATGGCACATTATATCATTTTTAGTTATCGCTTCAACTCGCTTTATAAATCCTACAGCTTCACATTTGCTCTTTTTACGTGCAATCTCACATTGTTTTTTTATCTGCATAACAGGATCGTCGTAATTTTCGCTGTTTTCATCATATATATCAGCTGTCTGGAATTCATATACATCATTTCCGTATCTCACAAGACCTCGACCCTGATATTCAGACGGTATAATACCGCCTGTTCTGCCTAGTACTACTGAATAATCAGTTTTGTCATTCATTCTTAAAACAAAATTCTGTCCGAAATTCTGTCTCAATCTTGAATTTATATTAACAGAATTTGTGCCGACAACAAGGTATATTCCTCTTTTGGTACCTTCTCTTGAAAGATATACAAGTTCTGGCATATATGAATCATATTCTTCAGCAAAAGCAGCGTAGTTATTTAAAATGATGACCATATTTGGAACAGTTTTTCCCGAACGTCTGCAATATTCGCTATAATCACCGCCATAGTGAGAGAAAAGTTTTATTCTGGCGTTTATTTCGTCCCTTAATTTTGAAAGAATCTTCAGCACTTCTTCTTTTTCATCCGAAAATACAATATCTGCGACCTGCGGAGCATCCTCATAAACTTTAAGAAATCCTGCATCAAAATCAAGTATGAAAATATTCACCTGTTCAGCTGTATAGCGGTATATTAACGAATAAATAAGTGATGTAAAGAACATTCCCATGCCGCTTCCCGAAGAACCAAACACACACAGATTTCCGTTTTTAGAAAAAGGAACAGTCATTATTTCCTGTTTTCTCTCATACAGATCATCCCATTTTCCTATTATAGGTTCCAGTTCATATTCTTCATTTTCTTCTGTATGCAGATTATACAGTTTTGAAAGTGAAAGTTTACTTTTTATTGGTTCAAGCCAAAGAGGTCTTATAACTGTATTTCCTGATATGGAGATAAGATACTGACGTATTGCAACAAGTTCAGAAACAACATTTTCTGTAAGATTTACAGAATCTGATTTTATTTTCTTTTCACACACAACTGTTCCTGTGCTGTTTATAAGTTCCGCTTTTTTTGATTTTTCATCTATAAATGAATCTTTAGGTATGTAGTCAGCACCGCACCATGCCGATTGACCAAGACTGAAAAGTTCGTTGTAGCCAACCTGAAGATAAAAACGACCTGTTGTTGAAAGCTCAGCAGCATCAGGACAGTGGATAACTGCCGAACTGTCTGCTTTGTCCTGAACTTTAAGACAAATCTTAAATCTGGAGTTACTCCATATCTGAGGACTTACCACACTGTCAGGCTTCTGTGTTGCAAGAATAAGATGAACACCCAGACTTCGTCCTATTCGTGCAGTACTTACAAGAGAATCCATAAACTCAGGCTGTTGTGTTTTAAGCTCCGCAAACTCATCACATACTATAAAGAGATGCGGAAGAACTTCAAGTTCCATACCCGCTCTGCGAAGTTTCTGATACTTATATATATCCATAGTTCCTTCGTTTGATAATTTTCTTGCTGTCTTAAAAAGATTTTGCCTTCTTTTAAGTTCGCTTTCTATTGATATTCTTGAACGTTCTATGGTTGAGCCGTCAAGATTTGTTACAGTACCGCAAAGATGAGGAAGTCTTACTGTTTTTTCCTGAGTTACTCCGTCTTTTTCGGTACGTCCAACGCTTTCAAATGCATCTGCCAGACCGCCACCCTTGTAATCTATGATAAGGAACGAAACTTCTTCAGGGCTATAGTTTACTGCAAGTGAAAGAATGAACGTAATAATAGTTTCACTCTTTCCCGAACCGGTCGTTCCGGCAATCAATCCGTGGGGACCATGAAATTTTTCATGAAGATCTATATAAAAACTGTCACCTGACTGATTGACGCCGACAGGTGTCTGAAGTGATTTTGACGGATCATTTTCAATCCATCTGGTAAGACAGTTGAGATGTTCCACCTTTGAAACTTTAAACATTTCAAGAAATGTAAGCATCTGTGGTAGTTTGTAACGTTGTGAAAACAAATCGAGATGAATATTTGATATGCTATTCATATAGTCTTCAAAAATATTATCTGATACCCTGTCAATTTCAAAAAGCTGCTCTTTATAACCTTCTTCGCTGCGTATGTACATACAGGATGATTTTCCGTTTTTAACGTCAAATATAATATCTGAATCTATATAATTTCTCATGCCAAACAAAGTAAACACGTTAAATTTCAGACTTTTATAATTTTTACGTATATTCATTACAGGCTCTAATTTTTCAGAAAGTTCGGTATCTGCCAGAATAAGAAGGAAGTAGGGTTCTTCGCCTCTATCTTTTTCTGATCTTACAGCTATCTCCTTTTCAAGCTCAACAGAAAGTTCTTTAAGATCCTGGACGTTTGATGCTATATATCTGAATGTGTTGTCATTATTCCACACATGCGGAAACCATCTTGTATAAGACCATTGTTCTCTTTCTTCCTCATTATAGACAACCACAATCTTAAGTTCATCGTAACTGTAAAGCGACGTCATCTGAACAAGCAATGACTTTACAAATGAAATCATCTCACTGCGTTCACCGGTAAAACCACATATACGTCCTTCTTTAAGTGAAAATGTTATATTTACATCTGTAAGCATTCTTTCTTCACTGGCAAGCTGATAGAGATTGTCACTCAAAGGATCGTTTTTAGTTGCAAGTTTCTTTTGCGGTACCACAAGATCTATCTGTGGCTCTTTATCACCTACTCCGGCACACAAAGTAAGAAAATCATCATTTGATATATTTTTACTCCAGAGGTATTTGTCCGGAACACCGTCATTTCCTATAGCAAGCATCGCGCAACGGTCAGCCGGATAATATATATCATTTGTTATATCAGATTCGTCATTTATAAGACGTTTTATTTCTCCACGCATTGTATTTATATATTCTGTATAAAGTTCATAGCGTTCTTTTTCTTTCTTCTTTTTCGCTTTTTTCTCAAAATGTGCAAGAATAAACGGCCATATAACAGCAGAGGCAAGCATAGTTCCTGCCATAATTATTGATGGTACAACTGTTGAAAAACCTGTACCCCTGTAATATGCTGCTAGTACAGAATAACCGGCTACAAGTATAGAACCAGAACACATTGTAACAGACGGTCCGAGTCTTAGTATCAACGACTGACTTTCCTTATCCTCAGATTGCGGCGGCATTTCCAGCTCAATGGTCTGTGGTGTAAATTTTTCATTTTTAAGATTTATAGTTCTGTAGAAAAAATCTTTTTTATCTTCTGAAACTACCGGAAGAGTATTGCTTATTTCTGTGTCTGTTTTTTCGCAAAGCACATTGGTATCGTATGTTACAGATTTATCATATATATTTGCAGCTATAAAATCATATCCGATGATAAATTTGTAACCGAGTATAAATACAACGTCACCCGGACAAAGTATAGCATCATCAACACGTTTGTTATTTACAAATGTTCCGTTTTTACTTTTTCCGCATGAAACAGACCACTGTCCGTTTTCTCTTTTTATTTTTGCATGTTCTCCTGAAACATACGGATTGTTTATGCAGATGACATTTGAATTTCGCTGTCCTATTGTTATCGTAGCATTTTCGTTTTTAAGAAAAAGTTTTTTATATCTGCATCTCTTTTCTATTACAGGTTCGGAAAGAACTATACACTCTTCTCCCTCAACATATATGTCGAATACATCATTTTCACAAATCGTATGCGACTCTTTTTTTTCACTTGAATTTTTTGGAGTTAATGTATATTTTTCGGTAGAAAAAATTTTCCACTCATTGCACGAACCTTCTATATTTATACTACCCTTTTCTCCGTTTTGATTAAAATAATCTATATTATAGTAGCCTTCTTTTTTATCGGGCAACGTTATCATGCTTACAGATTTACTCTGAATAAGCGTAATCAATATCATTATTCAACACTCACTTTCTTTTTTGTTCTTTGTTTTTTCTGAAGTTCCGGATAATCAATCCAGTTTATCTTAATCATAAGTCCGTAAAATATATGATAATTGAAGTTTTCGGTTTCTTCATCGGTAAGAGGTGTACCGTTTGAATGACAATATTCCCATTTTAAAACATCTTCAAGTTCATTGAGATCACGTTCAAAAGGTTCTATTATTCTTCTGGCAACAGCTCTGTCACCTGAAATAACATCATCATACGCTGGAAGTTCAGGCGTACACTCAAGCAATGTTCTTACGCTTATCGTATCTGAATTTTTCTTAAAATAATTCATTTTCTTGTGTTCTGCAAGTTTTTTTAAGAAATAGTAGCTGTTAGGATTTTTCTTGTTGTTAATGTTAAAAAGTTTCATAGGATACGGCATTACAGGCATACTTTTCATGATTCGATAAAACTCATCACTGAACGTGAAAATGATGTGATTGTTCTTTATATCTGTAGCTTCACAGATTTTTATATCATCAAAACTTTGTTCACGATTTGACGATTTATTAAATGTTATATGCATATTTTCAAGAGTTCTGAGCTCAGCATTTACCTGTTTCCTCATTTCTCTGAGATTTTTCAGACCACACATATTCATATACTCTTCAATCGAAAGATAAACCGTTTTATCTTTCAGTCCCAGTTCCGTAGCTCTGAGCATTATAGCATCAACCAGTCTGTGTGTTGTAGTTTTCAAACCATTTCCGAGAGTTGAAAAATTTTCAAGTGTAACTTTAAGATTTCCGTTTTCAACTTCAAGAGTATCTGAACTGTCTGCCTGAGAATAAAGTGAAGTTTTCATCATTGCAAGCTTGTTTGTAGCAGATGATTGTCGCATAATTCCAAAGCGATTTCTTACTACAGAGTTTACTTTAAGATCCGAAGTAAGAATTTCGCCTATGGCATTTGATTTTCCGTCAATTCCCTTTTTTACTGATGTCATTTTTACCCCTCTGTGCCTGCAAGTATTTTAATAAGCATATCCGGCGAGGTGCGGAATATACTGATATCCGAAAGTATTTCTCTTACAACAGATATTTTTTCAGAAACCGGATACAGACTCTCAGTATCAATATGTGCAAATACTTGATTTAAAATACGTACTTTATTTTCATATTCTTCACCCTCACCGGCAATTTCGCTCATAAAAGCATTTTTCTTTTCGTTTATTTCCTTAAGCTGCTCTGTTATATCTGAAGAATCAACGCAAAATACGGTAAACTCATCTATACTGATACGCTCTGCTATAAGCTCGCATAAAACATTGTACGCAAGGTGATGCTTTACCCCGGGAATAAGAAGCTCATTTCTGAAATAATCAATTTTATCTTTCATTTTTTCTATATATTCAAGACTTGCCATCTCCTGAAAACAATCTATTTCCGGAGGGATAAACTCGTCATTTACATCAAGACAACCGGGTCTGCACGGGAAATTTTCCGCAACTACTGCTACACCTCTCATACGTGCTATTTTACCCGGATTTTTCATTTTACGAAACTGTGTTTCTGTCATTATCATAGGTAGATATTCTATCATTTTTCTTGCGTGTTCAACCTGCTGTGCCTGTGCCATATACATAAGTATACGACAGCAACCGTTCTGTGCCTGCTGATTGTACGCATTTGCCATAGCCTGTGCACGCTGTACAAAAGCCTGAAGCTGAATATAGCACTCCAGTATGTCAGCATCTTCAACATTGTCTATTTTTTCAAGGAGTTCGTTTAATGTTTCCTGACTCACAGGATATTCATTGTTATCAGGTTTTACTCCCGAATAGTTGTATATATCGTTTTTTATTATATAAAGTCCGAGTTCTTCACCGGAAATAGTTTCTTTATTCATAATCTCCACCAACATTTCTACTTTGTATGGTTATTTTTCCATCTTCAATAATTCTACAAAAAAAATATAATATTGTCAACCGAAAAATAAACTCTAAACCATTATTATACTTTTAATAAAATCCAAAACAAAAAACAATATATTTTTTATTTAATATCACGTAATTTCCAAGTAGTGCCGCCATTTTTTTGAAAATGTATTGAAAAAAGATTACAAAACATATATAATATAAAATGATAATTAGTATGTAAAGGTTGTGAACAATTGTGTTAGGAAATAACTTTAAATTAAAAACGATATATCAGAACGAAAAAACTTTTCTGGTTTTATCCATGAAGAAAAAAGAACAGATAAACGAAAGCCTGCTCCAGACTCTAAAAAAAGATAATAACTACAGTCTGCTGAGTGCTGCATGGACAAAATCAGGTACTATAAATAAGCTAACATATGAAATAAGTAATCTTGTATGTCTTTCCGAATACATAAAAACGCCTCTTTCTCAGGACAAATATTTTGATATAATATCACAGATTCAGCAAATATACGAAAAATGCTGTAAAGCAACAATGCCGATAAATAATCTGATCTGTCAGACAAAGTATACATTTTACGATCCGGTAAGCAGCAGAATATATATGGCTTATGCCCCAATAATAAACGGAAACTATTCTTCAAACATAGTAAAGTTTTTGCATGACATCAATAAAAATTCTTCCATAATTGCATCAGACGGAAATTTTCTTAACAGTTACAACGAATTTCTTGAAAAACATATCTTTATACAAAAGAAAAACAAGGACAAAAATTCCTCATTTTCATATAACGACCTTTATAATTTCCTGCATGAAAAAGATACATCAAAAAATTTTCCCGAACGAAAAAACGAAAAGAGAGATATTCCGCAAAGCAGCCCAAACGAGCACGTTACACAACCTGTTTTTGCAGAAGAAACAAACAAAACAGTACCGATAATTCCTGTGGAAGCTCCAAGCAGTATAACAAATCATTCTATATCATCTGCCACTGTTAAAATCCAGCGAAATGTCGGAGAACTTTTTATAACTGACAAATATGGACAAAAACATATTATAGACAGATTTCCTTTTAAGATCGGAAGAAACGAGGCTAACAATCTTGTGATAAACGATCCGTGCGTATCAGGATTTCATGCAGAAATCATCTCACAGGGAAAAGAATACTATATAAATGATACAAATTCAGCAAACGGAACATTTGTGAACGGAAAAGAAATCACATCAGAACTTCTCACAGACGGAACAACATTTCTCATAAATGATTTTCCGCTTACATTTCATAAATCTGCAGTACAGCCAGGCATAAGAGGCGAAATAACACAGACTTGCATTATACAGCCGCAAAGAACTGCAAATGATTATGTTGCATATATGCGAGAAGAAACAACAGGAAATATACTATATATAAATGACTTTCCGTTTTCACATCCGTCACTTGAAGGAATGTCAATAATAAAAATTCAAAAAGATATTTGTATAAAAAATAATTCCTGTGAATCTCTGTTTCTTGAAACAGAAACAATACCTATAAACAGCGCTTATTCACTTTATTCAGGTTGTTGTGTTACTATAAATAATAACAAATATATTTTTTATATAAAAAGTTAAGGAGATATGATGGCTTACATTTCAGCATACTATACGGATATAGGACCGTCAAGAGAAAAAAATCAGGATGCACTCTGCATAAAAGCAGCCGAATATAACAATAACACATTTATAATGTGCGCCATATGCGATGGAATGGGCGGTCTTTCCGACGGAGAGGCCGCAAGTGCATATGCCATATATGCATTGTCGGAATGGTTTGATAATGTTCTGACAAAATTAATAAAAGATAATGTCAGCATTCTTGAGATGCGAAAAAAACTTGATGAAACTATACATATGATAAATGACAAGTTGAATGCTTATTCAGCTGCACATAACAAAATGCTCGGCACAACACTCACCGCAATATTTACGTTTCCGGACAGGAAAAAGATACTTACTGCCCATGTAGGTGATACACGTGCTTACAAAATTACAGACGAAAAATTAACTGTAATCACAGAAGATCATTCAGTTGTCGGCGAAGAAGTAAGAGAAGGAATCATTACCGAAGAAATGGCAAACAACGATGAACGTCAAAATCAGCTAACAAAATGTCTTGGTGCAGATTTTACTGACATTTCATATGATTATATTTTACAGGACTATGAGCAAAACACCTGTTATATGCTTTGTTCTGACGGTTTCAGAAAGAAGCTCTCCAGAGAAGAAATCAAACAGAACTTTTGTCCTGCAGCTGTAAAAGACAAGGAAACGACTGAAAACATTCTGAAAGATCTCACGAAAACAGTAATCGAAAGAGGCGAATCCGATAACATTACCTCACTTGTCGTAAAAATATTATAGAGAAAGGAGATGCCACAAGTTTGTTAAAAGAAGGTTTCACCCTTGGTGACAGATATCTTATAAAATCAATCATAGGTAAAGGCGGTACTTCAGTAGTATATAAAGCACTTGACCTTAGTGCCGGAAACGCTGTACGAGCTGTAAAAGAAGTATTTGGAGAAGCTATTTCCGAAAAAGAAATGGAAACAAAGCTTATGGCCGACCTCTATCAGAATAACAACAGCAACAACTTTATTCCGAACGTAATAGACCGTCTCAGATTTGATGATATTCCTGACAGACTCTTCGTTGTAATGGATTTTATTGATGGAATAGACATGAATATTCATGTAAAAAAATCAAATCTTTCGTTCAAAAAAATAACAGAGTATGCCATGGATATATGCAACTTTGTTTCATTTATTCATGATAACAATAAAATATACAGTGATATGAAACCAGATAACATCATGGTAATAAGCAACGCCGGTGATTTTAAAAACCTTGACAAGTCAAAAAAATTCAGCAACCTGAAATTCATTGACTTCGGTGCTACTATAAATGAAGGAACTGTCACTGTTGCATACACCCCAGAATACGCTGCTCCGGAACAGTATATGGCAAAGTTTGAAGAAATTATTCCTGACAAAAGAACTGATATATTCAATATAGGCGCTACTATTTACTATATGGTAACAGCCAGAAGACCAAAACCGGTTTACAGAAATGACGGAAATGTGCGTGATGATCTTGTCCCGTCATCTGAAAGATTTTCACTTGATGACAAGTCGATCAATATCGAACTCAAACGTATAATAAAAAAATGTGTAAATGATAATCCGGCTCTTCGATACAGATCATGCGCTGAACTTTTTAATGATTTAAAAAACATATCAAATCACAGTTTTATTAAAAAGATCAGCTCATGTTTCCTGTTGTCTGCTGTCATGATCGTAGGTGGTGTATTTTCATCACTTCACTATCGTACCCTGCATGAAGCAAGTTATGAACAGTACATAAACAAGGCTCAGACATCATCCGAGTATAAAAGAAAAATCTCACACTACAGAAACGCACTTGAATTAAACCCTGGAAAAATAGACGCATATACCGGAATATTTGAAGCATATAAGGAAGATATGCTCTTTACTCAGGAAGAAAAAGAATATATTGATAAAGTTATTTCCGAAAACTCTGAGCTTCTGAGAGAAAATGGTATATATGAAATAATAGAATTTGAAGCCGGAAAACTCTGCTGGTACTATCTTGATTATGGTTCAGGCAGCAACAACGACAATGTTACTACACGAATGACCTCAGCTGTTTCATATTTTGACAAAGCACGTACAGGTGAAAATCTTCGTAATCATGATGAGGGTAACTATCAGATGGCAAGCATCTACTATGACATCGGCAGTTTTTACAAAAACATTCAGATCATGATACTTGAAGGAAATGACTCTAAAGCATACAGCGACTTCTGGAACAGCCTGCGTGCAATGGTTGAATTTATTGATGACAACGATGCCAATAATGAACTTGTACTTATGGAAACATACAATACAGCTGTAAGCGCCCAGTTGAGCTATGCCAACAAATTTGCCATTTCAGGTATTTCCTATGATGAACAAATGGAATTTTTTGAACTTCTTAAAGAGAAGATAAACAACACACCTGTAACAGAACCATATGGTGAACAAAATTACAGAAACGCTTATGAACTCAAAATACAGGTAATGAATATGCTAAAAAATACAGAAGACAAAATAAAAATAACATATAATATAAATAACAACGAGGTGATTAAGTGAATCCTATATTCTGGAGAAATCTATCTTTTATTCTGCTGTTCCTGGGAGTATCACTTTTACTGGTTACACTTTTTTTTGCATTCAAGTATAATTACCTTTATTTGTTACGCTTCTATTTTCAGCAAAAAAAGACGACTGATGACGCAGACAGTTTATATATTCCTAAAACTACATTACAGATAGGCGACTTAAAAACAGAAGAACTAAAACAGGAAAAACAAGATATCAAACCGGTATACGCAGAAAAGTCAACTGCTACAATCAGAGTTCAGAGAAACAGCACAGGTACAGAACCTGCAATAAAAAAATCTGAACCACAGATATCCTCAAAACAGGAAAATACAAAAGAGATTGCTGCAACCGTTCCTGTTTCAAGTACTGAAGACTCATCTAAACCTACAGCGACTGTTGTGATCAGAAAAAATAAAAACCAGACACCAACTCCTGTAGTTTCTGTCAGTAGCTCATCTGACACAAATAATTCCACAGAAACTGTTGTGATAAAAAGGAACAAAACAGAGGAAATCATCCCAACAGTTTCAATTGAGGATTCTGACGATACTGCCAAACCTACAGCAACCGTTGTAGTGAAAAGAAACAAAACAGAAGAAATTACTGATAATATTACAAATGATAAAAACAACAGCTTTATTTCACTGAAAAAAGACGATAAAAAAATTGATACCGATGTTAATAACGTACAGAATAATGATACATCCGAATGTGAATTTAAAGTAATTGAAAATATTGTTATAGTAAATTCAGACCTTGAAACTATAAACAAAATAGGTGCTTGCCTTTAATTTAAAAAAATGCCCCTGCTCATATGCAAGGGCATTTTTGTTTAATATACCAATATTTTATCCGGCGAGCAGTTTACTTGTCTGCGGTACAGTAAACAGTGCATGAGCGCCTATTACAGTAAATATTATCTCAGGCAACATATATATACCATTATAAACAAGACTATACAAAAACACATTATCTATAGAAAATCCCATCCACAACTCGCCTACCGTTCCCCAGATCACAACTCCGCTCAGAAAATGACAAATAAATCTGATAACAAGAGCTATTATCGTACCTGATATTCTGCCAACCGCACCCTTATTTCTGAATATACCTGCAAATCCGATAGCAGTAAATGCAACAATATAATCAAGCAATATACACGAAATAAGCATCGGAGCCGTAAGTCCCCATCCGAAAAGTCCTTCTGAAACTCCCTGTAAAAGCTGCACAAGCGCAAAAACAAAAGAAACAAAAATTCCTTTTTTCACTCCGTGCTTCATACTGAATACAACTATCGGAAGCATCGAAAGCAATGTTACAGAACCGCCTGTAGGAAACTTAAAAACCCTTATGTAACTGAGTATAGTTGCAAGAGCAACCATAGCTGAACCTTCAACAAGTACCTGAGTACTATTTTTTTTCATAGAAATCCGCCTTTTATTTTGTAATTTCGATCTTAAAATTTCCGTCTGCATCTACTTTAAGACGCAGAGTTTTTATATATTTGTTGTAAAAAAGTTCTATTTCCTTGTCAGAAGCAATTATTCTTGCCTCTTCATATATATGTTTTGCAAGTTCTTTTCCGTTAAGATAGCATATATCAGGAATATATCTTTCAAGCAAATCAAAAAGAACTACTTTTTTAAATTCTTCTGTATTTCCTGAACAGAAATCATCAATAGAACAGTGATAAACCCCTCTTTGTGTAAGTGCATCCTTTATGGCCTGTCCGCACTTTGTGTATTCATACATTACAAGGAAATTTGCATCAGGAAGCGACGAAATAAGTCCCCAGTAATCCGAGTCACTCGAAAAGAGTATAAATGAATCAATCTGATTTTGATAGAAAATTTTACATATTCCTGCTGTAAGCTTTATATCTACAAGAGATTTACTGTCTGTTACACGTTCAACTTCAATATGTTCAACAGGAATCTTTGTAAATTTACTGAGCCAGTCCCACCCTTCCGATGTGTGATAATCATCATATAATATAATTTTTTCAATTTTTTCAAGTTCATCCTGATTAAGATTTTTTAAAACACCATATAATTTAAATACATCTGAATTTTCACAATCTACAACTATTGCAGTTTTATAACTATCATCAATAAATTCATATATCGAACTTTTGGTATCTTCGGCAGCATCTTTAAATTTACTCCTATCCTCAAAATATTCTCCGTGCATCTGATAGAGTATACTTATAAATTTACCATCCGTATACAATATGCTTCCGTAATCTTTCGGAATCCAGTGAATATACATCTGAAACGGATAATAATCTATATTTGCCATATACTTATCAAATTCTTTTTTTAATACATTTGCTTTATTATATCTTGGAACATAAAATAATTCTTTTATATAATCCCAGTTTACCCAATCATAAAATAATCCTCGACATTTATCAATATTTTCAGCTATAAGTCTGGTAAAATCAAGAATGTATTTTTCAGATCTGTAATTAGGTTGTATAACCGGTATTCCCCATTCTTCAAGTTTTGCAATATTTTCGGCATCATACCATTCTATTCGATTAAGATTTTTTAAGTTATAACGCATCTCATCATCAGTTTTTTTAAACTTTTGCATAAGCGTTGTACGTAATTTACACAAATATCTTATGATAGTAGCGTTTTTATCATTATATAATTTTTGTAAAGTATCGTAACATTCATCTTTAAAACAATGCTCAACTATATGCTTTTTTATCCCTATCAGATATGCTATTGTTGCAACTAAATCTTTGGTATCTACCGTCATAAAAATCAACTCCTTAAATAAATTTTTTCACAACACAACCACACTTTAATTATAACATTTTTTGTAGTCGATTTCAATTATTATCTCCCGAATCAAACGAAAAGTATGTGAAATAAATGTGTTTATTTCATGGTGATTTTACACATATCCTCTCCCTTTTTTCTAATATTTCTTTAAAATAAGAAATTATTATTTTTCTCAAAAAACCTTGACTTTTTTTAAAATACATGTTAAAATTAAATTACCTCTTTGTGGGGTATATTTTTTTGCGTATTTTTAGCAGAATATACACTCACCATTTTTGGAGGGAGGCCGACAGAATCGTTTAAAAACGGTTCTTGAATCAGAAGAAGTATAAATTCATTCAGGAGGTGCCGACACGTGAGAGTTAAGGTAACATTGGCTTGTACAGAATGCAAGCAGCGCAATTACAACACTAAGAAAAACAAGAAGAATGACCCTGACAGAATCGAAATGAACAAACATTGCAAATTCTGTAGAAAACACACTCTGCACAGGGAAACAAAGTAAGGACCGGAGGTCAGTTTTATGTCAAAAAAAGACGAATTGAAATCTGAGAAGTCTTCGGATAAGGAAAACACCAAAAAGTCCGATTCGAAGAAAGATAAGTCTCCGGCAAAGTCTGGTAAAGCAAAAGACCAGAAAAAGCAACCGGGTAAGGTTGCAAAATACTTCAAGGATCTCAAAAGTGAGTTCAAGAAGGTTGTTTGGCCTACAAAAAAGCAGGTTATCAACAATACTTCAGTAGTTCTTGTAACTATTGTAGTTCTTGGAGCTTTTGTAGGCGGACTTGATACGCTTTTAGCGTTCTTGTTGAAGTTGATATTAAACAAATAAGCAGACACCAAGGAGGTAATTTTGATGTCCGAAGCGGCAAAATGGTATGTAATTCACACTTATTCTGGCTATGAGAATAAGGTAGCACAGAACATTGAAAAAGTTGTGGAAAACAGAAAGCTTCACGACTTAATTCTTGAGGTAAGAGTACCTACTGAAAAAGTAACTGAAATTACCGATGGCAAAGCACGAGAAGTGGAAAGAAAAACATTTCCGGGCTATGTTCTGCTGAAGATGGTCTATACAGATGATTCATGGTATATAGTAAAAAATACACGAGGTGTTACCGGCTTTGTCGGTCCTGCATCTGAACCAACTCCTCTTTCAGAAAGAGAAGTTGAAGCTCTCGGCGTAAGTCTTGAGTCAGGTACAGTTGAAGTAAACATTGCTCCCGGAGACAATGTCCGTGTATCTGGTACTGCTATGGACGGATTTGTAGGCGTCGTACAAAAGGTTGATGTTGAAAACAAAACAGTTGATGTTCTTGTTTCGATGTTTGGCCGTGAAACTCCGGCTACTTTAAATCTTACACAGGTTATGAAGCTGGACGATATTTAAATCATTCAAATGTAAACTTTATTTTTTGTGACTGGATTTCAGTCGAGTGGGAGAGATAAAATTTTAGTTCTATTATCTCGTCGTTTACCACATTATGGAGGTGCAAAAAACCATGGCACAGAAAGTCGTTGGCTATATAAAATTACAGATCGCTGCAGGTAAGGCAACACCTGCACCACCGGTTGGTCCTGCTTTGGGTCAGCATGGTGTTAATATCATGGCCTTTACAAAGGAATTTAACGAAAGAACAAAGAATGACATTGGTCTTATCATTCCTGTTGTTATCACAGTATATGCTGACCGTACATTCACTTTCGTAACAAAGACACCACCGGCAGCTGTTCTTATCAAGAAGGCTTGCGGTATCGAAAGCGGTTCTGGCGTACCTAACAAGACAAAGGTAGCTAGCATCACTAAGGAACAGGTTCAGAAGATTGCTGAACAGAAAATGCCTGACCTCAACGCAGGTAGTCTTGAAGCAGCTATGAGCATGATCGCTGGTACAGCTCGTTCAATGGGCGTTACAGTAGTTGACTAATAACATTTGTAATACATTCAAAATATAATTGATTGTATTTTATCTAATGGTGGGAGGAAACTTTCCGCTAACCGAAAACAGCGTTCAAGCTTTTCGGTATTACCACTTTATAGGAGGATAAATATGAAACACGGCAAGAAATATGTTGACAGTAAGAAAACTGTTGAAGCTGATAAATTTTATGATTCTGTAGAAGCTCTTGATTTAGTTTGCAATAATGCAAAGGCTAAATTTGATGAAACAATCGAAGTACACGTTCGTCTTGGTGTTGACTCAAGACACGCTGACCAGCAGGTTCGTGGCGCTGTTGTACTCCCTAACGGAACAGGTAAAAAGGTAAGAGTTTGCGTATTCTGTAAGGAAGACAAGTATGAAGCTGCTAAGGCTGCAGGTGCTGAATTCGTTGGTGGACAGGATCTCGTTGACAAGATCGTTAAGGAAAACTGGATGGACTTTGACGTAGTAATCGCTTCCCCTGATATGATGGGTCTCGTTGGTCGTCTCGGTAAGGTTCTCGGTCCTCGTGGACTTATGCCAAACCCAAAGGCTGGTACAGTTACTCCTGACGTAGCTAAGGCTGTTACAGAAGCTAAGGCTGGTAAGATCGAATACCGTCTTGACAAGACAAACATTATCCACTGCCCAATCGGTAAGGCTTCATTCGGTGCAGAAAAGCTCGATCAGAACTTCTCTACACTTATGGACGCTATCGTTAAGGCTAAGCCGGCTGCTGCTAAGGGAACATATATCAAGTCCTGCGTAGTTACATCTACAATGGGTGTTGGTGTTCCGGTTGCTACAGCAAGATTTGGTGCATAATTTAGATTTTATATAAATAAAAAATCGGATTGTTTAAAACAATCCGATTTTTTTATTTATTAATTAATTGAAGAAGCTGCGAAAGATTCTTCTTACCAAAAGAAATTACTTTATCATCAACAATAAGACACGGGACGCTCATAACCTGATATTTTTCTCTAAGCTCATTAAAATATCCTACATCAAAGATCTCAGCTGTTACAAGAGGATTTTCAGCTGAAATTTTCTGTGCGGCTATTACAAGCTCAGGACACATACTGCACGAAAGAGTAACTAATATCTGTATATTTATCGGTTTGTTGATTAAAGATATATCCGTTCTTTCCTTATCCTCTATCATCTGACCCGGTCCTGCAATATTATAAATCCCTAAAATAAATGAAGTAAATTCATGACCGCCTGGTACACCATGAAAAGAAAGGCCTGTTTCTGAACCATCTTCTCTGCATATCTGCACACAAGGTAAATATTTTTTTGTTTTATCATCATCTGCAATCACAACTGAGAGCTTATCACTTCTTTTGGCTATCGCATTTGTATAGGCTTTCAATTCATCAGAAGCAGGCTTGTCATCAAGATAAAGTTTCAGTATAATATTCTTCTCCATTTTTGAAAAAACAGAATCCAGTTGCTTACATATTTCTCTGGTAAAAAACTCATCTTCCATATGAGCTGTATTTTTATCATTTTTATTTTCTGACTTTACAGCATCGTTTTTCTTTGGAACAATGCCTGTTTTTTTCTGCATTGAAGACACATATTTTTCAAGTGCTGTCGCAGCAACTGCACCGTCACTGACAGCCGTAACTACCTGACGAAGATTTTTTTCACAAATATCACCTGCAGCATACAAGCCATCAACACTTGTTCGATGTTCTGCGTCCGTTATCACATATCCCTGTTTATCAAGTTCCGCTACACCTTCAAGCAACATCGTTTCCGGCTCATAACCTGCAAACACAAATACACCGAAATTATCTCCGCTGTCTGCATTATATTCTGTAAATTCGCCTGTAACATTATTTCGGTAACGGATCGTTTTCAGTACTGTATCACCTGAAACCGACTCAACTTCAGTATTATACAGAACAGATATTTTTTCGTGGTTTCTTGCTTCATCTGCAACAGATTTTGCACAGGTAAAATCATCTTCACGAACCAAAAGAGTTACGTGTTTTGCATATCTGGTAAGAAAAACACTTTCTTCTGCTGCGGCAAACCCTCCGCCAATCACAAAAACTTCTTTACCTGTAAAAAATTCACCGTCACACGTTGCACAATATGCAACACCATGTCCTGAAAACTCGTCTTCTCCGTCAAATCCTATTTTTCTGGGATGCGCACCTGTTGCAACAAGCACGCCGAAACAATGCACGTCTCCCCTGTCAGTACGAACTGTTTTTATATCTTTACCAAATTCAAATCCTGTAACTTCGGCATTCATAAACTCTGCACCAAATTCTTCTGCCTGTTTTCTCATCGTCCCTGCAAGTTCTTCACCGCTCGCTCTTCCTACACCGGGATAATTAACAACCTCTGAAGTAATGGTGATCTGTCCGCCAAGCTTTTCTTTTTCTATAACAAGTACTCTGTATCTTGAACGTCCAAGATACAAAGCCGCTGTCAGACCGGCAGGGCCTCCGCCTATTATAATAACATCATACAGAGTTTCATTCATTACAACTGCCCCACTAGTTCAAGACTTGGTTTAAGAGTTGATGCACCGGGCTGCCATTTTGCCGGACATACTTCATCTCCATGTTCTGCTACAAACTGACACGCCTGAAGTTTACGGAACAATTCATCTGCATTTCTTCCTACATTGCCTGAACTTACTTCATACGCAACTATTTTTCCTTCAGGATCTACAATAAAACTACCACGTTCTGCAATTCCGTCCGATTTGATATACACGCCAAAATCTTTTGATAATGCGTGTGTAGGATCAGCAAGCATTATATAGTTGATTTTTTTGATACGTTCAGACACATCATACCATGCCTTGTGTACGAAATGTGTATCAGTAGAAACTGAATATATCTCACATCCTGCCGATTTGAAATCAGAATATTTTTCCGCAAGATCCTCAAGTTCTGTAGGACATACAAAAGTAAAGTCAGCAGGATAGAAGAAGAATACGCTCCACTTTCCGAGTACAGATTTTTTATCTATAGTTTTAAATTCTCCGTTATGAAATGCCATTGCTGTAAAATCTGAAATTTCCTTATTTATCATTGACATAATTTTTTTCTCCTGTTTTCTTTTTAAAATATATTTTTTCAAAGATCCTGAATGTCAGCTGCTGTAAGGTCATTTTCAATATTATCTCTTGCAAGGTCATTATCTATAGCAGGATAAACCTCTGAAATCGGTTTTTCCTTTTTAAATGGCACTGCATAATAAACTTTCTGCGTTGTAAACAATGCGTCTGAGATAATAGAGTTTGCATAGATACTGCTATTTTTTGATTTTCTCTGTTTTTGAGAAGATTTATCTATAGCATTTTCAGAATGGGTATCTGTCTGTTCAAAACGTTCCATTCCCCATTTCGCCATTTTTACCACCTCAGATTTAGTGTTTGCTGAAAATAATAAGTTTATGCAAAAAATATCTCTGCACTATTGCAAAAAAATCAAAAAACAGTTGCCCTCTTACCTGAAAGCAACTGTTTTTTTATACATATTATATTTTATTCGTGGAAGAAATAAGGAAGAGCATCATATACATAATGTCTTACATATCCCCACCAGTGTGTAAGTCCCGGTGCTACAAGGAAGTAGAAATTACCCTGTGAAAAATCAGCTGTATAAGTAAAGTGTGAATATTTTTTCATAGCTTCTATCTGTGGTGCGATATTAGGATAAGCTATATCCTCAGAACCTGTTGCGGCGAAGATAAAATACTCATCTTTTTCGTATCCGGACTTTTCTATTGCATTTACTATTGATTTAGCTTTATCGTCTGCACTGTTTCCTGACCAGTGGTCACCGCTCAGTGGCATATAGTAAGCAACAAGGTCAAGACAATTTGCCATTACAGCCCATGTTGATACGGCACCCATTGAGAAACCACCGTATGCACGATGCTTTCTTGATGCTGCTATATCAGCTTCGGAAGTAGACTCGGCATATGTAGAATATTTTCCCTCAACAAACGGAATAACGTCTTTTCTCAGTTCGTTATAGAAATTCTGTGCTGTACAGTTTCCGCCGTTGAATGTAGGAGTTACTACTATCATAGGTTCGAGGTCACCGTTCATTATCATATTATCGAGTATGAGGTCAAGTTCTACATCAGTGCCGAAAATAGTATTTTCATTTTCTCCGCCACCATGCATCAGATAGAAGATATCATATTTCTGACTTTCATCATATCCGTACGGCAGATATACATTAAGAGATTTATTTCCGTTTATTCCCGAATAACTTTCTTTTATAACCTTACCCGACTGTGAACATGGTTTGAGATATGAATCAGGTGCTGATTTGTAACTTACAGCAGAATTATATTCAAAATCATCTTTTTCATAATTAATTTTCAAAGTAAATGCACCTTGGAAATAAATACTTGTTGCATTTACTTTGAAAGTACAAGTGTTGCATTTAGTCTGAAAGTAAAAGATAAAAGAAACAGATCCCAAACATATACTTCCCCATGGGGAAGTATTG
>JAGAKZ010000036.1 GCA_017848115.1 Oscillospiraceae bacterium
GAATTTGCAGACAGATTTGCAAATTACACCGGAAAAGTAGATGTATATCATCAGTATGCAGAGGGTAAAGAACCACTTGCAGTAGGTACAGTAGAAAGAGTATTTGAAAATGGAACTATCAGGTATGCAGACGGAAAGTTTGTACCGGTGGGTAATTTCCATACAGATATTCAGAATGCTGAACTTGAGGTAAATACCGGAGCAAGTGAAGAGTGTGTACTCAAATACTATAATGAAACAATCGGCGAAGGTTATTACTTTACAAATGCTGATAACAGTGGTGATACAAAGAAATATACTGCAGAAGAAGTAAGCGAACTTGCAAAGAGCGGACCTGTAAACTTCAAAGCATACTATGCAGTAGCTGAAGAAACTTATGAACTTGGAGTAGTACACTCAGAAGTAAAAGCAAGTGTAGCATATGATAATACAACTGATAAATACACAGTAACAGCAACAGTTACATTGAAATCACCTGATAACAGCATTGATATAACCGAAGAAGTCGGAGTATATGATGCAAGCACAGGAAAAGGCTACTACTTTGAATTTACAGACGATAAAGGAACAAAGTCAACTCAGGAACAGCTTAATAACAGATTTGAAGGCTTCACAGGCAAGGCAGAAATCTACTACCAGTGTGAAGACGGAAAGACTGTTGTTAAAGCCGGAGAAGTTGAAAGAATACTCGAAAGTACAGAACTTACATATGAAAATGAAGTATTTGTACCAAAGGGAACATTCCATACAGAAGTAAGAAGCCTTGATGGAAGTCAGTCACTTGAAACTATTTACACAAGCACAAGTGAAAATGATGTACTTTCTTACTACAACGAAGCACTTGACGAAGGTTACTACTTTGAAGATGCAAGTGGTAATAAGTATACAGCTGAAAACGCAACAGCACTTATCAAGAGTGAACCATCAAGCTTTGAAGTACATTACAAAGATGGCGAAAATATCGCAGATATAGGAAATGTAGGATCCTCAATCTCTTCAGCAATAGTAAGAGAAAACAATACATATCCTGTAACATCAACAATCACAGTAAACTACGGAGAAAACAGCTTTACTGTAGATAACACGCCTGTATACTATGACGGAACATCTAAGAATTACTACTATTACAAGTGGTCAGATACAAATGATGGAATTATCCCTATAGAAGAATTTGCAGACAGATTTGCAAATTATACCGGAAAAGTAGATGTATATCATCAGTATGCAGAAGGCAAAGAACCGCTTGTAGTAGGTACAGTAGAAAGAATATTTGAAGGTGGAACTATCAAGTATGCAGACGGACAGTTTGTACCAATGGGTAATTTCCATACAGATATTCAGAATGATGAACTTGAGGTAAATACCGGAGCAAGTGAAGAGTGTGTACTCAAATATTACAACGAAACAATCGGTGAAGGTTATTACTTTACAAAAGCTGATAACAGTGGTGATACAAAGAAATATACTGCAGAAGAAGTAAGCGAACTTGCAAAGAGTGGTCCTGTAAGCTTCAACGCATACTATGCAGTAGCAGGAAAAGATCAACCGGTTTCTATCGGTGCTGTAGTTTCAACAGTAAAAGCAAGCGTAGCATATGATGCTAAAACTGATGATTACACAGTAACAGCAACAATCACAATAAATGCTCCCGGCGTAACAGATGTAGTATCCAGGGAAGTTGAAGAATACAATGAAGCAACCCAAGAAGGCTACTACTTCGAATTTACAGATAATAAGGGTACAAAGTCAACTAAAGAACAGCTTAATGAAAGATTTGAAGGCTTCACAGGCAAGGCAGAAATCTATTATCAGTACGAATCCGGAAAATCACCGATTAAAGCCGGAGAAGTTGAAAGAATACTCGACAGTACAGAACTTGCATATGAAAATGACTTGTTCGTACCAAAGGGAACATTCCATACAGAAGTCAGAAGCCTTGATGAAAATCAGACACTTAAAACAATCTACACGAGTGCAAGTGAAAATAAAGCATTGTCTTACTATGACGCAACTATCAACAAAGGTTACTACTTTACAGCTACAGCAGGTAGTATGTATAATTCTAAAGACGCGACAGGAATTATCAAGAGTGGACCTGCAAGCTTTGTAGTATGGTACAGAGAAGGCAATACAGACAGTAAAGTAGGAGATGTAGTATCAGTTATTTCTTCTGAAATAGTAAGAGGCAATAACAATACATATCCTGTAAATTCAAATGTCACAATAAATTACAGTGACAGAAACGGTAAACGTGAACTTGCTATAACAAGCAAGCCAGAATACTATAACGAATCCAGCAAGAAGGGCTATTATTACGAATGGACCAATGCAACAGGCAACAAGATCACACAGCAATCTCTTGCAGAAAGATTTGCAAAGTATACAGGAAAGGTAAATGTATACCACAAGCATACAGAAGATCAGGAAGCACTTGCAGTAGGTACAGTAGAAAGAATCTTTACAGGCGGAATTCTTGAATATATAGATGGTCAGTTTGTACCAAAAGGTAATTTCCATACAGATATTATTAATTTCAACGGAAAGACCGATATAGGAACAAATGAAACATCTGTACTCGAATACTTCAATGAAACTCTTGGTGAAGGATATTATTTCACAAACCTTGACGGAAATGATACGAAGAAGTACACAGCAAGAGAAGTAAGCGAACTTGCAAAGAACGTATCAGTAAACTTCAAGGCATACTATGAAGTAAACGGAAAGACAGTTGAACTCGGTGAAGTAAACTCAGCAATCAGAGCAACTGTTGTAAGAGGATCTTCCAAACATGAATATCCTGTTGTTTCTCAGATAATAGCTGAATGTATAAGCAACGGCAAGTCCGAAAAATACACATATGATCAGGCAATTAACTATTATAACGAATCAACAAAGACAGGATACTATTATGAAATTTCATCACAACCGGGTAAGAGAATTTCACCTGATGAGATCAAAACAAAATTTGCATCATATACCGGAAAGATCGATGTGTACTATCAGTACGAGGCTACAAAATCACCTGTCAAGGTAGGTGTTGTAGAGCAAGTACTTGCTGATACGGATATTGTACATGAAAATGGACAGTATGTACCAAAGGGAACATTCCGTGATGATATCAGCAATTATGATGAAAGCGGAGTACTTACAGTAACTGACAGAGGAACAAGTGAAACAAGAAATCTTGTATATTACAATTCCGAAATTGGTGAAGGTTATTACTTTGTAAATAACGAAGACGCTTCACAGAACAAATATACATATGAACAGATATGTGAATCAGTCAATAATGGTATCAGTGACTATGAACTTTACTATGTACAGTCAGGAACAAGCAGAAAAATCGGTGCTGTAAATTCAGAAATGAAGACAGGAATAAAAGCTGTTTCAAACGGAAACAACAATTATAATTATTCTGTAACCGCAAATACAGTTGTAAGTTACGGAAAAACCGGAACAGAAAACAGACATTCCTGGGAAAATGCTATTTCTGAATATAGTCGAATTTCAGACACAGGTTACTATTTTGAAGATGCAAATGATAGAGGATACCGACTCCCTCAGAATGAAATCAATGATAAGCTCAATAATGGTGCAGTTACAATTAATGCTTATTATAAATACAACTCTGAAGCCGAACCGATTTATTGTGGTTCATTAAACTGTGTTCTCGGTGAAATGACAGCTATCTTTAATAATGGTAACTCTAAAACAACAGACGTATTTCATCCAAATAGCCATATTGTTACAACAGCAGATTATTCTGTAAGTATTGATGATGTTAATTATGGAAATACATCGTTGTATGATTACAGCAAGAACATAAGACATAACAGCATGTGTGATTACGGAGAAAACGGATACTTCTTATCAGCAAACTCCGGAGACTTTTCTGATGATTATGATTGGTTATGTGATGTTCAGGATAATGGTTACACAGGCGATATGTATGTAAATTATAACGATAACGGTAACCAGAGAACAGTGAAATTGTATGTAGACATTGTTGTTGAAGAAGAGTTGTCTGATGATGATATTAAGAATAGTAAAATGACAGACTTTGTATATCTTAAGAATGATGATGATACTGTATATATTTATGGTTATGTTGGAAATGATACAGATATTGTTATTCCAAGTCAGGTAAAAGGTTACTGGGAAAAGGCAGATGGTTGGTTTGATAATGGATTGCTTGCTGAGATTGGTGGAGAACTGTACAAGTATAATAAAACGTCTATAGGCGATGGTGTATGGTTTAAACCTAAGACTTATGAAGTAGTTGGAGTTGGTAATCCGAAGGCTCAGTCACAATCTGATAATATAAAGTTTGGAAACAAGCTTTGGAAACCTGTACTTTCATCAAAACAAGAGACTATTCGTGGATGCACACCTGGCAACATTAAAAGCATTACTTTCAGTAGAGGTATAGAACATATTTATGATTATGCTTTTGCAGGAATAGATAATATCAACGCTGAAATAAATCTCAGTAAAGGTATTACTACTATAGGAAAAGAGGCATTCAGAGGCGGTAGAAAATTTAAAGGAAATCTTACTATACCTGAAACAGTAACAAGTATAGGTGCAGACGCATTTGACAGTTTTGCCGAAGGCGCTTCTGAAAAGGGTACGTTAAGAATTTATGGTTGTAGTGGAACTGAAACTATTACTGAACCTGATGGAACTTCTAAAACTATAAATGTAATAGGTCCTGGACTTTTCGATATTGCCGGATTTAAGAATGTAATTATAGGCAAAAATGTAGAAAAGATATCAGACTATGCATTTGGAAGCAACAATCATAATCTATTTGGTTCTCTCAGAATAGAAAGTCCTGTTAAGTACATAGGAAACTATGCATTCCAGAATTGCGTAAACATGGAAGGTCAGCTTATTATTTCGGATACTGTCAGAACCATAGGTGATGGTGCATTCTATAACTGCGAGAGCTTCAAGAGTATGCACTTACCGGTAGGTGTAGAGTATATAGGAAACAGCGCATTTGATAATTGTAACGATCTCCAAGGTGACCTTGTTATTCCTGAAACTGTTACATATCTTGGAACAAATGCTTTCAGAAATTACAGTGATAACCGTGATGTCAATACTGTCGGCGATCTCATAATAAGAGGCGGAACGAAGGATGAAAACGGAAATATTACAATAAACAAGGGTGTATTTACACAGACAAGATTTATGAATGTTACTGTAGGCGGTAATGTAACACATATCGGCGAAGGTGCATTCGAAAACAGTGATCATTACTTTGGCGATGTGATTATCGAAGATTCAGTAAAATCTATAGGAGCTCGTGCTTTCCAGAGATGTAGTATGATGAACAGTCTCATAATTCCTGAATCTGTTACTTATATAGGTCAGGGTGCTTTTGAAGGCTTTGCATCTAACAACAATCCACCTAGAGGAAGCCTCCAGATATACGGCGGTAACCGAGAAGGTGAAGACATCGTAATAAACAGTGGTGTATTCAATCAGTCAAGATTCAAAGATGTGATCATAGGCGGAAAGGTAACAAAGATAGCTGATAACGCATTCTCACAGATATATGAAAACTTTATCGGCAGTCTTACTATAAAGTCCCCTGTAAATTACATCGGAAACAGTGCATTCAGAGATTGCAGAGGATTCTACGGAAAACTTACAATACCTGAAAGCGTGAAGACCATAGGTTCATCTGCATTTGCAGGCTGTAACAATTTCAGCGAATTTGAACTGAACTATGGCGCAGATACATCAATAGGTCAGGATGCATTCCAGAATTTAAGAATTCCAAATTAATTTTCAAAATGTATCCGCTTTGCAATTGCAATTGACCAAAAACCATGATATAATAATTAAAAGATACCGTAAACCAAAATTTACGGTATCTTTTTTGGGTAAAAAAATAAAAAATAAAGGTGAATATATGAAAGACGAACTTATAAAAAGAAGAATAGAAGATCTTTGTGATAAGTCCTTTAAGAATAATCAGTATACATTTACACCATTTCTTAACGAAGCGGAACTTTCGGAATTTTATGATACAAAGGAATCTTCAATGACAGCGTATTATACGATATACGGAGGAAGAGAAGATGCCGACAGAGTAATGATACGCTTTGGAAATGCTGATGAATTCGGGTATGAAGAAGATTTTCCGATAAAGTGCATAAAGATAGAACCTCTTATGAAAAAATTTGCTGAAAATCTTACACACAGAGATTTTCTCGGAGCTGTCATGAATCTCGGAATAAAACGAGGAGAAACAGGTGATATCCTTGTTGATGATAAAATGGCATATATGTTTTGCACTGAGCAAATGGCGGATTATCTCTGCAGAGAGCTTACGAAGATAAAACATACGGTTGTAAAATGTAGTATAGCAAGTGAAATACCTGAAAATTTCTGTCTGAAGACACAGGAGGGCGAAGTACAGGTTTCTTCTGAACGTATAGATGGTGTTATTTCAAAGATTTTTCATATTTCAAGAGGAAACTGCGTTGAACTTTTTCGTACAAAAAAAGTTTTTGTAAACGGAAAATGTACGGAAAACAATAGCTATATGCTAAAGGAAAATGATAAAGTATCCGCAAGAGGCTTTGGAAAGTTCAGATTTTTAGGTATAGGAAATCTCACACGCAAAGGAAACAAAATCGTAAAATACGAAAAATATGTGGGGTAGTACCGTAAAACTATGTATATTTATATATTACGATGTGAGGACAGATCACTTTATACAGGTATCACAACAAATCTTGTACGGCGAATAAGACAGCATACCGGAAAAATAAAAGGCGGAGCAAAATATACTGTAAGTCACAAGGTAATATTTATCGAAGCTGTATGGTTTACTGATGACAAACAAACAGCAAGAAAACTTGAATACCGTATAAAAAAACTTTCAAAAGCATCAAAAGAGAGGCTGATATCTTCTCCGCTTTTAATATACGAGATGATTTCAGATATTTCAGAAAATCCAAAAGAACTTATAAAGCCTTTTTACGAATATGAAAAAAATGTTGACAATATACAGTGAGATGGTGTATCATTAAATAAGTTTGAAAATACAGAAGATAATGGTGAATTATTATGAAAAGCAGAATAACAAATAAAAATAAGCAATCATTGCCACAACAGTATGAGCAGGAGAGCGAAGTGTTTGCTATGTGGCTTCTTTTTGAAGAGAAACCTAAAAGACCTGACGCTGAAGTTTTACATAAAGCTCTTGTTGATAAGTTCGGAGATACCGAAATTATTTCTTCGGGAAATGAGCTTTCAAGCTTTGGTATAAAAAAATATACTGTTTCTTCCGAAGACGGCAGGATACCTGCACAGATCATTATGGGAAATGTTACTTCTTTTGAACAGAATTTTATTTCTGAAAAGGAAAGAACACAGCTTCGTGACGTTGAAAATCCTGAAGAATTTTTACGCAGATGTCATTATAAGATGGTCATTTCCGATATGATGTCAGGGCTTGATTTTAAGAGCAGAACATCACTTCTCATGGACTGGCTTGAAACAGTTGTTGCTCTTATGCCAAAGTGCATAGGTGTATGGATACCGACAGGCGGAAAGCTTATATCGGCTGATTTTATCAGAAACAAACAGATAGATGACGAAGACAGATTTGTATGCTATTGTGTAAATGCAAGATTTTTTAATGTAGTAGCAGGAAAAGAAATGCTTGTTGACACTCATGGTATGTGTGCTCTCGGAAAACCTGATGTGCAGTGCCATTTTCACACACTTTCTCCGGATAATATAGTAAATTATCTTTATAATATAGCGTCGTTTATATGCCAGAGCGATGAAAAAATAAAGGATAACGACACTATAGACGGATTTGACGGTGATGAGATATCCGAAGAAGTCCGTTGGGTGTGCAGATATGAAGATTCAATGGCACAGCCTATGAGACCTGTAATTGATATAAATCCCGGAAAATATTCAGCCGGAAACAGAGAATAGAGAGGAATAGTTTTTATGTTGCCAAATGATCCTATGATGCTTTTAAGTGTAGTAAATATGAAACTCAGAGATTTTTACAAATCCCTTGGTGAACTTTGTGACGATATGGACGTTTCTGAAAGCGAAATAGTTGACAAGCTTTCAAAAATAGGATATGAGTATAACGCTTCACTTAACAGATTTCAGTAATCATTAAAATCAGCAAAAACACCGGAAATGCTTTTAGTACTGTGGCATTTCCGGTGTTTATTATTTGTGTTTTGATTTTTTAAAGTTCTGTATAAGTCAGGTTGATTATTGAAGGAACAAGTGCGTTGTCAGTAGCCTTAGCAAGATACATAGTGATATCCTCTTTGGTTATATTCTTCGAAACAGTTATATCTGCTGACAGATACAGAACATTATGAGGACCATAGCTCATATATGCATATGCATCAGAAATATCTTCGTGGTCCATAAGTATTTCTTCAAGTTTGTTGAGATCAAAGAAACGTCTCTTTGTAAGTCCCTCAGACATTACACATCTTCCGCTGTTTTCAAGGAAGTCAAGTGTGTTGTCACTCATGATTCTTGCAGTAACGCCGTCAACAGGTTCTCCGTTTGCATAAAGATTTCCCCATGCACCATAAGGCTGTTTGTGTCTGTCATCATCAAGAACAGAGATACTTGCGGAAAAATCATTCTGATGACCTTTGAGCATACTTATATCGGCAATACATTCATTAGGAATGTATTCAAGCGGTACACATCTTCTGAGTTCTGATACTTTTTCAGTATTTAACATAGAAGAGAGTATAGCATTATATATATTTACAAATATTTCGAGTTGCTTCTGATCGTATCTTGTATCAAGGAATCTTAATTCATATTTGTATGTATCACGTATGTCCATAACAATGAAGTGGAACGGATATCCGTCAAGTTTCATCGGAACTATCTGAACAGGTTCATTTCCTATGGTTGAAAATTCAAAAAGTTTTCCCTGGTACTGGAAGAACATTTCGTCTGCATGGAAAGTTGAAACATGATGTCTCATAGTATCGAGTATCTGTGTTGCACCGTTACGGAGCATTTCTGAAACTTTCTGAGTGTTGTCAAAAGTGTATCTGAAATTGTATGTTGAAAATACAGAACCAACTGTTCTTGTCCAGCGACTGTCTGTTCTGCCACTGTGTATACTTGTACTGAGAGTATCTTTTCTGTTTGAGAAGATATTTATACAGTAGTTAAATGCAGTAAGGAAAAATGTGTTTTCGGATATTGAGTGTTCTTTGCAGTAGCCTTTGAGTCTGTCAATATCAGTGAGTACACCTCTGAGTGTATAGTATTTTCCCTGATTAAAATCTTCATAACCTTTTTTATTGAGTATACTTCTGTCAAGTTTTAAGCCGTTCATAAGACTGCTAAGATATTCACTGCGTTTTACGGCAGTCTGAGAATTGCTTTCGGTTGTGTTTTCAAGAATAAGTTCATAGAAGTCATGTTTTTCCTTTTCAACAGTCTGACCGTTATAGAGTTTTTCAAGATCTTCTATGATTATATCGAGGCTGTATCCGTCACTTATAATGTGTGCGATATCGATAAGGAGATACTTTGCAGATTCTGTTTTATAGATGCTGATATGATGGAGCGGTTCTCCCTTGGTGTAGTAGTAGTTTTTGGGAAGAGTTTTAAACTCTTTACCAAAGTCATCATCTGACATCTCAAAGATAGGAATATCAACAGTGAGATCATCGTTTCTGATATTCATATATTTTTCGCCAACAGGTTCTATAACATTTTTGAGTATAGGGTGTATCTCGAAGAGCTGTTCGGCTGCTTTCTTCATACGTTCAAGGTCCACTGATTCTCCGAGTTTGAACATGATAGAAACGTTTGAAGTGGTAGCACCTTTAAGGATGTAAACAAAGAATTTCTGAAGATTTGTAAGTTCATATGACGGACGTGCGGAAAGGTCTGTTTTTTCCTGTTCTTTTTTGAGCGCAAAAAGATTTTCGAGCATAATGATCGTCGGGTTGCTTACAATGTCATCAAGACTTATATTTATATTGAGCTTTTCGGCAAGGTCAGTTACGAGCATAGTGCTTCCGAGAGAATCAAGTCCGGCTTCAAACAGATTGTTTTCGATTCCGAAGTTGCTGTGTCCGAGAATTGATTTTACAGAAGAGTAGATAAGTTTCTGTATGTAGTTTTCAGGAGATTTTATTGAAGAAACAGAACTTGAGAGTATGTCTTCAGGTTTGCATCTGCGATTTCTTTTTATCTTGTTTGTACCTGTTTTTTCAAATGGTGTTTTTCTTACAACAACACGCATTATTTTTTTATAGGACGGTACACCGGCATTTACTTTGTTTACAACATGATTTGTTGCAGCTACTACGTCTTTTATCATGTTTACATTTACATAAGTTTTATCCGGGAAGATTTCGGCAGTAATGATATTTTCATCACCGTGAACGAGACATTCCTGTATCAGCTGATGGTCAAGGAGTTTGTTTTCAAGCTGTTCAGGTGAAACATTTTCACCGTTTCCAAGTATTATGAGGTTTTTTATTCTTCCTGTGATATGAAGGAAGTTTTCACTGTCAACGTAGCCTAAGTCTCCTGTTCTGAGCCAGCCGTCTTCTGTTATAACTTCAGCTGTCTTTTCAGGGTCATTGCAGTATCCCATCATTACAGACGGACTCTTTACCTGAAGTTCGCCGTTGACTATTCTTGTCTGGCAACGTTTGGCGATTCTTCCGGCAGTATAAGCTTTGTCAGGTCTGCTTGGGTCAGGTGTGGAAATAGTCGGTGAACACTCTGTCATACCGTATCCCTGACAGATAAGGATCTTTGCTTCTTTATACTTGTGTACAAGTTCTTCGGGCAGATGTGCACCACCTGCATATATTCCCGTAAGTTTGCTACCGAAAACTTTGTCACGCAACTGTGCAACAGTCTTGTTTTCCTTTTGAGCAAGAATTTCAAGTTTTGTAAACAGTCCCTGTGCCACCATCGGAACGAGGTTAATGATGGTAGGTTCAAAAAGAAGTATATTCTGTGCAAGGTCTTTCATATCTCCGTTTATGCATACAGTACTTCCTGTAGCAAATGAAATAAGGAAATCTCCTTTGATGCAAAATGCGTGATTTATCGGCAATATATTTAATTTTTTGCTGAATTTTTTGAACTCCGAATTGAATACATTATCTATGAGGTTTCCGTTAGAAAGCATAACGCCTTTTCCTTCACCGGTTGTCCCTGATGTAAAGAGGATAAGAGCGCATTCTTCTTTTTTTGCATCAGATATTACGTCTGTTCCCGAATATTTTGAGCTTATTTCTTCACACATGGAGTTTTCGGGATCGTTCATGATCTTTATATCACTTAAAGTTGAACATCTGTCCAATACAGATTTTTCATTTATCGGAGTGTTTATATCGTAAAGAAGTATATCAGCTTCTGATTTGTTTATAACAGCACAGATAGTGTCTTCATCTGCCTGAACATCGATAGGGATCGATACACCTCCGCCACATACTACACCTAACATGAGTTGCACATATTCAGGATTGTTTTTACCATAAAGAGCAACACGTATTTTATGCCCCTTCTTTTCGCTTTGTTCTTTTACCCAAGCTGTTGTTGCTTTACAGAACATGGAGAACTGTGTAAAAGTGATCTCCTCTATTTTTCCGTTTTTCAGATACTGCATATATGCAAGATCACCATATTCTACAGCAGACTGTTCGATAAGCTCGCTTACCGTTGAGATTGTTTCGTAACTAAGCATTAAATTCTCCCTTTCATAAAACAATTAATAATACTGATTTGATTAGCATTCAGTCTAAAATGAAAATCATGTCATTATTATAACATTTATTTATTTCAAATTCAACATTTTTTATATAAAAAATTATAAAACTGTCAGGTACGTGCTTTTAAAAGTTGTAAAACTATTATTTTTGTATATTAAAATTTCTTGCATTTAAAGTTGAAGTAGTGTATAATAAAATTATCTGTTATCGTTAGATGAGTAATCTTATTTAAAATTTTTATATAAAGGAGAATCAGGTAAAATGTCAAAATATTTCGGAACTGATGGTTTTCGTGGAGAAGCGAATAAAAATCTCACGGTAGATCATGCTTTCAGAGTAGGAAGATTTCTCGGCTGGTATTATGGCCGTGATTGTGAAAAGTGCAGAATAGTTATAGGTAAAGATACAAGAAGAAGTTCATACATGTTTGAATATGCTCTTGCAGCAGGTATAACTGCTTCAGGTGCAGATGCGTATCTTCTTCATGTAACAACTACACCAAGTGTTGCATATATCACAAAGACTGATGGTTTTAACTGCGGTATAATGATTTCGGCAAGTCACAATCCTTATTATGATAATGGTATAAAAGTCATAAATGAAAAAGGTGAAAAGCTTGAAGACGCTGTTATTGAAAAAATTGAAGAGTATATAGACAGCGATCCGGACAGTATACCTCTTGCAACAGGTGAAAAAATAGGAAGAACTGTTGACTACAGTGCAGGAAGAAACAGATATGTAGGATTCCTTATCTCACTTTCAACACGTTCTTTTAAAAATATAAAAGTAGGAATAGACTGCTCAAACGGAAGTGCGTCTGCTATTGCCAAAAATGTGTTTGATGCTCTTGGTGCTCAGACTTTTGTTATAAACAATACACCTGACGGAACAAATATCAACAATGACTGTGGTTCTACCCACCCCCAGCAACTTCAAAAATTTGTAGTTGATAATTCTCTGGATATAGGTTTTGCTTATGACGGCGATGCTGACAGATGTTTTGCAGTAGATGAAAACGGAAGACTTATAGACGGCGATCTTATACTTTACGTATGCGGAAAATATCTCAAGGAAAAAGGTCAGCTTGATAAAAATACAGTTGTTACAACTATCATGTCAAATATCGGTCTTTATAAAGCATTTGACAGTGAAGGAATATCCTATGAAAAAACAGCTGTAGGCGACAAGTATGTTTATGAAAATATGTCCGCAAACGGCTATAAACTCGGCGGTGAAGAATCAGGTCATATTATTTTCGGAAAATATGCTTCTACAGGTGACGGTATCCTTACTTCACTTATGATAATGGAAGCTGTTCTCGGTCAGAAATCAACTCTTGCAAAACTTGCTGAACCGGTAAAAATCTATCCTCAGCTTCTTAAAAATGTAAGAGTTACAGATAAAAATGTTACAATGGAAGATGCTGATGTTCTCGAATCAGTGAAGAAGGCCGAGCAGGAACTCGGAAGCAACGGAAGAATACTTGTAAGAGGAAGCGGTACAGAGCCTCTGGTAAGAGTTATGGTTGAAGCAGAGTCGGACGAAGTATGTGAAAAGTATGTAAATTCTGTTATTGAAGTTATAAAGAATAAGGGGTATGCAGTTTCATCATGAAAAGAACTTGTAAACAGTGCGGAAAAGAATTTGTGATTTCCGGTTCGGAAATAAATTTTTATAAGAGTAAAAATTTAAGTATTCCGAAAAGATGCAAGGAGTGCAGAGATTCAAACAAGGGTAAGAATAATAAATCTGATAAAAAATCAGAAAACAATAATATTAAAAATACTAATACAAACATCGGTAAACCTCAGACAGAACCTAAAAACGATACTGCACAGAAAGTTGAACAGATCGTAACAACTGTTTCAGAAAAATCCGGAATAAAACTTCCCAAGTGGCTTATCGGCGGAGCTGTTGCGGTAATAGGTGTTGTCGGAGGAGCTTTAGGTTTATCAGGAATGGGTGACGGTCAAAATGATACTCCGTCACAGTCGGTATCGGTTACCACTGTAGCAGAGCAGACAACTACATATGAAGAAACTAAAGCAGAAGAAACAAAAACAGAAAAAACCACTAAAAAAGAAACTGAAAAAGCTGTTGTTACAGAAGCAACCAAAAAAGAAGAAGCCGACTACGATTCTCAGACAGCATACGAATTCAGAAACAGCGATCTTCTCATATCTCATTATGAAAAACACGGAATAGATATGGGATTTGCTTCAGCAGAAGAATATGAAGATGCCGCATCTGACGTTGTAAATTCTGAAGATGCTCTTTACAAAACTGAAAGCGAAGACGGTGATCATGTTTATTACATAGAGGAAACAAATGAAATTGTAGTTGTATCTGTTGATGGTTATATACGAACATACTTCAATCCAGCTGATGGCATGGAGTATTTTGAAAGACAGTAAGTAAAGTTTTGTAAAAAACTGAATATTTTTTGATTCTCCGGATATTACTATTAGTATAATAGATATCCGGAGGTTTTTTATGAATAAACAAAAATGTGCGATAATCGGTTGTGGATTTGTCGGTTCATCAATAGCTTTTAATCTTATGAACAGCGGAATGTTTTCTGAAATGGTGCTTATAGATGTATGCAAAGAAAAGGCGCAGGGAGAAGCTATGGACTTAAATCATGGTATTTCTTTTACAAGTCCTATGAAAATATATTCGGGAGATTACAGTGACCTTGCTGACTGTTCTATCGTTATAATAACAGCAGGAGCAAATCAGAAGCCCGATGAAACACGTCTTGACCTTGTAAGTAAAAATATAGCCATATACAAGAAGATAATACCGCAGATAGTAGAGGTAAATAAAGAGTGCATACTTCTGATAGTATCAAATCCTGTAGACATACTGACATATGCAGCAATAAAGATTTCAGGATTTGACAGTAGCAGAGTGATCGGTTCGGGTACGGTACTCGATACTGCAAGGCTGAAGTATCTTTTAGGAGACCATCTCGGAGTTGACAACAGGTCGGTTCACGCATTTATAATCGGTGAACACGGTGACAGTGAACTTGCAGTATGGAGCAGTGCAAATGTTTCAGGCATAGATCTTGATGATTTCTGCGAGATTTCCGGAAAATGTCATGACAGTACATTCAGAAAACTTTTTGAAGAAGTACGTGACAGTGCTTATAGCGTAATAGAGAAAAAAGGCGCTACTTACTATGCAATAGCAATGGCAGTACGTCGTATAGTAAAAGCAATAATACGTGACGAAAATTCAATAATGCCCGTATCATGCATGCCAAGAGGTCACTATGGTATAGATGATGTATGTATAGGTATCCCGGCAGTAGTCGGAGCAGGCGGAATAAAAGAAATCCTTGACATACGCCTTGACGAGTCCGAAAACAAACAACTTGCAGAGTCGGTTATGAAGTTAAAAAGTGTTATTGCGGATATAGGTTTTTAAAAATATTTTCAGTAAGTAATTTTATGCTATCAAAGTAAATGCAACATTTCTTGTTGTGTTTACTTTGAATGTTATAAAATAGAAAGAGGTAAATCTGTCTATGAATATTAAAGAACTAATTGATAAAATAAAAACTTTACCGGATTGTAAGGTGTATCCGCCAAATGGATTACCAAAGTTAGATAATACAAAGCACAAGTTACCCGATGATGTTATAGAATTTTATCAACATTGTGGAGGAGTTACGTTATTTAATTCAGAAAGTTACATATCAGATATTGTTTCACCCGATAAATTTATACTTGCAAATCCTGTTATCGTGGGTGAATTGTGTGAAGAAGATATTACATCAGAGTGGTATATTATTGTGAATGATGGAAACGGTGACTATCTGACAATTGATTTATCTGATGAGAGGTCCGGAAGATGTTATGACAGCTACTGGGACAGGCATGGTGTAGTCGGAGAATGTCCTATTATAGCCCGAACATTTACAGAGTTACTGGAAAATCTGGTGTTAAACAAAGGTGAACAATGTTATTGGTTAAGAGATGATTTTATAACTATAGGTGATGCTTATGATGATATTTGAAAATTTTGAGGTACAATTGTTATAAAATCGATAGTGACTGGAATATTTCTTGGAAAATATATAATAATAACCCTACTATTTTATTGACAAAAACGAAAATATATTATATAATAAATAAAATTTGTTTTGAGTGTATTTTTATGTCTTGTTATCGGTTCGTAAAAACTGATTATCAGTTCATAAAATCAGCAAGAAAACAAGACAGGCAATACACAAAAAAATAAAGGAAATATATAAGAAACAACAGGAGATGAATAGGGAATGTCAGATTACACCAGAAGATTACCGGTTTATTTATTACTTGATACATCAGGTTCGATGAACGGAGAACCGATAGAAGCTGTGCGACAGGGTGTAAAAGCTTTGCTTATGGAACTCAGAAGTGATCCGCAGGCATTGGAAACAGCATATTTATCGGTTATAACATTTGACAGTATTGCAAGACAGGTTTGTCCTCTTACAGAACTTATGGAGTTTGAAGAACCGGAACTTGAAGCAAGTGGTATAACTTCACTTGGAGCGGCTTTAAGACTTCTTGCCGAATGTATCGAAGATGAAGTAAGAAAGACAGGTCCGAATCAGAAAGGCGACTGGAAACCGCTTGTTTTCATTCTTACAGATGGTACACCAACTGATGAATGGGAATCGGCAGTCAGAGAACTTAAAGCAGCAAAGCCTGCAAATATTATAGCTTGTGCGGCAGGTGCTCAGGCGGATACATCAGTTTTGAAGAAAATAACAGACAATGTACTTATGATGAACAGTCTTTCAGCAGGAGATCTGGCACAGTTCTTTGCATGGGTGTCAGGTTCGATAAAAATGTCTTCGGGCAGTGTGGACGCATTACCGGGACAGCCTATAGAATTGCCACCGCCACCGCAGGGATTTGTTATAGTTCCGTAAGTTTATAAGTGGGTGAGCATAAGATGAATAAGGAAGACGGTAAGGTTTTATCAGGTGACGAAGTTATAATAGATATCGATTCGTCACAGCTTAAATCTGTTTCTGAAGAGGAGTTAAAAAAATATCTGGAGGGTAAACCCGATATACCTAAAAATGAAAACGACAAACAGGAACTTATGGATAAGTCGGCATTTTTATGGCAGTATAAACCGGTAAATGATGAAGAACCGGAACCTTTTGAAGAGTATATATCTTCTCATTACATAAACGGAGATATCAGAATAACCGGAGCAAGAGTAAGAGGTAAAAAGCATAAGCATGACGGTACAAATTGTGATGACTGGTTTGAATATGATACAGTAGGTGAATGGACTATAGCGGCAGTTTCAGACGGTGCAGGTTCAAAAAAGTTTTCACGTATAGGTGCTATGGTGTCATGTAAGGCAGCTATTGCTCATATGAAAGAAGAACTTGAAAAAGTAGATAATGAAATCGTGCAGAAGCTGTCACTTCCTATATCCGACCCGGAGTTTATGTCAGGTTGCGGTTGCTTTGCATCTATAATTCAGGACGCGGTCATAAAAGCATATGACGCTGTTAAAGATGCTTTTGAAGACAGAAAAACAAAATATGAGTATCTTAAAGTCATTGATAGAGATATGGAATTCAAAGACTTTTCGGGAACTTTGCTTCTTTCGGCTGTAATTCCTGTTATGGTCTCAGAAAAAAAAGAATATTTTGTAGTTGCTTGTCAGATAGGTGACGGAATGATATGTTCTGTTGACAGAAATCAGCCGTTTGACAAAGCGCTCAGATTGCTTGGTGAAGCAGACAGCGGTGCTTATTCTGGAGAAACAGATTTTCTGACGTCCGAGTCAATGAGAAAAAAAGAAAATCTTATGGGAAAGACAAAAATAATGAGAGGTGCTTCTTCAGCTGTTATTCTCATGACAGATGGCGTGGCAGACGATTATTTTCCCAATTCGCCTCAGTTACTCAGACTGGTGCTTGACCTTGAACTCAACGGTGTTCTTAGCAGTCCTGCTACGGATAAATCATGTGAAGAGGAAATACGTTGTAAGATCCCTGAACCTATATGTTATCCGTGGGTAAATGACAATGAAAAAATGATCGCTGTGCAGTATGCATCAAGGATATCAGATTGTACAGGTTGCACGATTGCACAAATGTGGGATGATCCATCACTGATATCAGAATCATCGCTGTGTAACTTTGAAGACGAGCTTCCGGAAAGCGAAGAAGAATTACTTCTCAGATGGCTTGACAATTATGTCGAAAGAGGCTCTTTTGATGACAGAACACTGCTCATTTTAAGTGTTGACGGAAAATGAGGGGTGTAATATGGAGAAAATAGCAAAAGCACTGCTTTCAGACGGCAGTGAGATAGAATATGTTATAACGGATAATCCTCCGAGAGGAGGAATGAAGTATACATACTTCACTCCCGACAAAGCATATGTTGTACAGTTTTTTAACGATCCGGCCAATGCCAATGATCCTAAAATGCAGGATCGAATAAAAGCAATAATAGGCAGATATAATCCGACTATACCGGAAGAAGAGGGCGGAGCAAACGGAAATGATGTTTATACAGCGTCTTACTTTGCAAAACGTTTTTGCTGGCCGGTAGCAATAGTGGTAAAGCCTGAGTTTGGCATTGTAAGTCCGTCATACCCTAAAAATTTCTTTTTTACGGCAAATGCTTCGCAGATTTTGAAACTTGAAGGAAAAGATAAAAAAAGTAACTGGTTTACCGGGAAAAACAGAAAATATCTTAATGCTTCGGAGCTTGGAGATTTCAGAACAACACTACAGATGTGTATTCTGCTTTCAAGATCTTTAAGACGAATGCATCAGGCAGGTCTGGCACATTCTGATCTCTCTTTTAACAATGTACTTACAGATCCGAAGACAGGTACTTGTGTTATCATAGATATCGATTCACTTGTAGTACCGGGACTTTTCCCGCCGGAAGTAATCGGAACGAGAGGTTATGTTGCACCTGAAGTACTGCAGACTCTCGGAATGGAAAGAAGTAAACGTAAGTATCCGGGTGTGCAGACTGATCTTCATTCGATGGCTGTTCTTATGTATGAATACATTTTTTTAAGACATCCTATAATAGGTCCGAAAATATATTCAAGAGATGCCGAAGAAGATGATTTTCTTTGTCTTGGTGAATGTGCTACATTTATCGAAGATCCCGATGATACTTCAAATCGTCCGCCTGATCTTAAGGTGACTATCAAAGATCTCGGACCGTATCTTGAAAAATTATTTCTTGATGTTTTCTCAAAGGGGCTTCATTCTCCTGATAAAAGACCTTCTGCAATGGAGTGGGAAAGAGGTCTGGTAAAGACATGGAATATGCTTCATAGTTGTTCAAATCCCAATTGTGAAAAGCGTCATTTCATACTTTACGATATACAAGATCCTGTCTGTCCTTTCTGTAGCAAAAAAATAAAAGATAAGAAAATCTTAAAACTTGTATTTATGGCTCAGAGAAAAGGGTATACAGGAAGGTGGTTTAAAAGTTCTGAACTTATTGCTGAAAACAATACACCACTATGTATGTGGAATCTTTATTCCAATATATTTCCCGATGAAAAGGCTCATGACAGGGAAGTAAAAGCGTATATAAAACAAAAAGATGACAAATATTATCTTGTAAACTTAAAACTTGATAATTTATTGTCACCCGATGGAAATACAGTGCCTAAGGGTTATGCTTTTGAACTTTCAGAAGGTATGGCTTTCAGGCTTGTAAGTGACGATAACAGTCTGCTTTTAAAAGTGGAACTGTTTGATAATATATAAAATTCTTTACGCAAAGGAGCAAATAATGGAAAATTCAAATGAAAAGAAATTCGGCTTGACCACTCAGCAAGTCGAAGAGTCCAGAGCCAAGAACGGTTCTAACAAGCTGAGTGAAGTTGAGGGAGAAACTTTTTGGGACAAGCTTAAAGGTAACTTTGGCGATCCTATGATCAAGATTCTCTGTGTTGCATTGCTCGTAAACGTACTTATTTTTGTACTCGGTGCAACAGGTGTTCTCAAAGATGTTGACGTAGAATGGTATGAACCGGTTGGTATCGCAATAGCTATTGCGCTTGCAACACTCGTTTCAACATTTTCAGAGTTCAGAAATGAAAATGCATTCCAGAAACTTCAGGAAGAAGCTTCAAAGATCACATGTAAGATCTACAGAGATTCAGCTATCAAGGAAATTCCGATCGATGATATAGTTGTAGGCGACTGTATTCTTCTCCAGTCAGGTGACAAGATTCCTGCTGACGGTGTTATCGTTGACGGTGAAATCAAAGTTGACCAGTCTGTTCTTAACGGTGAATCAAAGGAAGCAAAGAAAATCGTTGTTCCTGAAAATTATTCAGACGAAGGCGAAGCAATGGACTTCCTTAATCCTTACAAGGTATTCAGAGGTTCTGTAGTATGTTCAGGTAACTCAGTAA
Source organism: Oscillospiraceae bacterium (assembly GCA_017848115.1). Lineage (GTDB taxonomy): Bacteria > Bacillota > Clostridia > Oscillospirales > Ruminococcaceae > HUN007. The sequence goes on from JAGAKZ010000036.1 coordinate 20,187, forward strand.
TGAAAGTTACTGTAGTAGGTGACAAGTCTGTTTATGGTCAGATCGCTAAGGAACTCCAGCAGGACGACGATCGTGAAAGCCCACTTAAAGTAAAGCTTTCAAATCTTGCAGGCGGTATCAGTAAGTTTGGTTATATCGGCGGTGTGGCTATTGCGATTGCATTTATGATAAGACAGATCCTTTCAATAGACGGTGGCGCAAGTGCTTACTTTGCACAGGGAATTGCTCCGATACTTGCTGACTTCCTTGATGCTATTATTCTTGCAGTTATCATCATCGTTATGGCAGTTCCGGAAGGTCTTCCGCTTATGATCGCTCTTGTTTCAGCTATGAACATGGGTAAGATGCTCAAGGATAACGTTCTTGTAAGAAAGATAAACGGTATTGAAACAGCCGGAAGTCTTAATATCCTCTTCAGTGATAAGACAGGTACTATCACAAAGGGTAAACTTGAAGTAGTTACATTTATAGACGGTGCTCTTAATGAATGTTCAAAGGCAGAAGAAGTTAAGGGCGGTCTTTCAAAGATAATGTCAGTTGCTATTCATCACAATACAACATCTATCATCTCAAGAGAAGATGGTCAGGTAAAGGTTGTAGGTGGTAACGCAACAGAAAAGGCAGTTCTCGGATTTGCAGCCGATGTTCTTCCGGAAGGTGTAAAGGTAGAAAAGATCACTTCTATTCCTTTCAACAGTACAAACAAATATTCTGCTACACAGGTTAAGGGTGACTTTAACTATACTCTTATCAAGGGCGCTCCTGAAAAGATGCTCTCAAGATGTAAATATTACTTTGATGAAAACGGCAATAAGTGTGAACTTACAAATGCGAAAGCTCTTGATGACAAGATAAATGAACTTGCAAACAGAGCTATCCGTGTACTTGCACTTGCAGTAGCTGATGAAGATCTCGGTGAAGAATCACTTCCTGACGGCGAATGGACACTTATCGGTCTCCTCGGTATCCGTGACGAAGTACGTCCTGAATCTGTTACAGCTATCCATGAAGTACACCAGGCAGGCGTACAGGTTGTAATGATCACAGGTGACCGTAAAGAAACAGCGGTTGCTATCGCAAAAGAAGCAAATCTCCTTACAGCAGATACAGATGTTGTTCTTACATCTGATGAACTTCAGAAAATGTCTGATGACGAAATAAAGAAGATCCTTCCGAATATCAGAGTTATTGCCCGTGCTCTTCCTACAGACAAGAGCCGTCTTGTAAGACTTGCACAGGAACTTGAACTCGTTGTAGGTATGACAGGTGACGGTGTTAATGACTCACCTGCACTCAAGAAAGCAGACGTTGGTTTTGCTATGGGTGGCGGTACAGAAGTTGCTAAGGAAGCAAGTGACATCGTTATTCTCGATGATAACTTCAACTCAATTGACAAGGCTATCCTTTACGGACGTACAATCTTCAACAGCATAAGAAAGTTTATCGTATTCCAGCTTACAATTAACGTTGCAGCTGTTCTTATCTCATTTATTTCACCACTTCTCGGTATCAATGAACCACTTACAGTTATTCAGATCCTCTGGGTAAACCTCGTAATGGATACTCTTGCAGCTCTTGCATTCGGTGGAGAACCGGCACTCAAGCGTTTCATGAAGGAAAAACCGAAGAAACGTTCAGAAAGTATCGTAAGCAAAAATATGTGGGCAAGTATTATCACAGGAAGTTTGTGGATGGTACTTCTTGGAATAATTCTTCTTATCCTTACTCCTGTACAGAAAATTTTTGTTGACGGAGCTTCAACAGACAAGCTTTTCAGTATTCCTAATTTCAGTGATGATAATTATCTCGTTCTTGGTACAGCATTCTTTGCATTCTTTATCTTCTCAGCAGTATTCAATGCATTCAATGCAAGAACAGATAAGATAAATCTTTTTGAAAACATCAACGGAAATAAGGGATTCTTAAAGATCCTTGCTATCATAGCAGTTATACAGGTAGCTATGACATATCTTGGCGGTTCTATCCTCCGTTGTCATGGCCTTGACGCTGTACAGTGGCTTGTAGTTCTCGGAATGGCTATTTCTATTATTCCGGTAGATCTTTTAAGAAAAGTGATAATGAAAAACAAATAATTAATTAAAATTAAATTTTAACTGAAGGGAAGGTACAAAAATCATGGCAGTAAATTTACAAAAAGGACAGAAGGTAGATCTCACTAAGGGAAATGCCGGTCTGAAGAAGGTAACAGTCGGTCTTGGCTGGGACGAAGCACAGAAAAAGGGGCTTTTTAGCAGAGTACAGGACATAGACTGTGATGCTTTGGCTATCGTTCTTACAGATGATAAGCTTACAAGCAAAAATGATGTTATTTTCTATAATAATTTAAGACACAGCTCAGGTTGTGTAATACATCAGGGGGATAATCTCACAGGCGGCGGCGACGGCGATGATGAACAGATCATGGTATATCTGAGCGACCTTCCCCAGCAGTATACAAAGGTCGTTTTTGCAGTTACTATCTATCAGGCGTATCAGAGAAATCAGCACTTCGGCATGATAAAAAATGCATTTATCCGAATAGTTGATTCAGATACAAGACAGGAACTTTGCAGATACAATCTGACTGATAACTATGACAATCAGACAGCAATGGTATTTGGTGAGCTTTACAGAAGAAACGGCGAATGGAAGTTCAACGCTGTTGGTGAAGGTACAAGCGACGACGGTGTTTCACAGCTTATAAAGAGATTTTTATAAAATCTTTTTAGGATAATTTCAATGATATTTCAGGGAGGTATATGACAATGGCAGTAAGTTTATCAAAAGGACAGAGAGTTAGTCTTGACAAGGGAATAGTAAAGGCTCTTGTAGGTCTTGGTTGGGATACCAACAAGTATGACGGCGGTTATGATTTTGACCTCGATGCGGCAGCATTTCTTCTCGGTGACAACGGAAAGGTTACATGTGATGAAGACTTTATCTTCTACAACAATCTTTCAAGCAGAGATGATGCTGTAGTTCATACAGGTGACAATCTCACAGGTGATGGTGATGGTGATGATGAAGTTATCATGATCGACTTCACTAAGATACCAAGCAACGTTTCAAAGATCGCTATAACAGTTACTATTCATGATGCTATCAACAGAAAGCAGAATTTCGGACAGGTTTCAAATGCTTATGTACATGTTGCTAAAATGGCAAGTGATGCTGATACAACAGGCGAAGAAGTTCTGAGATTTGACCTTGTTGAAGATTTCTCTATAGAAACAGCTATTGTGGTTTGTGAGATCTACAAAAACGGAAATGACTGGAAATTCAATGCTGTTGCAGCAGGATACCAGGGTGGACTCGAAGCACTTTGCAGAAGTTTCGGAGTAAATGTCTGATTAATTAATCAAAATAAAAAAGCTGTATCGTTTTCGGTACAGCTTTTTTAATATATCAGAAATTACTCATAAAATTTTTTACGATATCTATAAAATGTTTTGAATTTATATAGATTATAAAACCGATCTGAGCAACACATATAAATGTTCCTATATAAAACATAAGCTTATTTACAAGCCCGTCAGAGTAACAAAGGTTAAATCCTACTCTGACTTTTTTTAACGGATATAACAGTCGTATTTTCTTTTTATTAAGCATATCAATAAGTATATGAGAACACATTGCTACAGCCATATAAGGAGCGGTGACCGGAAATATGATCGCTGTACCTATAGTAATAAGTATCACGCCGGGTACTGAGTGCATAAACGAACGATGCGGACAATGCGCGCCGAATATACATACAGCCAGTATAAACATAAATCCGCCAAGAAGGCGTACAATATTCTTATCATTTTTAAATCTTGCGACTATATCGGTGCCAAGAAAAATATCACCGATAAAAATCAGAATTATACAGACGGTGACTATAGCCAGGACTTTTTTGAAACCTTTTTTGCTTTCCGAGGAGGCGATATCAATGTCACTTATAACAGAACCAACAGAAGAAATGCCAAGACAGAGAAGTAGATTTCTTGGAGTAGCAGGTTGTGTTATAAGCAGAGATGTGGCACAACCTATAGCGAGATGTGTTTTTGCAGTCATTATTTTAAGAATCCTTTCATTAATTTTGATATAATATAATTATACAATTTTTTTGTTTAAAAATCAATAAAATATAACTAATGGGTAAGAAAAAGAAGATAACATTTATAATAAAAAAAATTTTTTTAATTTTTCAAAAAAAAAGTCAGATAAATTATTGCCTTATCATAAAAAATAGTTTATAATATAGAGTGCGTACTTTGAAAGTGGGTGAAATTGTGGATATAAGACCAAATGATACATTGAAAATGAAGAAAAAACATCCATGTGGAAATGATGAGTTTTTTGTTATAAGATCCGGGATAGATTTCAGATTGAGATGTGTCAAGTGTTCCAGAGAATTTATGATCCCAAGAAACAAAATAGAAAAGAGTATAAAACAGGTTATACGCGGTCAGAAAGAACCGGAACGTGATGATAAATAATTTTATAATAATGAAGGATGTAGATATATGTTTGAGAAGTTAAGACTTACAGCACACAAGTATGATGAAATAAATCAGAAGCTTTCTGACCCTACGGTAATTAACAACAATACTCTGTATACTCAGCTCATGAAAGAGTATAAATCTCTTACCCCTATCGTTGAAAAATATAATGAATATCTAAAGGCAAAGTCTGATTTTGAAGAAGCAAAAGAACTTCTTGACGCAGGCGGTCTTGATAAAGAAATGAAGGAAATGGCTCAGCTTGAATATGAAGAGCAGAAAGAAAAAATAGATACATTTACAAATGAGCTTAAAATACTGCTTCTTCCTAAAGATCCGAATGATGATAAGAACGTTATTATCGAAATACGTGGCGGAGCAGGCGGAGAAGAAGCGTCATTGTTTGCAAATTCACTGTATAGAATGTACACTATGTATGCCGAGTCAATGGGATGGAAACAGGAAGTTCTCAACTCAAACGAAACAGAACTCGGTGGTTTTAAGGAAATCAGTTTTTCAATAGAAGGTGACGGTGCGTATTCAAGATTCAAGTATGAGAGCGGTGTTCATCGTGTACAGCGTGTTCCTGAAACTGAATCACAGGGAAGAATACACACATCTACAGTTACTGTAGCAGTACTTGTTGAGGCTGATGATGTAGAACTTGAAATAAATCCTACTGACCTCAAGATAGACGTTTTCCGTGCCAGCGGTGCCGGCGGACAGCATATCAATAAGACTGAATCAGCTGTACGTATTACACATCTTCCTACAAATACAGTTGTTGAATGTCAGGACGAAAGAAGCCAGCATAAAAACAAGGAAAAGGCAATGAAGATCTTGCGTTCAAGACTTTATGAAGCACTGCAGCAGGAACAGAACGACAAGATCGCTTCTGAAAGAAAGATGCAGGTAGGTACAGGTGACAGATCTGAACGAATCAGAACTTACAATTATCCGCAGGGAAGACTTACAGATCATCGTATCGGTCTTACTCTTTATAAGCTCGACGATATAATGAACGGTCATATAGAAGAAGTAATAGATGCTCTTGCAACGGCTGACCAGGCTGCCAAGCTTGCTATGCAGAGTGAGTCATAAGTCTGCACTTGTCTGATTTATTATGAAAGTTTAATTTTAATATAGAAGGAGAATTAGATTCACATAAGCGAATCGAAAAAAATTAACAGATGAAGGAAATAAAATATTTGACAAACAGTGACAGTGATCTGGAAATAGCAGCTTTACTCCTTAAAGACGGTCAGTTGGTGGGTATGCCTACAGAAACAGTTTACGGACTTGCAGCAGATGCTACAAATGCAGAAGCAGTTGAAAGAATTTTTGAGGCTAAGGGAAGACCTTCTGACAATCCTATGATAATTCATATTTCTGATATAGATATGTTAAAAGAATATACAGAGGATATACCGAATGTAGTTTATAAACTCGCAGAAAAATTCTGGCCGGGTCCTCTTACAATGGTTCTTCCTAAAAGAGGAAACGTTCCGAGCATTGTTACAGCAGGACTTGATACAGTAGCTGTAAGAATGCCTGCAAATGAATGTGCAAGAAAAATCATAGAACTCGTAGGGAAACCGCTTGCAGCACCTTCTGCAAATGTTTCAGGATATCCAAGTCCTACAACTGCACAGCATGTTATAGATGATATGAACGGAAAAATATCCGCTGTTGTTGATGACGGTGTTTGTAATGTAGGCCTTGAATCTACTGTTATATCATTTGAAGGATATGATTCCATAAGAATATTGAGACCGGGATATATTACTCCTGAACAGCTCAAAACAGTTGTAGACGATGTAGTTATTGATAAAAATGCAATAAGTGACGAAGCAGTAGTTACAGGTGAAGTTCGTTCACCGGGAATGAAATACAAGCACTATTCACCAAAGGCAAAAGTTGTCCTTGTCCGTGAAGGTCTTGAAATGTTTAAGAAATATGTTGCAGAATATGCAAATGATGCAGATACTTGTTGTCTTATTTTTGATTATGATGCTGCGGATTTCCCATATAAATATATGACATACGGAAATACTCCTGAAGAACAGGCACAGCAGATATTTGCAAAACTTCGTGAAGCAGATAAGAAGGGAATAAAAAATCTTTTTGTTCGTGCTCCAAGGAAGGAAGGCGTAGGGCTTGCTGTATATAACAGGCTTATAAGAGCATCGGGATATGAGGTGGTAGAGTGTGAACAATCTTGATGGAGTAATGGTTGTCGGACTTACCGGACAAACAGGTTCCGGAAAAACTACCACATGTAAGATTTTCAGAGAAAACGGTTTTGCTGTAATTAATGCTGATCTGGTTGCAAGAGATATCATGGAACCTGATACAGTATGCCTTAAAGAAGTTACAGAGTTTTTTGGAAATACAATACTCAACGATGACGGCTCTCTTAACAGACAGAAGCTTGCAGATATCGTTTTTAATGACAGCAAAAAACTTGAAGGATTAAACAGTATAACATATCCTCATATTACTTCAGAAATTCTGGCGCTTATACGTAAAAACTCAGAAAACGGAAAGAAACTTATACTTCTCGATGCGCCGACACTTTTTGAAAGCAGAGCAGATGATTTTTGTGAGATAATTATTTCTGTTATCGCAGATGAAGACATACGTCTTAAGCGTATAATGAATCGTGATTCTCTTGACGAAAATCAAGCCAGAAGCAGAATGAATGCACAGCATACGGAAAAATTTTTTGTTGATAATTCAGATTTTATTATAAAAAATAATAATAACATAGAAAATCTTGATGACATAGTAAAAGAAATGTCTGACAAAATAAAAGGCTATTATAACAATAAATTTAAAGATATGGAGTAAAAACTGAAATGAGCAAGAAAGATTCAAAAACAAAAGAACTCAAAGAAAAACTGTTTTACAAGAAGAAAAATATATACAAACTTGTAAATGACGATGTTGTAAGCAAAGCATATGATTTTTGTGACGGATACAAAGCTTTTCTTGACAGTTCAAAAACTGAAAGAGAAGCAGTAAAGTATGCTCTTGAAAAAGCAAAGGCAAATGGTTTTCGTGAGTATAAAGCAGGTATGAAACTCAAAACAGGAGATAAGATATTTGTAAATAACAGAGGAAAAGCTGTTATTCTTGCTGTTATAGGTAAAGAACCACTTGAAAACGGTGCGAAAATCTGTGCAGCTCATATTGATTCTCCAAGACTTGACCTTAAACAGTGTCCGCTTTATGAAGACAATGAGATAGCACTTTTTAAAACTCATTATTACGGCGGAATAAAAAAATATCAGTGGACAGCTATACCGCTCGCACTTCATGGCGTAGTTGTTCTCGAAGACGGAACAACTGTTGAAGTGAACGTTGGTGAAGATGAAAATGATCCTGTATTTGTAATAAGCGATCTTCTTCCTCATCTTGCATCAGAACAGATGAAGAAACCGGCTACACAGATCATAACAGGTGAAGAACTCAATATAATCGTCGGATCAAGACCTTTTAAAGAAGATGAAGAAAGTGAACTTGTAAAACTCAATATACTTTCTATTCTCAACGAAAAGTATGGTATAAATGAAGAAGACTTCCTTTCAGCTGAACTTGAGGCAGTTCCTGCATTCAAGGCTTCTGATATAGGTTTTGACAGAAGTATGATAGGTTCATACGGTCACGATGACAGAGTATGTGCATATCCTGCTCTTGAAGCTATACTGAATTTAAGTGATACACCTGATAAGACTGCAGTCACTGTTCTTACTGACAAAGAAGAAACAGGAAGTGACGGAAATACAGGCTTGTGTTCATCATATCTCAAGTATTTCTTTGATGATATCGCTTGTGATACAGAAGGTTCAAAAACAAGAGGAACAGTTATTCTCTCAAATTCCGAATGTTTGTCAGCTGACGTAAATGCTGCATTTGATCCTACTTTCCCAAGTGTTGTGGAAAAGAAAAATACAGCATATATCAACTATGGTGTTGTAGTAACAAAGTTTACAGGTTCAAGAGGAAAGTCAGGTACATCTGATGCATCTGCTGAATTTGTAGGAAAGATACGTACACTTCTTAATAAAAATGAAGTTGTATGGCAGACAGGTGAGCTTGGTAAAGTAGATGGTGGCGGTGGCGGTACAGTTGCTGCATATATAGCAAATCTCGACGTTGACACTATAGATGTAGGAGTACCTGTTCTTTCAATGCACGCACCGTATGAAGTAGTTTCCAAGATGGATGTATATATGGCGTACAAGGCATTTGAAGTATTTTTTTGTGACTGATAAGTAAAGAATATATAAACGATTGGATTTTACAGATGTAAAGTTCAATCGTTTTTTTTACTTTAATTTTTGACAATTTTTTCCTTGTAATTTTGATATAATCAATATAGGGTGGTGATTTGTTCTGGAGATAATTTATGTAGATGTGCTTATTGTATTAAATATTTATGTTACTTTTTTTCTGATTAAAGCAACGGCGAGATTTACCCATTCACCGCTTTTGTCAGCAAGGCTTATCGTTTCTTCTGTAATCGGAAGTCTTTTTTCGTTGGTTATGCTGTTACCTAGAATTAATTTTCTTTTGCTTTTTACAGTAAAAGTTTTGGCGGCGTTCATTATAGTACTGATTGCTTTTGAAAAGAGAAGGCCAAAAGAGTATGTTAAGCTTTGCATTTATTTTTACATAATGAATTTTGTTTTTTCAGGTGTTATAATGGGTTTTAAATATTTGTTCAGACCTGATTATATATCAGTAAAAAATACTTTTGTATATATAGACACATCTCTTATGAGCTTTGTAATATTTACAGCTATAGCGTATTTTATAATATGTGTGGCACGTTTGTGGCTTGATAACGGAAGCAGTGCAGACGGAAATTATTCTGTAATAATTAAAAATAAAGAAAAAATAATATCGCTTGATGCACTTGCAGATACAGGAAATTCTATGACAGATGTTTTTAGCGGAAAGCCTGTGATAATATGTCCCGGACATATTTTACAGCAGATAATAGGTGAAGAGCCGTCGTGTGAAGAAGTTTATGATAAAATGGCATCGTCAAGTGTAATAAAAGGAATCCGTCTTGTCCCGTATTCGACAATAGACAAGACGGGTATGATACCTGCATTTATTCCTGATGAGATAATTATAAGAAAAAATGATAATTATCATAAAGTTGATGCACTTATCGGAATAAATCAGGGAAAAAACATGGCAATATTTAATCCTAAGCTTTTATATTAAAAAAGATCGCTTTTACAATGAGCGATCACTTTTTTTTACTGAAAATCCTATTAACATAACAGTCATAATAATTAACAGATAAGACGGAAGAACAGAATTGCTTTCTGAATATATTTTTATGGTTGATGCAGTAACAGCAATATCTTTTAAAAAAATGCCACACAAAATCCTGCTTATTATAAATGAAAGAATTGAGGCAATGGCACGGTATTTTAAGAACATACATATATCTGCTCCTGATCTTAAAATTGAAAATATCTGTAATACAACACATATACCGCCTGTTGCGAATATTGCACTCATAGCAGATATGATATCAGGGTCACAGGTAGCAAGAGAAGTGATATTTGTTATTTCAAAAAAGGAAAGTATAAGTGTAAAACAGTCATTTTCTGAAAAATTACTTAGTTTTGATATCACTCCTGACAGTATTTCGATTGCTCCTGTACTTGTGAGAAATACTTTAAAAACAGAAAAAGCTACTATCATAGTACACATCTGAAACATTCCCGATGATGCATTTGAAACAGAGTTTACGATGATTTGGGTAAAAGGTTTTTGTTTTTCCTGATAAACCGGTTTTTCAGGTATGTCAGATTTTATTCCGCAAAAAAATGCAAGAATAAGATTAGCAAGCGTTGTTGATAAAAATATTATCATTGAAATATTTTCGCTTCCGTATATTCGGCATACTGCTGCTCCCGAAACAAAAGCGGGACCTGCAGAAAAACAAATACAACAGTACCTTTTTAACTGTTTATCAGTGATATTGTTGTTTGTTCTGAGTGTCTGAAGAAGCTTGGCTCCTACAGGATATCCTGAAATATTTGAAAGAATAAATACAGAAAAAATTTCTGAGGGCATCTTAAAGATAAATCTTGAAACAGGAGAAAAAACTTTACCGATAAGACGATGAAGATTGCTTTCTGTTACTATACAGGCTATTATCATCGAGCCGTACAGTGATGGTATTATTTCTTTTATACATTTTTCAAGTGAATAAGAGGTTTGGGTTATAAGTGATCTATAGTTTATAACAGATGGCAGAATGATGGATATTATTAAAATTACTGTTGCAAATTTACGGAATTTATTCATATATGTACACTCCTTTTGAAAGTTCACTATAATTTATATGAATTAACTGTAAAAGTTATTAATATAATTTTAGTAGTCTATCATATGAGAGGAGTATTATTTCAATGGGCAGGTTATATGAAAAAACCAAAAAGGTATTTGCGCTTCAGACCAGCACACAGATATATGATAACAATCAGCTGATTTTAAGTAAATGCAGAAGGATATATGAGTACAATGACATATATCTTAAAGCAGATGCAGGCAGTGTTATTGTTGAGATCTGGGGTAGTGATCTTTCTATAGATGATTTTGCAAATGAAGGTATAGCTGTTTACGGAAAAATAGATTCTGTATCGTTTACTGAAAATAATAAAAGGGAGGATAAATAAAATAATGGGTGTAAGGAGAGTAGTATCTTTCAGAGCAAGGGGAAACAAGCTGATGGGATTTGTAAATGCGATACGTCACAGTGATATAATATGTTTTTCTCAAAAGTACAGTATGGAAGAATATACGGGAAAAATCTATATATCAGATCTTGAAAGACTGAAACTCCTTGCTGAAAATATGAAAATAGATCTTTTTGTCGAAGAATATCAGGGTAAAATGTTCACAGTATTAAAATACAAGGCAAGATACGGGCTTTTGATAGGTTTTATATTTATGGTTGCTTTTGTATTTGTTATGTCAAATATAGTTGTAAAGATAGAGATAAACGGAAATGAAAATATAAAAGATGATGAGATACTTTATGTGCTTTCAGAGATAGGAATAGAAAAAGGAACGTTTATACCATCGCTTGATATAGAAAATTGTGAGCTGAAAATGAAAACAAGACTTGGAAATGCGTCATGGGCAGCGATAAGAACTCAGGGCGGAAGAGTTATAGTTGATATTCATGAAGGTATACCTGTTCCGCGCACTGTTCACAATAATATTCCGTGCAATATAGTTTCAGAACGTGATGCGATAGTGACAGACGCACAGGTGATGCAGGGAACACTTAAAATAGAGCGTGGATATTCTGTAGGTAAAGGAGATCTTCTTGTGAGCGGTGTAGTTGAAAACGGAGCAGGGAATTATATGATAGTTCATGCACTTGCAGATATAACAGGCGAATATATGGAAAAAGAGACTTTTGTTCAGTATTTTGAAAGCAGTCAAAAAGAATATGAAGAGAAGGTGCAAAAAAGAAGTCTTGAATTTTTCGGATTCAGAATTCCGCTGGGATTTGAAAAAAAATATTCCAAAAGTGCAGATTATAAAGAAACCACAGATTATTTTTCTGTGTTAGGGATAGAAATACCGATAGGACTTGTTGTAAGTGAATATACAGATTATGAAATGAAAAATATAACTTATACCTTAACAGAAGCCGAAGAGGAGATACAAAAGAAAATCAGTATCTATGAAAAAAATTTTTACAGCGACAAAGAAATAATAAAAAAAGATGTGAAAAAAAATGAGTATGAAGACAGAGTAGAATATGAAGTTACATATACGATAAGAGGTAAAATAGGCGTTGAAAAGGAACTTTTTATAAGTAAGAACTGATGTTTTTCAGGTTTATTTACTGTGAAAAATAACTAATTATATAAAAAAATATTCTGTAATTTGTTGCACAACGATTGATAATATGGTATAATATATGTTGAGAGATTATATTTACAGTTGATGAAAATTTCTGACCGGATCAAGTGATTTTATCAGCTGTAAATTTACATTATTGTGATAGAGAGGTGTTACAAGTGGGAAGAAGAAAGATTGGACTCTTACTCGGACAATCAGAAGAAAATTATCAGAAATCATTTATAGAAGGATTTTTAAAACAAATATTTACATATGATATAGATGTGTGTGCATTTGCGATGTATAACAAATATCAGAAAACAACTGCAAGGGAAATAGGAGAAACTACAATATTCTCTCTGATAAACTATGATATGTTTGACGCTTTTGTTGTGCTTCTTGATACAATACAGACTCCCGGTGCTGCAGACAACATTGAAGAAAATTTAAAAAAATATTTTAACGGTCCGGTATTGTGTGTTGATAAGGAAAGTAAATATTTTTCTACGATACATACTGATAGTTATTCGATAGTTAAAAAAACAATATCTCATCTTATAGAAGTGCATGGGTATACAGATATAGCTTATTTGACGGGCAAAAAATGGCACCCTCATTCTCAGGCAAGATTGAAGGCGTTTATTGATTGTATGGAAGAACACGATCTTCCGATAAAAGAAAACCGCATTTTCTATGGGGATTTCTGGTATAGTAGCGGAGAAACAATGGTTGAGGAGCTTTTGCAGTCAGGTGGAAGTATGCCAAGAGCCATTGCCTGTGCAAATGACTGTATGACTATAGGTGTAGCACAGTCACTGGTTGCAAAGGGGTTTCGTATTCCTGAAGATGTTGCAATAATTTCCTATGATTCTATAGAAGAAGGACGAACAAGTCCCAAACCGGTAACATCTGCACCTATTCCGGCAAAATCATGCGGAACTCATGCTGCGATTACAATAAAATCTATGCTTGATAATGAGCCTGTTCCTGATTTTGAGACAGATGTTGAATTATTTATCGGAAGTAGCTGTGGTTGTAACTTTGATAATAAAACAGTTGAAGTAAAACTACGTGAAAAGTGGGAAACAGATGATTCGGGTGAAAGTTTCTTTTCACGCTTCAATCTTATGATGGAGGACCTGCTTTCAAAATCAGAATTTAATGACCTGATGAATACTGTTTTCACATACAGCTATCAGATAAAAGGTTTTGAAAGTTTTACTATATGTCTTAATTCTCAGTGGAAAAATCGTGAAACCATGCATAACAGTGATATTAAGTGGAATGCTTATACAGAACAGATATTACCCGTGTTAAGATGTACAAATGATAATTCGGTAAATCCTCTGAACTATGATGAAACTTTTCATAAAAGCCTTTTGATTCCTGATTTGCATGAAGAAAGAGATGTTCCGAAGGCTTTCTTCTTTACACCTTTGCATTTTGAAGAACGCTGTCTTGGTTATGCAGTTATAAGTTACGGAAATAAGCCTGTTTGTTATGATGATATATACTGGTTCTGGCTTAGAAATGTAATGCAGGGGCTTGAGTGTTTCAGACGTATTGATGCATTAAGACAGAGTAATAAGATTCTCCAGGCAAGCCAGACACGTGATTCGTTGACAGGACTTTATAATTATCAGGGTATGCTTGCACAGTGTGAAAGCTATTTTGGTCATTATGTCGGGGCACTGGCAGTTGATATAAAGGGTCTGTCGCAAATTAATGAAAAGTACGGCAGAGAAGAGGGAAATCATGCTATAAACACGATTTCTCATATAATGAACAACCTGATGGAAGATGGTATGTGCTGTCGTCTTGGTAACGGCGAGTTTGTCGGTGCTATCATATCAGATGATGATAAAAATTTCATTTATGAACTAAAGAAACTCCTTCTTGATAAATTAAAATCAGCAGATGGCTTTGCTTATGAACTGTCTGCTTATCTTGGAAGTGAAATTTCTGAGATCTCAGGTCGTGAAGATTTTGAGCGTCTTATTAATACCGCTGTTTCACAGAAAAACGGAAATAAGATAAATGAACGTAAGACTCAGAACAGAGAAGAGCTTACAGAAGAAGAGAAAAAGGAATCTACGATAGTAAGTGATATACTCGATCAGAACCGTTTTCTTTATCATTTTCAGCCTATCGTAGATGCGAGAACAGGTGAGATATATTCATATGAAGCTTTGATGAGAGCCGATGTGACACCTTTTATATCGCCTCTTAAAATATTGAAATATGCTGAATATCTTCATCGTTTGTATGACGTTGAGCGTCTTACTTTCTTCAATGTTCTTGATCGTGTAAAAGACGAAAAAGTTTTTAAGGAAGGCAAAAAAGTTTTTATAAACAGTATTCCCGGAAACAGACTGCATGGTATTGATGCCATGACTCTTGAGAATAAGATAAAGACATTTTCGGGCAGTGTTGTAGTTGAGCTTACAGAGCAGGCGGAATTACCTGATGATGAACTTACTGCTATGAAAGAACTTTATGCAGGAATGGGGATAGAAACGGCTGTTGATGATTACGGAACAGGATATTCAAATATAACAAATCTGCTCAGATATATGCCAAATTACGTTAAAATAGACCGTATGCTTCTTTCAAAAATACAGGAAAGTCCGCAAAAACAGCATTTTGTGCGTGAAATCATAGAATTTGCCCATAACAATGATATAAAAGCTCTTGCAGAAGGTGTGGAAACCACAGAAGAATTACAGATGGTTATTCATCTTGGTGCAGATCTTATACAAGGTTATTATACTGCAAAGCCATCTCCTGAAATTATTCCTGAAATAAGTAAGGAAATAAAAGAAGAAATAGTAAAATTCCATCATCAGCAAGTAATGAGTAATGATAAAAAAGTTTATACTGCAGGTAAAGAAGGCAGGATATATCTTGCAAAACTTGTTTCTGAAAAATATGCAAGTATCAATATTGTTTCAGGAAAAACTATATACAAAGATGTTACTATTACAGGTGTACCCGGATTGCTGACGGATATCACACTGAATATAGAGAGCGGATATCAGGGAAGAATAGTACTTGAAAACGTAGGATTTTCAAGTAAAAAAGGTGCTAGTTGTATAACTCTTGGTGAAAACTGTGAAGTTCTTCTTATTCTCAAAGGGGAAAACCATCTTGAAGGCGGAGGAATATGTGTTCCTGAAGGCTCCAGGCTCATATTTGAAGGAGACGGCGGTCTTATTATAAATATGAATCATGATGATTTTTATGCCATAGGAAATGATTTTAAATCAGGAAACGGTTCTATAATTTTCGGACAGGACGGCTGTATCGAGATAAATTGCAGTGGTGACCGTGGTATCGGTATCGGTTCAGGAAAAGGCGGAGAAATAGTTATCAAAAAAGGTAAGTATGAAATAGAACTGATAGGCGAAGAAGGTATAGGCATAGGTTCATACGAAGGAGATGTTGATTTGTCAATTTCAATGTGCAATATGAACCTTAATATGAACTCAACAGTTAATGTCGGAATAGGCTCTGTATACGGTTCTGTAAATCTCAGCATATCGCATATTATGCTCAAAAATATTTCAGGCGGAACTGAAAGTGCAGGTATTGGTACTTTAAAAGGAAGTCGCTGTTTGGTAAATGTAAAAAATTCAAATCTGAATCTGAATATGCGTTCAAATAAATTAGTGATTATCGGACAGGCAGAAGATGAATCACTGATAGATATGACTGAAGTCGGAGTTACTCTTAAAGGAGAAGGTAAAGAAGCAATGTCTCTGGGTAACTTTAAAGGTAACGGAAAAATCAGATTTTCTAACTGTGACTTAAGGTCTATTATCAGATCAAATATTGCTTCTGATATAGGGGCTCAAAAATCAGATATTCATTTCTATAATGGTCGTGTTTATTTTGAACTTAACGGATCTGAAATAGAAAGAGAAGTAGAATACGGCGATCTCTGATTTATATTGTGATATTAAAAAAATAGTGAAATTCAAAATAAATTCGGCTTTCACTATTTTTGTTACTAAAATACTTTGCAAATAAGATTATATGTAATTGATTATTTTTGATATGTGATATATAATGTATTTGTAAAATTAAATTTTATATGTCAGGAGTAGAAAATGTATGAAAGTAAAGAAAATAATTGCATCGGTATTATCGCTTTTGATAGCATCATATTCTTGTTTGTCTTACGTTAAGTGTGATATAAACGCTGTTACTTCAGAGTATGTTGCACAAAAATCACGTGTTTCGGTACATGATCCGTCTGTTATAAAGGATAAAAACGGAATGTACTATATATTCGGTTCTCATGTGGCGGCAGCCAAATCATCAGATCTTCAAAGCTGGAAATCACTTGTAAGCCGTGAATATCAGGATATGACATCTTCAAATCTTCTTTTTGGAAACGCTCACGAAAATCTTAAAAAGTCATTTGACTGGGCAGGAGAGGATATGCAGGACTGCAAGGGCGGTTATGCTATATGGGCACCTGATGTTTACTGGAATGAGGATTATGTAAATGATGACGGAAGCAAAGGTGCATATATGATGTACTACAGTGCAAGCTCAACATATATGCGAAGCGTCATAGGACTTGCAGTTTCCAAAAATATCGAGGGTCCGTATATTTTTAAAGAAAATGTTATTTATTCAGGATTTACAAAAGGTGATAAAAAAGTAGGTATTTCTACAGGAGACAGTTCAACCAGAGATATAAATATAAAGTATACAAGTACAAATATTGACGAACTTGAAAAAAACGGAGAAATATCTTTTAATAACAACTGGTTTACAGATAAGGGAGAGTATAACAATTTTGATTTTCCAAATGCCATAGACCCGACTCTTTATACAGATACTGACGGAAATCTCTGGATGTGCTATGGTTCATGGTCAGGCGGTATTTTTACACTTCAGGTCGATAAAAAGACAGGAAGTCTTATACATCCGAAATCAGGTACTACATCTGACGGAAGAATGGTAGACAGTTATTTTGGTACAAATATATCAGGAGGCAGATATCTTTCGGGTGAAGGTCCGTTTATTGAATACAATAAAGATACAGGTTACTATTATCTGTATGTAACATATGGCGGACTTTTATCAGAAGGCGGTTACAATATGCGTGTATTCCGTTCAAAGTCACCTGACGGACCTTTTGTTGACAGTACAGGAAGAAGTGCTTGTTTTGGAAAGAGCGACCGTACAAATGAATATGTCGGAACAAAGGTAATGGGAAACTACAAGTTCAGTTGTAACGAAACAGCGTATATGGCTTGCGGACACTGTTCATTTTTCAGAGACGATGACGGAAAGTCGTATCTTATTTATCATGCAAGATTTGATGATAATACAGAATATCATGAGGTAAGAGTTCATCAGCTTTATTATAACGAACAGGGCTGGCCGATAGCCGCACCTTACGAATACAGCGGTGATGAAATAAGTCAGAGCGGATATTCCAAAAATGATATGGCAGGTACATATGAGTTTGTATGGCATGGAACTGATAACGGAACCACACCGATAGCTTCAAAGGAAATTACATTAGGTATAAACGGCAAAATAAGCGGTGACGTAACAGGTACATGGTCTGCCAAATCAGAGTCGCCATATTGCACTATAAATATAGATGGTATAGAATACAGCGGATATTTTCTGAAGATGCACGATGAAAGCAAGAGCGGAAAACAGGTCATGACTTTTGCGGCAACAGGAAATAATAATATAGTTATATGGGGAAGTAAGACAAAAGATGCCGAAGTTATAGAGGCAACTCCTATACTTAATAATGCTACCTATACATTTGAGTGTAAGTTCAGTTCGCTGGTACTTGATATACCTGACGGAAAAGCTCAGGAAGGGATCGGTATACAGCAGTGGGGAACGAATGGCGCTACTGCACAACAGTGGAAAGTAACCGAAGTTTCAGACGGATACTACAAGATAGCATCTGTTATAAACGAAGAACTTGTTCTTACTGTAAAATCAAACGACAGTTCAAATGGTTCTGCTATTGTTTTAAGTAAATATACAGGTGCCGACAACCAGCTTTTCAGATTTGAAGAAGACGGAACAGGGTATTATGGAATTACTAGTAAATGTTCCAAAAACAAATCTGCCCTTGATGTATATGACTGGTCAACCGAGTATGGCGGAGTCATAAATCAATGGGAGTACTGGGGCGGAGATTGCCAGTTGTGGAAAGCAATACTTGTAAAAGAACCTCAGGTAACACAGACAACAACACAAATAACAACGCCAACAACTGTTACAACTACGGTAACTGCAACAACCGAGCCGACGTTTATGTACGGCGACCTCAATGATGACAAAATAGCAGATCTTACTGACCTGACTCTTTTGAGTCTTCACCTTTTAAGCGACAAAATTCTTGAAGGCGCAAAACTTAAAGCAGCTGACGTAAATGCTGACAGTAAAGTTGATATCGCCGACCTTGCACATTTTAAACAGTATATTTCACATGATAATGTAGTACTGGGATAAAAAACAATATCCGAATAAAAAATTTCAGCTCCATATTTTATGGGGCTGAAATTTTTTTTGAATTGTTTTTTCTGTATTCTGCAGGTGAAATATTTTTAATTGTTTTAAACTGTTTTGAAAAATAGCTGTATGAAGTATAGCCGCATTCAAGAGCGATGTCATTTATTGTTTTATCGGTATTTATCAGCATATCTGAAGCCTTTTCTACACGAAAATCTATCAGGTCTTCAATAATCCCCTTGTCAAAACAGTCTTTGTATAACTTTTGCAGATAACTTCGGCTCAGGAAGAGATCTGAGGCTATGTCTTCGATTTTCCATTCATATTCGGGATTATTGATCATTTTTTGCCTTAATATTTCGAGTTTCTTTATATGTGGATTTTGTCTTATTGTTTTCTGCTCAGGAGATGACAGTTTATTTATCATATTTTTTAGTATAGTCGTTTCCATAAGTTTGTGCAAAGATATATTTACATATCTTATCCAGTGCAAATACAGTTTTTCAAATGATTCAGGCCGTTTCCCAAAAGAAAGTGCCGCATAACCAAAGTGATTTTTGTTAAAATGCAGAGGAGTAAGATAATATGCTACAGGAAACTTTTGATTTATAAATTCATCAGGCAGAATATCATTTAACTTAAAAGTAGTCTTGGTAGATTCTTTTATTTTGTTATATGATCTGTTAAGAAAAATTTTCATGTTTGTCGAATTATCAAGAGTAAGTTCTCTCTGAGTATCTTCTTTTAAAATTTTTTCAAAATCTTCCGAAAGGCATATAAGTATGTTATGGACTTTATTGATAAGATAGGCGTGCATACCGATATTGAGCATCAATTCTTCAAGTGATTCACTGTCACATACTTCTATCGGCATATCGCTGTAAAGATGTTTGGTTTCAAGAGTTTCAGATACGGTCATAGAATGTCTCTGAGCTGAATCAGGCTTTGATATATCAGTGCAACCGCAACTGTTTCCGATAATAAGATTATTACGTTTGTTTGGGATATGACTGCATATATTTCCGGTAAGTGTTCTGTAAATATGGCGAAAAGCTTCGGCACCATAGCGGAAATTTTCACGTCTGTAAGTTGTTATCTCAACTTCACGGCAAAGATTTTTTTCAAAACCATCGTAACCTGTTATGGCAATATCTTCGGGGACACGTATTCCGTTATGTATAAGTTCCGAACATAAAAAAGCAGCAGAGTGGTCGTTTGCACATACTATAGCATCAGGCCTGGAAATTTTTTGTTCTGTTATTTTATGTGCAAGTTCTACAGCGGCATCTTTAAAAAAATCGCCGTAGAAGTAGTAGGAATCATCAAAGTGCAGACCATGCTTTTTCATAGAACTCATATATCCGTTAAGTCTTTCTGCTGATGCAATATTTTCTTTCGGACCTGTAAGGCAATATATTTTTTTATACCCATGTTTTTCAATCATATGATCAGTGATTTTTTCAAAAGCATCGTGTTCATCAAGATAGATATTTTCAAAAAATTTATTTTTGTTAGTTCCGAGAACGAGAACAGGTTTTTTTGATTTTTCACATAGTTTATCAATATATGTGATCACTTCATCATGATAGAAAGCTTCTCTGTCATAAATAAAACCATCAAATTTATCGGCTAAAATAATGTCATAGATTTTCTTTTCATGAAAAGTATGTTCTGTTGAAGGATACAGATAGCGGTGAAGTGAAGTAATAAATATTACGTTGCAGGAAGCTTTAAAAGCTTGTGATATGATACCTTTGTACAGTTCTGTTTCGTATTTGGAATAACATTCAACCGTTATTACTCCGATAGTAAGTCTTTTTTTCAATCTGATTCCCTCCTTCTATAAAAATAATCAGTAAATTATTAGTTTTTTTCTGTATTCTGCAGGTGATATACTTTTTATTGACTTGAATTGTTTTGAAAAGTAACTGTAAGAAGTATATCCGCATTCTGTAGCTATGTCATTTATACTTTTATCGGTATTTTTAAGCAGGTTTACGGATTTTTCTATTCTGAAATCTATAAGCTCTTCGATGATACCTTTGCCAAAGCAGTCTTTATAGAGTTTTTGAAGATAGCTTCTGCTTAAAAAAAGTTCGCCTGCCATATCCTCAACTTTCCATTCGTATTCGGGATTGTCGATCATTCTCTGTCTTAAAGCACTTAGTTTTTTGATATGCGGATTTTGTCTGCCAAAGTCATTGTCAGGGTCAAAAACCTTGTTGAGCTTATTTTGCATGATTTTCATTTCCATAAGTTTTTGCAAAGATACATTTATATATCTTATCCAGTGCAGATAATTTCTTTTAAATGATTCAGGATTTTTACCAAAAGAAAGTGCTACATAGCCAAAATAATTTTTATTAAAATGCAATGGTGTTATATAGTATGCTATCGGAAATCTGAGATCGGTATATTTATCAGGAAGTATGTCATTTACCGAAAATGGTTTATCATCACATTCTCTGATCAAAGTAAAAGTTCTGTCTAAAAAAACTTTCATATTTTTAGTATTATCAAGAGTAAGTTCAGGCTGCAAGTCACCCTTTAATGCATTTTCGTAGTCCTCGCTAAGACATATCAGTACATTATGAACATTATTTATCATATATGCATATAAGCCTATGTTCAGCATAAGTTCTTCGATAGAATTACTGTCACAGACATCTGTAAGCATATCGCTGTACAGAAGTTTGTTTTCAAAATTTTTATCAACGGTGTTCTGACGTTTTTCTTTTGGCGTGAGTTGTGTAGGAGTTATACAGCCACAGCTTTTTCTTATTATCAGATTATCTCGTTTATATGGGATACTACCACATGGAGTTCCGGTTATCATTCTGTAAATTTGTCTGAATGCTTCTGCTCCATAGCGGAAGTTTTCACGTTTGTATGTAGTGATTTCGATTTCCTGACAAAGATTGTTTTCATATCCGTCATAACCTGTTACTGAAATATCTTCCGGAACTTTTATGCCTTGGTGTATAAGTTCTGAACATAAAAATGCGGCTGAATGGTCATTTGCACACAGTATTGCATCAGGCTTTGAGATCTGATTATCAGCGATCTGACGGGCGAGATTTACAGCAGCGTCCTTGTAAAAATCTCCGTAAATACAGTAAGAATCATCAATGTACAGATTATGTTTTTTCATAGAACTTATATATCCGTTGAGTCTTTTTATAGAGATTTCCTGATCTTTTGGTCCGGTAAGAAAATAGATTTTTTTGCAGTTATGATGTTCGATCATATGATCAGTGATTTTTTCAAATGCCTCATGTTCATCAAGTTTCAAAGTCTTAAAATTATTATTGTTATTGTTGTTTTCAAGAACTATGATCGGTTTTTTTATTTTCTGGCATAGTTTATCGATATACGATGTCATTTCTTTATGATAAAAAGCTTCTCTGTCGTATATAAATCCATCAAATTTATCAGCAAGAATGAGGTCATAGATTTTTTTGTCATATACAGTATGTTCATTATATATATGTGGATATCGGTGAAGAGCAGAGATAAATATTACATTGCATGATGCTTTAAAAGCCTGTGCTATTATACCTTTGTAAAGTTCGGCCTGATATTTTGAATAACACTCAATTGCTATTACACCGATAGTAAGTCTTTTTTTCAATCAGGTCACCACCTTGTATTAATGCTTTCTCTATTAATATTTTAACATTATTGTGATGTTTTTTCAATATTATAAAGTTGTTTTGTACATATAAATATGTAGAATAATCTCATAGATTTAATAGAATAATACATATGCGTTTTAGTATATAATAAAATCTGATATAAAAAAGTAAAATAATGTATTGATTGTGATTGTAATATTGTTTATAATTATAGACGAACAAAGTTGATAGTTAGTGTGCATATGATTGTAAATTGTATAAAAATTTAGTTTGGAATTTATGAAAGGTTGATTAAGATGAAAAAAAATTTAAAGAAGGTTATGACTTTTGTGTCAGCGTTGGCATTAGTTTCTTCAACAGTATTCGGTATGTCTGTTACAAATAATGATATATTGGTCAAGGCGGCAACAGGATCAAGTATTGTTGAAAATCTTGACAGAGGTATTACAGCTGTAAATACAGGAAAAGGAATGCTTGTAAGCTGGAGATATCTTGCCAATGACAGTGATACTGCAGAATTTAATCTGTATCGTGATGATAAGCTTGTTTACACAAGTAAATCCGGAGATGCTACCTGTTATCTTGACAGTAGTGGCAGTAGCAGTTCAAAGTACAGGGTAGATTATGTATCCGGTGGTAAAGTTATATCTTCTGAAAACTGTAACTTCATAACAAATAAAAGTTATTTTGATATACCGCTTAGTGTTCCGACAGCTTCGGGTTGTACATACAGTGCAAATGACTGTGCAGTCGGTGACGTAGACGGTGACGGACAGTATGAGATCTTTTTGAAGTGGGATCCTTCAAACTCCAAGGATAACTCACAGGAAGGTGTTACGGGAAACGTTTTTATTGATTGTTATACACTTGAAGGTAAACGTTTGTGGAGAGTGGATCTCGGTAAAAATATTCGTGCAGGTGCACATTATACACAGTTTCTTGTTGCCGATTTTGACTGTGACGGAAAGGCTGAGATGACTTGTAAGACTGCTGACGGTACAGTTGATGGTACAGGTAAAGTAATAGGTGATGGCAGTAAAGATTACAGAAATAGCAAAGGATATATCCTTTCGGGTCCTGAATATTACACACTTTTTGATGGCGCTACAGGTAAGGCACTTGATACAGTTGAATACGCTTTTCCAAGAGGCAAGGTAAGCGACTGGGGTGATAATTACGGAAACCGTGTTGACAGATTTTTAGGTGCTGTGGTTTATTGTGACGGTGTAAAGCCAAGTGCTGTTTCAGTAAGAGGCTATTATACAAGAATGACAGCTGTTGCATATGACGTAGTTGATAAAAAGCTTGTTGTACGCTGGAAATATGATTCAGGAAATGATCCTAAGAAGGGCTATCACAACGGAAATCATAACTGTATGCCTGCTGACGTTGATAACGACGGTAAACAGGAACTTGTACTCGGCTCAACAGCTATCGATGACAACGGAAATCTTCTCTGGTGTAACAATCAGGGACATGGTGATGCAATGCACCTTGGTGATTTCCTTCCTGACAGAGCAGGTCTTGAACTCTGGATGTGTCATGAAAATTCTCCGTATGGCGTATCTCTTATAGATGCTAAGACCGGTAAAAATATATTCCATAAAGATCATACCAAAGACACAGGAAGAGCTTGTTGCGGAAATATACTTGCAAGCAATCCTGGTGCTGAATTCTGGGGTGCAACAGGAAATGATATATTTGATGCAAACGGTAAAACAATAGCTACAAACAAGCCGGCTCAGAACTTTATGATCTACTGGGACGGAGATCTCGAAAGAGAAATTCTTGACGGCACAAAGATCGACAAATATGTAAGCTCCAGCAAAATAAACAGACTTCTTACAGCTGACGGCTGTGCTTCAAATAACAGCTCAAAGTCCAGTCCATGTCTTGCAGCAGATATTTTTGGTGACTGGCGTGAAGAACTCTTGCTCAGAACAAGCGACAGCAAATATTTAAGAGTATATTCCACAACATATGATACAGATGTACGTCTTACTACACTTATGCATGATGTACAGTATCGTACACAGGCAGCAGGAGAACAGAACTGTTATAATCAGCCTGCACATCCAAGCTTCTATCTTGGCTCAGATGAAAAGCTTCCTTCAAGACCGGCTGTAACAGTAAACGGAAGTTCCGGTAATAATCAACCTTCAGAACCACAGGTTACAGAACCTCCTGTTACTACAGTTTCCACACCTGTACAGACAACGGTTTCAACACAGGGAACACCTGACACATCGGGTCTCAGGGAAGGCGTTACATACAGAATCAAAAATGCAAACAGCGGACTTTATCTTGATGTAGCAAACGGTGAGTCAGCAAACTCAGCAAATGTTCAGCAGTGGACAGGCGGTGATCGTGATGCAGTTTCATGGCAACTCAAATCAGCTGGTGACGGATATTACTATATAGTTTCACAGGTTGGTGACAAGTCATATACACTTGATGTAAGTGCAAAGAAAACAGAAAACGGTACAAATGTTGAGATATACACAATGAAGGAAGGCGAGAACCAGAAGTTCAAGTTTGTTCCTAACAGTGACGGTACATTTAAGATATTGACAAAGATATCAGGTGATAAATCATGCGTAGAAGTAGCAGACGGCAGTAAAGAGCAGGGGGCAAATGTACAGCAGTGGGAAGTAAACAATGCAAGTTGTCAGAACTGGTATGTAGAAAATACTGACGGAAGTATAGTTACTCCTCAGGGAACAGTTGTTACAACAACAGTTACAACTGCAGCACCGCTGGTAACATCCGCAACACCGCAGTCATCTGTAGCACCACCTGTGACATCTGTAACGTCAACTACTGCAAATAATCAGACAAATGTTGTATACGGTGATCTTGATACCAATAAAGAAATTGATATTACCGATCTTACAATTTTGAGTCTTTACCTTCTCAGTGATGTCAAACTTAACGAATCACAACTAGAAGCTGCAGATGTAAATGCAGATGGCAAAGTTGATATCGCAGATCTGGCACATTTTAAACAATATATTTCCAAAGATAATGTTATATTAGGAAAAAAATGATTAAATAGATTTGAATACATCATGTAAATGTTCAAATAGTTCATAAATTCAATGTGTTGTATGCTGTAAAGTACGAAATAATTGAATAAAATCAAATAAATCAAAAACATCATTAAAATATTCAAATTACTCATGGATATAGAATACTATTTATTATATAATATATTTGTAAAGAGTGATAAATACAAATATAAAATATTAAAAAATATATTTATATTGATGTTTATAGTAAATAATCAAGTAATATTAATATTTATATAGTTTTGTATTTCATTGATATTTCTTTCTTAATAACAATTCACATACATGACGATTTGATTAATGAAATATCCACTGTAAAGTGTGGTGGATATTTCATAATTGGGTCGTTTTGAAGATGAAAGTGTATTAAAAGAACATAGTTCTTAATATAAATAATAGAAGGGAAGTTTTTATGAATAAAGTATTGAAAAATGCTGTATCAATGCTTACAGCGCTTCTCGTTGCCGCTTCTTCATCAATGCCTATGATGAAAAACAGTATAGTGGATAACACAAGTACAGTTTATGCAGCTGCGAGTAATTACAAATTTGACTTCGGCGGTGGCGGAACAGCAAACGGTTATACCGGTGTTTCTGCTAAAGATGCGTACAGTGCTTCAAAAGGATATGGATTTGTAAGCACAGGAAATGTATCAAACGTTTCAGCCAAAGGTTCAGGTGCTTATTCTGATGCGGTTCAGTTCAACAATGCGTCAGCCAACAATGTATTCAAGGTTGATTTACCAAAGGGCGCCTACAATGTAAAGGTTGTAACAGGAAACGTATCACGTACATCTATCAAGATGGAAGGTATGCTTCAGATGATAAACCTGACAGGTAACAATGCTGTAGAAACAATACAGATACCTGTTACAGACGGTAGTCTTGAGATTCAGGCGTGTGCCGGAAAATCAGGTACAGCATATTCAATTTCAGCAGTTGAAATTACGCAGGTAAATACAACAGGACAAACTGATCCGACAATATGGATATGTGGTGACTCTACAGTTTGTAACTACTATAATTCATCAGACAGTTCACAGCATGGTTGGGGTCAGTTCCTTGAAGATTATATCGATGAAGATTACTGGCAGGTAAGAAATATGGCTGCCTCAGGTCAGTATGCAAAAGGCTTCGTGGACGCAGGTCAGTTCAAAGCTATTGAGTATTACGGTAAAAAAGGTGACGTATATATTATCTCGATCGGTATCAACGATACAAACTATTCTGATAAAGATGAATATTATAAGACAGTTACCGACATGGTAAAGAAATCTAAAGCCAAGGGCGTTGAGGTTATCCTTGTTAAACAGCAGGGACGTCGTAGTGACTTACAGAAAAATCCTCTTCTCAACAGCCGTTGGTTTGCAGGACAGCTTGATCAGGTTGGTAAAGAGCAGAATGTTGAAGTTATGAATCTGTTCAAAGCATGGCAGGATTTTGGTGTAGGTGTAGGATATGCAAAAATGGCTGACTACTACGCTATCAAAAATGGTGGCGGTAATGATGACCTCCATCAGAGTATGAAGGGAGCCAAGAAACTTGCTGAACTTGTAGCAAAGCTTCATGATTTCAAGGCAACAGGCGGTACAGCAAATCCTCCTGCTACAACACAGGCTCCGGTTGTAACAACACAGACACCATCAAGTTCACTTACAGCTGAAGTTTTTGATGAAAGTGCTACATATACTTTTAAGAACGTAAACAGCGGACTTTATATGGAAGTTGCTGAAGAAAATGCCCAAAGTGGTGCAAATGTACAGCAGTGGACCAAAAACGGAGAAGCTAAGCACAATGTATGGAGGCTTAAATCAGCAGGAAACGGTTACTACTACATCTATTCCGGACTTTCCGATACAGTTGTTCTTGATGTTTCAGGAAACAAGGCGACAAACGGACAGAATGTCGGAATGTACAATATGAAAGAAAGTAATAACCAGCAGTTCAAGTTTACAAAGAACGCTGACGGTTCATACAAGATCCGTACAAAGGTTTCAGGTGACGCTTCAGTAGTTGAAGTTGAAAGTGGTTCTACAAATACAGGTGCAAATGTACAGCAGTGGGAAGCAAATGGCTCCAAGTGTCAGGACTGGTTTATTGAACCGGTTACATCACAGCAGCCAATAGTAACAACACAGCCAACACAGCCAACACAGCCAGTAGTGACAACTACACCTGTAGTTTCATCAGGTCTTATTTACGGCGATTTTACAGGGGACGGAGTAGTGGAACTTACAGACCTTACACTTCTTAGTCTTCATCTTCTTGGCGACAAGATGATAAACTCAAATATACTTGCAGCAGCCGATGTAAACGGAAGTGGTTCTGTTGATATTGCAGATCTTGCTACACTTAAGCAGTATATTTCAAAAGAGAATGCCGGTCTTATAGGACAGCCGATAAATGGAGGACAGACACCAAGTCAGCCTTCTCAGACACAGCCGGTACAGACACAGCCAGCACAGACACAACCTGTGCAGACACAGCCTTCACAGCCACAGCTTAATGTTTATCCTGCAGTTGATGCAACTTTAAATAAGGCTGCTTCAGAAGATACAAATGCAGGTTACGAAAGCAAAGCATATGTAAATCTTGATAATGAAAAGGGAAGCTCAATAGAGTGGACAGTAAATGTACAAAGCAATGGAAACTATCTCGTTGATTTCAGAGTAGCAAACGGAAGTGCAAACGACAGAGCTATGAAGATTGAAGTGAATGGTGATACAACAAATTACTGGATACAGCCATTCCTTACAACAGGCGAATGGACTAAGTGGGAAACAAGAGGTATAGTTCTTCCACTTAAAGCAGGCGCAAACAAGATCAAAGCAATTTCAAATACTAACGAGGGCGGACCAAATATTGACTATATAACACTTGAACTTACAGATGAACCAATAGCTGAAATATATCAGCCGGAACAGACTCCAAGTTATCCACAGTCAGATAACCCTGTAGTATATATAGCAGGTGACTCAACAGTTCAGAGCTACAAAGCAAGTTATGCTCCTCAGCAGGGTTGGGGTTATTACCTCGGAAACTATTTTAACAAGAATGTTTCAGTATCAAATCAGGCTATAGCAGGCAGAAGTTCAAAGAGCTTTTATGATAACGGCAGACTTGATACTATACTCAAAGATATGAAGAAGGGTGACTATCTTCTTGTTCAGTTCGGTATAAATGATGCTGCTTCTAACAAGGCTGAAAGATATGCACCGGTAAGCGGTTCGGTTACAAATGCCAAGAATGGTTCTTTTGAATACTACATGAAGAAGTATATTGAAGGTACTATTGATAAAGGTGGTACACCGATACTCGTTACAACAGTTATAGGACTTAAAGCTTATTCAGGCGGAAAGTTCGTAAATTCTTACACAGGTTACTGCAAAGCAATGAAGGATCTTGCAGCTTATTATAAAATACCATGTATCGACCTCAATACTCTCATGGTAAATCATTATAATTCTATAGGATACAATAAAGCTAAGCTTTATCATCTCCATGGTGTAGTGAGCGGTTCTAACGACATGACTCATTTCAGTGAAGAGGGAGCTAATGCAGTAGCAAAGATAGTAGCAAATGCTATCAAGGGACTTAATATTCCTCTTTCAGATTCAGTTAAGTAGGAAGAAGATTCCTCCTTAAGACTTAATCACTTAAAATCCAAACTAAAACAAAGACAAAAACTCTGACAGGTTAAATCTTGTCAGAGTTTTTGTTTTGTAATTGTAATAAATAAAAATATTTTATGTTTTTTTGTGCAATATAACAAATCAATATAAAGAAAATATATAAAAATTAAGAATTGATTATTATCACTAAATTGTTTATAATATATTTAGTGAGTGATAAAGTTAGGATAAAAAATTAGAAAAAAGTGTATGGTTAAAAATGTGAATCGCTTTTGGAAAGGAATGTTTAAAATGAATAATTTGAAAAAAACAGTTGCGGCTGTACTTTCGCTTGCTTTAGCAACGGGAGGTGTCAGTGGTGCAGGTAACACACGTATTGTGGATGCCGCATACGGAACAGGAAAGAACATAGTTGAGTATCTCAACAGAGGTATATCAGCTGTAAAAACCGGTTCAGGAATGCTTGTTAGCTGGCGTTATCTTGCAAGCGACTCAGATAATGCGGTATTTAATCTATATCGCGACGGAAACCTTATCTACACAAGTGAGGCAGGAAAAGCAACCTGTTATCTTGACAAATCCGGAAATGCGTCTTCAAAATATCGTGTAGATACTGTAGAAGGCGGTAGTGTTGTGTCAAGTGAAGACTGTTACATTCAGTCTGGAAACGATTACTTCGACATAAAACTGGATGTTCCGAATGGGAATGACTGCACATACAGTCCAAATGATTGCTCTTTTGGTGATGTAGACGGAGACGGTCAGTATGAGATCTTTGTAAAATGGAATCCTTCAAATGCAAAAGATAACTCACAGAGTGGATATACCGGAAATGTGTATATTGATTGTTATACACTGGGAGGACAGAAACTCTGGAGAATAGACCTCGGAAAAAATATACGTGCAGGAGCACATTATACACAGTTCCTCGTTGCAGACTTTGATTGTGACGGATATGCTGAAATGACTTGTAAGACAGCTGACGGAACGGTTGACGGAACCGGTAAGGTAATAGGTGATGCAAGTAAAGACTACAGAAACAGTTCAGGATATATTCTTTCAGGACCTGAGTATTATACGCTTTTTGACGGTAAAACAGGTAAGGCACTCGATACTGTTGATTATGAACATCCAAGAGGAAACTCACTAAAATCAACATGGGGCGATGATTACGGAAACCGTGTTGACAGATTTTTAGGAACAGTAGCTTATCTTGACGGAGAACGTCCGAGTGCAGTTTCTGTAAGAGGATATTACACAAGAATGACAGCAGTAGCTTATGATGTAGTGAATGATAAGCTTGTTAAACGCTGGGCTTTTGATACAGGAACAAATTCATCGGCACCTGGCTGGGGTGACGGAAATCATAACTGTATGCCTGCCGATGTGGACGGAGACGGTAAACAGGAAATAGTTCTTGGTGCTACTTGTCTTGATGACAACGGAAAAGTACTCTGGTGTACAAATCTTGGACATGGTGATGCTATGCATCTCGGAGATCTTCTTCCGGACAGATCGGGACTTGAAGTTTTTGTGTGTCATGAAGATAAAAACTCAGGCTGGGGTGTCAGTCTTATAGATGCTAAAGACGGAAAAATTGTTTTCCATAAAGATCATACAAAAGATACCGGACGTTGTTGCGCAGGAAATATTTATGCCGAAAATCCCGGCGGTGAATTCTGGGGCGCTACATCAAATGATATATTTGACGGAACAGGAAAAACAATAGCTTCAAATAAACCCGGACAAAACTTCCTTATTTACTGGGACGGCGATCTTGAAAGAGAAATACTTGACGGTACAAAGATCTCGGCTTATGATGGACCGGATAAAATATCTGTACTTTTAAATCCGAGCGGTGTGCAGTCCTGTAACGGTACTAAGGCAACACCTTGTCTTTCAGCTGATCTTTTTGGTGACTGGAGAGAGGAACTTGTTCTTGCAACCAGCGATAATAATGCTTTAAGAGTATTCTGTACACCTTATACAACGGATTATCGTCTGACAACACTTGAACATGACGTACAGTATCGTACTCAGGCGGCTACAGAACAGAACTGTTATAATCAGCCACCGCATCAGAGTTTCTATCTTGGCTCAGACAAGTCGCTTCCGGAAAGACCGGCAGTAAAACTTAACGGAAAAGGTTCGTCACAGACTCCGTCAGGTCCTGCAGTTACTACACCTCCTGCAACTGATGACCTCAACACAGACGTTCTTTATATGATAAAAAATGTAAACAGCGGTCTTTATCTTGATGTTGAAGATGGTGTATCAAACGTTGCACAGATGACAGCAAACAGTGGTGCAGACGGAACAAATACATGGAAGCTTGTTCCTACAGGTGACGGATATTATTATCTGTATTCACAGACATCTGAAAATATGGTACTTGATGTTGCTGGAAAGAAAACAGATAATGGTACAAATATTCTGATATATACATACAAGGGAACAGAAAATCAGCATTTTAAACTTGTAAAGAATAATGATGGTTCATACAAGATATGTACACGTATTTCAGGAGATAAATCATGTGTTGAAGTAATCAATGGACTTAGTACAGAAGGAGCAAATGTACAGCAGTATGAAATCAACGGTTTCAATTGTCAGGACTGGTACTTCACACCTGTTGAAAATAAGCCTGAACAGACAACAACTCAGGCACCTGTAACAACAACAGTAACAACAACCACAACTACTACGGTTGCTACTGCACCTGCACCTGTAACATCAATAACAACAACTACTACTGTGTCACAGGAACAGAATGTAGTTTATGGTGATATAAATTTTGATGGTGAAGTAGATCTTACAGACCTTACTTATCTTAGTTTGTATCTTCTTAATGACAGACAATTTGATGATATGCAACTTAAAGTTTCTGATGTAAGTTTTGACGGTGTTATTAATGTCGGGGATCTGGCATATCTTAAACAGTATATTTGTCTTGATCCGATAATACTTGGACCACAGTGAGTATATTGATTTTTTGATAAATAATATCCATCTGAAATAACTCAGATGGATATTTTTAAATATGGATTTTAAGGAGGAAATTTTAATGAAAAAGGTATTGAGGAGGGTAATCTCCACGCTTACAGCGATGATGATGTCGGCGTCAGTATGCTTATCAGATTTTGATGGGAAGAAAACTGATAATATTGTGTCGGCAGCAATGGCGGATTGTAAATTCGATTTTGGAAATGGCGGAGTACAGAACGGATTTATCGGAGTATCTGCAAATCAGGCATACGATTCTTCAAAAGGATATGGTTTTAATACACCGGCATATATGTCTGATACAAATGCCTCAGGTTCCGGAGAATTAAGCGATGCGGTTGTTTTCAAAAGCACGGACAGATCAAATACATTTAAGGTGGATCTTGAACCCGGTCTTTATAAGATTACTGTACATCTTGGAAATACAACAAGAGCAAGCGTGGTTGCCGAAGATGTACTTCAACTTATAAATCTTACAGGAAATAATGCAACAGATTCATTTACCATTCCTGTTACAGACGGTCAGTTAAGTCTTATGGTTACAGAGGGAAAAGCGAATACAGTATTTTCATTAAGTTCTCTTGTCATAGACAAGATTTCTGATGATACTACTCTTCCGCAGACAGTATGGCTTTGCGGTGATTCAACAGTATGTAACTATTATCCGCTTGAAACTTCACAGAGAGTAGGCTGGGGACAGGTTTTAGGCGAATTTATCAGTTCAGATCTTATGATAAGAAACCTTGCGGCAAGCGGACAGTATGCGGCAGGATTTGTAAATGCAGGACAGTTTGATCCTGTTTTGAAATATGGTAAAAAGGGTGACTACTATATAATCTCTATAGGAATAAATGATACAAATTATTCTAACAGAGAAGAATACTATAATGTAGTCAGTGATATGACAAAAAAAGCAAAAGAAAAAGGTATTACCGTTATTCTTGTAAAACAGCAGGGACGTTCTGATGATATATCAAGAGATCAGCTCCTTACAGGAAGATATTACGGAGAACAGCTTGACAAGATCGGTCAGGAGCAGAATGTTCAGGTAGTTGATCTTTTCAATCTTGCTCAGAATCATTTTCTTTCAATAGGTCAGACTGCTACCACAGCACTTTATGACAATGATAAAGTTCATTTTAACAGAAGTGGTGCAAGAGTTCTTGCAAAACTGGTAAGTTCAGATATTTCATTTTCATCTTCAGGTCAGGATCAGACTCAACCACCTGTAACTGATGTTACTCCTCCGGCTTCGGAGTCTGAATTTGATGGACTGTATATGATAAAAAATGTAAATAGTGGTCTTTATCTCGATGTAGATACAACTGATTCAAATGTTTATCAGATGCCTGCAACAGCACCGGGTGCTACTAATCAGTGGAATGTTGTAAGTGCAGGTGACGGATATTACTATTTATATTCCACGACTGCTGAGGACAAGGTTCTTGACGTAGCAGGAAAGAAAACTGTAAACGGTACAAATATCCTTATTTATAACTACAAAGGTGCAGACAATCAGCAGTTCAAACTTCTTAAAAATCGTGACGGTTCATACAAAATATGCACCAAGATAACTGCAAATGCATCATGTATTGAAATAGTTGACGGACTTACAACAGCAGGTGCAAATGTACAGCAGTATGAAATCAACGGTTTTAATTGTCAGGACTGGATATTTGAAAAGGTAACAGGACAGCAGAATCCGGTTACACCTTCAGTAAAGCTTATATATGGCGATCTTGATTCAAATGAAATAGTTGATCTTACAGATCTTACTATTTACAGCCTTTACCTTCTCGGTGACAGACAGCTGAGTGATGAGATACTTCCTGCTGCTGACGTTGACGGAAGCGGAAGTGTTGATATTGCGGATCTGGCTACTATGAAACAGTATGTTTCAAAAGAAAATGTCGGACTTATAGGTACAGAAGTGAAAAATAACCAGAATACAGATCCTCCTGCACAAGTTCCCGATACTCCGGTTCAGGAAAATCCTACAGTATATATAGCAGGTGACTCAACAGTACAGAGTTACAAAGCAAGTGCCGCTCCTCAGCAGGGTTGGGGATATTACATAGGTAATTATTTTAACAGTAATGTTACAGTAGCAAATCATGCTATAGCAGGAAGAAGTTCAAAGAGTTTTTATGACAATGGCAGACTTGATACCATACTTGGTCAGATAAAATCAGGAGATTATCTCTTCGTACAGTTTGCAATAAATGATGCCGGATATACAAATGCAGACCGTTATGCACCTGTATGCGGTTCTGTTACAAATCCGACTGATGGTTCATATGAATTCTACATAAATAAGTACGTAGAAGGTGCATTAAGCAAAGGTGCTACTCCTGTTCTTGTTACTACTGTAATAGGTCTTAAGGCATACTCAGGAGGAAAATTTGTAAACTCATATGAAAATTATTGTCAGGCTATGAAAAATATAGCCGCTCACTACAAGATCCCTTGTATAGATCTCAACAGTCTTATGGTGAGCCATTATAATTCAATAGGCTATGATGCCGCAAAACTGTATCATCTTCATGGGGTAGTGAGCGGTTCAACAGATATGACACATTTTAGTGAACAGGGTGCAGATGCTGTTGCAAAAATCGTGGCAAATGCCGTAAAAAATCTTGGCATTCCGCTTTCAAAATATGTAAAGTAAGTCTTATTTAAGATTTTTACGAAGTTTATCAAGTGCAGTATTCATAACGTTTATGTTGTGGGTACTGCATTTTTTATCTCCATATCTTATAGGATTATAGATATCCGTAACTTCTGAAATATCATATTCTTCAAATTTATATGCCATTTCATCGGGAGTGTCACATTCGGTTATATTTTTATTTTTCATTCGACAGAAAAATGTTATAAGCATATATCCAAATCTGTATTTTTCATTGCTTTCATTCATTGTATGATATTTTTTCAGATTTTTCTTCCACTGACGTATGCAGTCTTTTTTTGTATTTTTTTCATTTGTTTGTTTTCTTTCAATAGTTTCAAAATAATCGGTATAACCTGTAAAATCTGATTTTTCGGTTTTTTTCTTGCTCCTGAATACTGAAGCTATTGCATTTATAATGTCTGTGAGAAGATCTTTGAAAAATTCTGCGATGGCACGACGATATCTGATAACAAGGGCAATTATAATGCATATCATTATCAACATAAATATCTTATTTAAAAGACGGTTATCAGAAGTTATTATTTCGACTTCCTGTTGATGTTCAGAAATTTCAGAATCAGCCGGGAGCATTTCTTCAGGTTCGCTGTCGCTTATAATAAGTTCTAAGATAAACTTTACGATTTTTTTTATTATTTTCCATATAAAATCAAGTACAGCGTTTATCTGTTTTTGAAATAGCAGTAAAAGCGAAGAAATGATACATATTATGACAGTAAAGTTTCTGTTTACTTTTCTTGTGGATTTCGGGAGATATTCCTTGCTGTAGTTTCTTTTTTCCATAAGTACGTTTATATTTTTGTGATTGTAAAGAATCATAAAAAGGCATACTGTTATAAGGAAAATTAAAGGTATTTCTTTAAAACGCTGAATATCTGAATTTTTATTTATAAAATGAAGAGTAATTTCTGTAACGATATAACCTGTTACAGATACACCAAAATACCATGGATTTATTGTTTCATTAAAAGAGTGTATATAGATTCGTAAACCTGCTATATACAGTATCATGAAAAATATATTTTCTGCGATGATATTGACTTTAAGAAACAATAAACTGCAAAGCAGTGAAACGACTGCACCTGAAAGTATCTCTGCACATGCAGTGATTTTTTTATGTTTATTTTCAAAGCGGTACATAAAAAAACGTACACAATATCCTGACATTAAAAGAATAATCATAACAGGCAGAAATGATACCGCACTTTGATATACAAAGCCCTGTGTATTTATAAATAAGGATAAAAATACAGCAACGGGGTAAAAAAGGAGCATTCTCCAGATAAGAGACAAAATACTCATGCAATTTCACCTCCGCTTATATCAGGTACGATTATCCGTATATTCGGAAAAATATATTGGAGTGATGAAATGCACTCATTTGAATACGGTGAAATAATAATAATTTCGGGAGAATTTATCGTTGGAATGATTGCTTCAAGATATTTTTCAAAAACTGATGAAATTTTATATGAAAGATTTGCCAAAGCTCTGAGCGATGACATATAATCTGTACATACTATATCAGCAGGTGTATCTCCGTTTTCAAATACTGTATTTGAAAGAATTCTTACATTTATTCTGTTATCAAGAAATGCCTTTAAAAGAGATGTGCAGGTTTTTATGCATATTTCTGTGTTATTAATAAATACCGATTCGGTCATATCATATGAGGTTGATTGTATATTAAGGATTATGGTGATAGTTCTGTTGGTGGTAAAATCATTTCGGTTTACCATAAGTTTTTGTTCTTTTGCAGTTGCAGACCAGTTTATTTTCTGAAAACTGTCTGTTGTATTGTAGTCACGCACACCATTTATATAAAAAGGATCGGATATTATATGATTTTTTATAAATATATCTCCTATATTATTTTTTTGATGCGGGTCATCGTCATTATAATCAGGAGGTACAGGAAGAACAGTTAATTTTGTTTTCAGAAGATTTTCTTTACTTACAGAATTTGAGGATATATTGATCCCGAAAAAATCCGATGCAACTATCATAATACTGTTGAAATCATAGCAACCTCTTTTTAAACATTTTACCTTCCATACACGTCTTGTTTTACTGTAACTTTTAAGTGTAAAAAAGCTGGCTGAAAATCTTGATTTATCTGAAACAACAGACTGAAATTCTGCAAAATCAAGCCACTTTGATGTGGACAGTTCTGATTTTATCCAGGGTATAGGCAGAAAATTATCATTTATGAGTTCTTCTGTAAATTCTATTTCATCTCCTTCAAAAGCTTCGTCTGTTGAGAAGAAACAGTTGTAGGAAAAGTTTTTCATCATGTTTTCGTTGTATATTTTTGTTATGATGAGAAATATAGACAAAAAAACTATAATTATAATAAAGACGCTCATGTTTTAAAATATCCTTTCAGACGGAACAGGCACTTGTGAAATGAGTTTTTCTGTTATATTTCTGTTTTCAGTTGTTTTATCAGTGAAAAATCCGTTTAATATTATTCGGTGGGAAATTACGTCACAAGCAACAGCTTTTACGTCATCGGGAGTTACATAGTCTCTGCCGTTTATACCTGCATTTCCTTTTGATGCATTCATAATTGCTATTGTTCCTCGTGGACTGACACCAAGTTTTATTTCCTTTGTATTTCTGGTAAGTGAAACTATATCTGTTATATATCCTGCTATATCGTCCGAGATTTTTATTTGTCTTATTTCACTTTGCGCTTTTATGATATCCTCTTTTGTTACAACAGGGGAAATATTTTCGAGAGGATTTTTATCTTCATAACGTTTGAGTATGTTTATTTCACTTTCACGGTCCGGATATCCCATTGAAAGTTTCATAAAAAATCTGTCGAGCTGTGCCTCTGGAAGCGGAAAAGTTCCCTGTGTTTCTACAGGGTTCTGTGTTGCGATTACAAGAAAGAGTTTTTCAAGTTCATATGTAGTACCGTGGTCACTTACCTGTTTTTCTTCCATACATTCGAGCAGACTTGATTGTGTACGAGGAGTTGCTCTGTTGATTTCATCGGCAAGGAGTATATTGGTGAAAACAGGACCTTTTGAAAACACAAATTCGCTTTGTTTCTGGTCAAAGTATCTTATACCGGTAAGCTCGGAAGGAAGAAGGTCTGCTGTAAACTGCATTCTTTTAAAGTCACCGTCAACAGAACGTGCAAGTGTCTTAGCCAGCGTAGTCTTTCCGGTTCCCGGTATATCCTCAAGGAGTATATGCCCTCCGCATAGCATACAGATAACTATTTTATCAGCTATTTCTTCTTTACCGATAATTGTTTTACAGATGTTTTCTTTTAATTTTGTGTATATTTCCTGAATGTTCATATCTATTTCCTTTACAAATTAAATTTTAAATTATAACCTAAATTATAGCATGGTTTATATAATAGTGCAATAAAAATTTCGTGAAAATAGGGTTTCAAGCCTTAATAGTTGTAATAAAAATCCCTTGAAAATAAAGTATAAATATGATAAAATTTTAGTAGGGAATATACTTAAGTTTATAAGGAGTACAATAAAAATGAACAGAACAGACAACAACAGAAACGAAGGAATGAACCGTATATAGAAACAAATAAAAGCTATCATAAATACAGCAGTTTACAGCAGAAAGCCCCTACACCGAGATGCATATGTTTTTATAAC
>JAGAKZ010000048.1 GCA_017848115.1 Oscillospiraceae bacterium
AACATTTTTTCATGATATCTTTTTCCTTTTTTCCCTTTAAGAATCTGAGAAAAAACATATCCGTCTCCGTTGAAGTGAATATACGAAATGTTGTTTGTGCTGTTCATTCCTTTATCAGCTACAGATACTATTCGGTCATATTTGTTTTTTAAAGATTTTATCATAGGGAGATAAGTAGCCGAATCTGAAGTGTTTTATTCATCTGTTTTCTGTTATATTCATACGACATTTATATACATACTAATTATCATCTTCAATAAAATCGCTATTTTTTCACGATATTTGAAAAAATTATATTGATGTTTCACAGAAAATATGCTATAATAATGAAATAATGTGGTTTGTCTTGATAAATTGAACTACTTTTCTATATATTTATATTTTATAAAAGTGAGGACATATGTATGAATTATCAATATTCAAACAGGGTTTCATCTTTAAAACCCTCCGCAATACGTGAAATTCTTAAACACACAGCAAATCCTGAAGTAATACCTTTTGCTGCCGGAAATCCTTCCGCTGAAGCTTTTCCAACAGAACTCATAGGTGAGATATCTAAAGATATACTTACAAGCGACCCTATCGGTGCACTCCAGTACAGTATAACAGAGGGTTATACACCACTTCGTGAGCTTCTTAAAAAGCAGATGGCAGAGAAAAACTGTTTTGATGCGTCAACAGACGATCTTATCATCACTTCAGGAGCCCAGCAGGCAAATGAACTGGCTTGCAAAGTACTTTGTAGCGACGGCGACACACTCATATGTGAATCTCCGAGTTTTATCGGCTCACTCAACGCATTCAAATCATATAATGTAAACCTTGTCGGCGTTGAACTTGAAAACGATGGTATAAACATCGAAAAACTTGAAGAAACAATTAAAAACAGTAAAAACGTAAAACTTCTTTATGTTATCCCAAACTTTCAGAACCCTACAGGCAACACAATGTCTTTTGAAAAACGCAAAGCAGTATATGAACTTGCTAAAAAGTATGACTTTATCATACTTGAAGACAATCCATACGGTGACCTGCGTTTCAAGGGCGAAGAAATTCCTTCAATCAAATCTCTTGATACAGAAGGCAGAGTAATATACAGTGGTACATTCTCAAAAATACTCGCGCCGGGGCTTCGTGTAGGTTACGTATCCGCACCTGCTGAAATTATACAAAAAATCGTAGTATGCAAGCAGGTATCAGATGTTCATTCAAATATCTGGGCTCAGCGTGTATGTGAAGAATTTATGAAAAGAGTAAATATAAACGACCATTTTGCAATGCTCAGAAAAATCTACAAATCAAAATGTGAGCTTATGCAAAAACATATCAGAGAAAACTTTTCAGACAAAGTAACTGTCACTGATCCTGACGGTGGCCTGTTTATATGGGCAACACTTCCGGAAGGCGCTGATATGATGGCTTTCTGCAAGAAAGCTGTTGAAGAATACAAGGTAGCACTTGTTCCGGGAACAGCATTTATGATTTCAGAAAACGACAAAACAAATTCATTCCGAATGAATTTCTCAACTCCGACTGATGAACAGATTATAAGAGGCTGTAAACTTGTCGGAGAACTTACAAAAAATCTATAAGTCTTTTACCGCCGGAAGACAAAAAAATATTAATGGCGGAGAATGGAGAAAATTAATCATGGCAAAGAAACCTTTTGAACGTTACAGCGTATGTGAGCCATATCTTATGGCAAGAATAAAAGCATTGAGAATGCCTCCGGCAGTCATCGGCGTTAAACTCACAGATGACAAACAGGTATACAGTGCAGTTATAGATATTCCAATGGGCCCTAACCTTCTTGGAACAATGGTGTGCCTTGCTAATGGTGCAGTAAATATGTACTTCAACAACGGCGCTTCCATAACAAATCTCTCAGCAAGACATCCATCACTTGCACAGACTGTACGCACATTTATAGCAAGTGCCGGACAGTCACTTCCTGCTTGTGAGCGAACATCTGTATTTGACTTACCACTCAACTCATCTGCACACTACGCACACATCATGACAAGAAAAGGCGTATATAAGACAGTTATAGATCCTTTCCACCTCGAAGGTTCGGATGAAAACAAAATGAAAGCATTTTTACTCCACCTTTATCAGAATGTTATGAATGAAATCAAAAATGCACAGGCTAAAGACCAGGCTGCAAGAAATTCTAAATAATATCTACCGAAAGGACAGATAAAAATGTCACAAGAAAATGAAAAGAAACTTATATTCAGCGGTATACAGCCAACAGGAACATTCACACTTGGAAACTATATAGGCGCTGTGCGCAACTGGGGACCTCTCCAGGACGAATACCGTTGCATATACTCTATAGTTGACCTTCATGCAATAACAGTAAGACAGGAACCTGCAAAGCTTCGTCAAAACACTCTTGAAGCATATGCACTTCTTCTTGCATGCGGAATAGATCCTGACAAATCAATTGCATTTATTCAGAGTCACAATCACAATCATGCTGAACTCAGCTGGATTCTTTCATGTTCAACGCAGTTTGGCGAGCTTTCGAGAATGACTCAGTTCAAAGATAAAAGTGCAAAACATGCTGATGACATAAACGCTGGTCTTTTCACCTATCCTGTACTGATGGCAGCAGATATACTCGCTTATAATGCCGATCTTGTACCTATAGGTGCCGATCAGAAACAGCATCTTGAACTTGCAAGAAATATTGCAGGAAGATTCAATCAGAAGTATGGAGAGTTTTTCACTCTTCCTGAACCTTTTATCCCTAAAACAGGTGCAAGAGTGATGTCACTTCAGGATCCGACTAAAAAAATGTCAAAATCCGATGAAAATCCGAATGCCTGCGTTCTTATTCTCGACGACAAGGATACGATAATCAGAAAGTTTAAACGTGCTGTTACAGACAGTGATATGGAAGTATGCTACAAAGAAGGCAAAGACGGAATAAATAATCTTATGACCATTTATTCATCTGTTACCGGAAAGAGTATGGACGATATAACTGCTGAATTTTCCGGAAAAGGTTACGGTGATTTTAAACTGGCTGTAGGTGAAGCAGTAGCAGATCATCTCGCTCCTGTACGTACAGAGTTTCAAAGACTCATCGCTGACAAAGCTTATCTGAAAGAATGCTACACAGCCGGCGCTGAAGCAGCATCAAAAATCACAAGAAAAACTCTCTCAAAAGTGTATAGAAAAGTCGGATTTGTCGATATCAGATAAGGTTACAACCCAGAAATCCATGTATTTTTTGACTATTTTCAATAATCATAGGCTCCTATATTCTATACTTATAACAAAATTACCGAAAAAGCTTGCATTTTACGTTGGTTTGAGGTACTATAGATAAAGGTCCTGGTTTATATGTTTACGAGGTTTTTGTTATGTTTAACTTTAAAGAACGCTACGATATACACGACTTGGTATCAATAGTAAAAGTGCTGAGAAGTGAAAACGGTTGTCCATGGGACAAGGTTCAGACTCATGAATCAATAAGATCATCACTTATTGAAGAAACATATGAAGTTATAGAAGCTATTGATCTTAAAGACAAGGCTTTGATGCTTGAAGAACTCGGCGATGTGCTCTTACAGGTCGTATTTCATTCTGAGATAGAAACGGAAGAGAACAACTTTAACTTCGATGATGTGTGCAATGATATATGTCAGAA
The DNA here is from genome assembly GCA_017848115.1 of Oscillospiraceae bacterium. GTDB lineage: Bacteria > Bacillota > Clostridia > Oscillospirales > Ruminococcaceae > HUN007. Next base: position 3,659 of record JAGAKZ010000048.1, read on the forward strand.
GCTAATTATCCGTCATCCACATGTATTCGGTAGTGTAACTGTCAACGGCTGTGATGATGTTCTTACAAACTGGGAACAGATAAAACAGCAGACAAAAGGACAGACGACATACACCGAAACTCTCAAAAGTGTTCCAAAAACGTTACCTGCACTTATGAAAGCTCAGAAAATCGGTAAACGTGCTGCGAAATCCGGAATGGACTTCAAGAATATTACCGATGCTCTTGAACGATTAAAAGCAGAGATTTCCGAACTTGAACAGGCTATTGCTGAAAATGACAGTGAAAAGATAAATGAAGAACTTGGTGATGTGCTGTTTTCGTGCACAAATGTAGCACGAAAAGCTGATGCAGAATCTGAACTTCTGCTTACAGATGCATCAGAAAAGTTTATAAAACGTTTTGAAAAAACAGAACAACTTATAAGGCTTAAAGAGATTGATATGAAATCTCTTAGCATAGAGGAGCTTGATACCTATTGGGAACAGGCTAAGACTCAGATTAAAACTGAAAACATTGGAGGTAAATAAAAATGACAAAAGCAGATTTAATCAATGTTATCGCAGAAAAAGGCGAATACACAAAGAAAGACGCTGACAAGGCTCTTGCAACAGTTATCAGCGCTATAAGTGATTCACTTGCAAAGGGTGAAAAGATTCAGCTTATCGGTTTTGGTACTTTTGAAGTTCGTGAAAGAGCTGCAAAGGATTCTAAGAACCCAAGAACAGGCGAAATCATTCACTGTGAAGCTAAGAAGGCACCTGCATTCAAGGCTGGTAAGGCTCTTAAAGATGCTGTAAACCAGAAGTAATCCTACACTTTAAAGCATATGCATCGGATGTTCTCTGATACATATGCTTTTTATTTTAGAAAGGCAAATAAAATGAGACTCGATAAATATCTCAAAGTAACAAGACTTATTAAAAGAAGAACAATAGCAAATGAAGCATGTGATGCAGGAAAGGTATTTGTCAATGACAAGCCTGCACGAGCATCGTACGACGTTAAAGTCAACGATATCATTACTATATGTCTCGGTGCTAAAGAGCTTAAAGTAAAGGTCACAGCTGTTACAGAACACGCAACTAAAGAAAATGCTGCTGATAACTATGTTATCATTCAGTAAAAATAAAAGACGGCTCAAAGCCGTCTTTTTATTTTTTGATATTAATTTAATATCTTATTCTTCTTCTGTTGTAGAAATATCTGTTGAAACATACATACTTACTTCAACTACAACACCATCTTCAAGGCGCATGGAAGTGTCGTACTCATAATCTTCAGAATAAAGGCTAAAATAAATCAAATCATCAGCAAGATCCACACCGAACACTTCTTCTATATCAGCAATTGTAGAACCTATTCCAAGTCCATTTACTGTAACATAACCTGCATCATATGCACCAACATCGAATATAGTACATTCTCCAATCGGAAGAGTTTCTTCTGTAGTATTTTCAACGCCTATAAAATAACCACCATCATCAGTGTAGAAGTATGACCAGTCACCTGCTTCAAGTGTCTCATTTTTGAAATCATCATGAATAACACTTGCACCTATACTTTCGTAGCTAAATTTTTCTCCGAGTGCTTTCATATCAAGAGCTGACATATCAAAAACCATATCATATGCACTGTCATCGAAGTCAAAACTAAAGTCAAAATCTTCATCAGAATCAGTATCTAAATCCATATCAAAATCTGAATCAAATTCAAAATCCTGACCAAGATCCATGTCTTCATCAAACTCAGATTCATCGTAAGAAGTGCCAAACAATGCATCATTTGAGCCTTCTATGATATCACGAACATGTTCCTCATTGAAGCCGATATTCTTCGCAACTTTACCTAAAAATTCATTCACTTTTTCATCATCAAAAGAATTTATAAATTCTTCAACATCCTGAGCATCAGCCGGAGCAGAGATATCCTTTACTTCATAACCATAACCATATTCAGCAGAACATTTCACTCCCATAAACTCTGTGGAAACTATCTGAGAATCTCCATCCTTCAAAAATGAAAGAGAAATATTATCAACTCCGTCTATCTCCATTTCGCTGAGATCCATGGAAATAACACCGTTTACATACTTGTCATCTATAATTTCAAAATCTTCAAAAGCAACGTCAAAAACAGGATCTCCACAATCTGAAAGAACAAAGTCACCTGTATACTTGTCACCGCTCTTAACAGCTGTTATAGTCATACCAACTTCATCAGCAAAGTTCAGGTCAACAACAACATCATTGCCCTCTTTTGCCATAATAAATGAGACAAATTCATCTTCTCCATCTTCGCTTGCTGTAACGGTAATACCTCTTATATCGCCATTAGGATCCACAAAAGTATCAACTGTAATTTTACATTCACCGTCCAGATCATCCTCAGTAAATCTGAACTCATCACTGAACTCAGCCATGTCCAGATCTTCTATCATTCCATATACTTCGAACAAATCTTTAATATTTTCATCATCTTTGATTAAATCAGCAAAATCATTTGAAAAATCAATTATTTCCTCATTTTCAAAAACAGTTGTTATCTTATTGTATTTGTAATTTACATCAGCAACTGATGACTCAAAACCTTTTTCAAGCTCTGACTTACCTTTGCCTGCATATTCGACAATAAGATCTGTATAATCCTTTGCTATATCATTTACTGATTTATCCTGAAGATCTGCCATTTCCTCAAAAACTTTGCTGCTTTCGCTATCTGTTATTTCAAGTTCTTCAAGATATTTACTTACATCTATCTTAATTGACTTTTCACTGAGATCCGGAACAGTAAGGTAAATAATAGATTTTTCGATATCCATAACAACTTCACCGGAAATAACTGTTCTGTCGTCAGCCTTAAGAGTTGCCTTACCTGAAACCATCTTTGCATCTGCCATTTTCTTTGAAGATACAGCAGTATCAAACTCTACAGTAAGCGTCTTAAACAAATCGTAGCCTAAAGCACTTGACATCTGAGAAGCGTATTCACCGAGATCAATAGTCATTCTCTTAAAATCAAGCTGACTTGCATCGGCATCAACCTTCTTTTCACTCTTATAAGCTTTTTCGAAACAGTCGCCATAAACCTTTGCACAGTACTTTTCAGGACTCATAACAGTCATATCTACTGCGTTCTGAACTGCAGGAACTGCAGCATAAGCCGCACCTGAGCCGCCAACAACAACAGCAGCTACCGCACCGATGACAACGCCTGTTTTCTTCTTCTTTCTTACTACGTTTGTCTGAATTTCATTATAACTTTCGTTCATAATAATTGTCTCCCTCCATAATTGGATAAAAAATATATAATAACTTATTAAATATTATAATATCACTATATTTATCTCTTGTCAATTATTTACCGAAAAATTGTTTAATTTAGACAAAAAATATTTTTTTAAAATTCTTAAAATCTCCGAATTTTTCAATTGAATTTTGCATATAATATTTTTGTTCCCGGTAAACGAGAATAAATTAATAAAAAAGAGGTTTAATATCATGGAATGTAAATCAAAGAACTCAAGTATCAGATGTACTGTAAAGCAGTGTCAGCACAATATGCAGGATGAAAATTACTGCTCTCTCAACACTATTGACATCGGAACACATGAAGCAAACCCTACTATGCCTGAATGCACAGACTGCAACTCATTTGTAAAGAAGAGCTGCTAATCTTTTCACGTATATCCGGGACGTAAAATATTCCGGATATACAATACATATTACAACCATTCGCAAATTGTACAAAGATTTAAAAATTAAAACAGCAAAACGTAAATTTTTTCGGATTGCTCTTGTTTATACGACTCATATAATGTATAATATATATTAAGGAGATGATAAATATGATTGATAAGACTATGACTTTTAGCGTAAATGAAGATAAAGAAGCAGTGTTAAGGCAAAACCTCACTACGATTTATGACGCTTTGACTGAAAAGGGATACAATCCTATAAACCAGATAGTAGGCTATATTCTTTCAGAAGACCCTACATATATCACAACTCACAAAAACGCTCGCAGTATCATCAGACATATTGATCGTGATGAGCTTTTGCAGATCCTTGTAAGATCATACCTTGAAAAATAAGCTTTTAAAACCATGGATACGCTGTCCATGGTTTTTTTATATTTCTTTCTTTGTATTTCATTTTATAAAATGCAGATAATATACTGTGACAAAAAATAATACAAGGGAGGAAACTGATTTTGAAACTTATCGCAACTGCTCTTGGTATTATCCTCGCCTGCAATCCGCTGCCGGTCTTCGCTGATAACAGTACCCAGCTACAAGGATATGGCCAGGGAATTGAAAAAGACGAGATCAACCGACCGCTAGGCGCTGTTGATTTTAACAACTGCTACCAAAAATCTGATGCATATTCATTGTCCGATGATGAAAATCAGATAATTTTGACATTTGATCAGGGATACGAAAACGGCTACACCTCAAAAATACTTGATACACTTAAAGAAAAAAATGTGAAAGCAATATTTTTTCTGACAGGTGATTACGCAAAAAAGGAAACTGCACTTGTAAGACGTATGATTGATGAAGGTCACGCCATAGGAAACCATGGTATGACACACGCAAGCTTTCCTAAACTAAGCGTTGAAGAACTAAAAGAAGAAATAACCTCACTTCATGATTTTGTTCTGGAAAACTATAATTATGAGATGCAATATCTCAGACCTCCGTGCGGTGAGTATTCCGAAAAAAGCCTTCAGATAACCAAAGAATTAGGCTATAAAACAATAATGTGGAGTTTTGCATATGTAGACTGGAATACTGAAAACCAGCCATCACCAGAAGAATCACTTCAGAATGCACTTAACTGTGCTCATAACGGAGGTATATATCTTCTGCATTCTGTCTCAGCAACAAACTGTCAGATTTTAGGTTCACTCATAGACGGATTAAAAGCAAAAGGATATACTCTTTAATATTCAAAAAAACAGCACTTACCGCAAAAACTACGGAAAGTGCTGTTTTCTTTTTTATCTGTCAGATCTGTGAATTGTTCATCAGATAATCAATAACATCATCTACTGTTGTAAAGCAAAGACTTGTACAAGTATCGGCACAGCCATAATAAATAGCTATTCTGCCTGTTTTAGCATCAACAAGATTTGCACATGGGAATGTTACATTCGGTACATCGCCAACACACTCATAAAGTTTCTGAGGACTGATGAGATATTCCTTACCTCTCTTTACAGGTTTCCATGGTTCATCTCTATCAAGAAGAGCAGCCGAAAAACTGTAAACAAATCCGTTACATGATGTAAGAACACCATGATAGAACATAAGCCAACCTTCAGAAGTTTCTATCGGTATAGGACCAGCACCTATCTTAGTACTTTCCCAGCTCATTGAAGGACTCATAACGTGTCTGTGTTTACCCCAGTAGGTCATATCAGGACTCTCACTGTAATAAATATCTCCAAACGGTGTATGACCACTGTCAGAAGGACGTGACATCATAGCAAAGTTACCATTTATCTTTCTTGGCAAAAGAACGCCATTCCTATTAAATGGTAAAAACGCATTTTCAAGCTGATGGAATGTCTTAAAATCGTATGTATAAGCAACACCTATAGTTGGTCTGTACTTATATCCATTACACCACGTTACATAATATCTATCTTCAATAAATACCACTCTAGGATCATATCCGTAGCAAAAAGTCTGCATTTCAGGAATTTCTGTTTCAAATGTGATTTTTTCAGGGTTTATATCCCAGTTGATTCCATCCTTTGAGAAACCAGCATGTAATTCCATATTTCTCGCTTTGTCATCCACGCGAAATACACCTGCAAAACCATCACCAAAAGGAACCGCTGCACTGTTGAATACGCTGTTTGATGTTGGAAGTATATCTCTTTGTATTATAGGATTTGCATCATAACGCCATATCACATCATTGCAACCTGCCGGCTTATCCTGCCATGGTATATTTGGAATTTCTTTTTCACCAAAAATCTGATACTTCATAAATTATTCCACCTTTCAAAAAATATATTTCTTACAACATAAACATTATTTATTCAACATAAAATACAGATCATGGAACTGTCGTTACCGTTACCTCCACAGATGTTTCGGATATTTCTTCACCGATACCGGTAACAACAGAAGTCGTAACATCAGGTTCAGAGTTTCTTTTTATATACTCATCAAGTGTTATCGTCCTGTTCGAGTTGTACATTTTCAGGATATCATCTCTGCTGTTATACTCTTCTGAAAGCTCTCCGTCACCCGACAGTATATAGTCACCATACCATAAACCAAAAAATGACCATACTGCCCTGTCCCTGAATGTAAGCTCCATATCCGGAAGTTTACCGCATTCACTGAGTGCGATAAGCTTTTCTCCGCCCGTAAGCGAATACAACCACTGATACTGCATATAATAGCTTGTATTGTCTGTATTCTGGTCATACAGATCAACTGCAGCAATGTCAAACTTATCGTTTCCGACAAAATACTCTGTACCTTGTGCGCTCCATATCCATATGAGATTGTTTAATTTATGATATTCGGTCTGTCTTCTGTAAAGAAGCTCCCACAACCACTTATACGATTCTGCTCCTGATGCCCCCCACCAGAACCAATCACCGCTTGCCTCATGAAGAGGTCTCCAAAGAACAGGAACACCTTTATCACAAAGACGAGCCAACTGTTCTGAAATATGGTCTATATCTTTTACCAATGCAACACATTCAGGTGTTACCATGCCATTTTCAGCAAGTGTTTCAATCTCATCTATCGGTAACAAGGCAATATCTTCTGATGTAACTGCATTTTCAAGTTTAAAAGAAGTGTTGTCAGCATATACATCAGATTCATTCATAGGCGCTTTCCAGTGCCAGATATAACCTACCATGCCTCCATTTTTGTACCATTTGATAGCTGCACTGACATCATCATCACGGACACTTTCCGAAGCATTGTTCAAAGAATACATTCCAAGATCACCAAAACGTATAACAGGATATTTTGCAGTATTTTGATAAATTTTATTTATCTCTATATTCTGACTGTCAGACACATATTGACCCGTAATTATGTTTTCGCCAAAATTATCAGCAAGGTATTGTAAAAGTTCACATACCTCTTCAGTTGATTCCGAATTTATCGGAACAGCTGATATGTCAGTTTTTGAAGAGTATATAGACTGGTTGTTCTGTATCCTGATATAATCAAGTTCAAAATTTCCATCTGCTGAATTTACGCTGAAAACTGATTTACCTTCTTCAAGAAACACTCCATAATAAGTCTGTACTACAAAGTTTCCAACTGTTTCCTCTGTACACGCAAAATCAAAAAGAAAAACTTCGTTCAGATATACAGCATTAGTCACAACCGAATCAGCCGCAAAACAGATTGATATATCGTAATGTTGTGATACAGGCACTTCAAATTCAAACTTTAAAGCATCCTGCCCTTTTACAAATCCCGAAAGATATCCTTCACCTGAAAAACCTGCCCTGTCAGCCGCCATAGAAATAACGTCCGGTCTCGAAACACTTTCAGCCTCTATCAACTGTTGATAATCGTACTGACTTATAAGAGGCGTATTAAGCACATACTCACTTATTGTTGTTACCTTTTTCTCCTCTTTCTGAGTTTCGATCTGTGTAATCAAAACTTCAGTGGTTGTGACAGTCGGATTTTCAACAAGCTTGTTATCGCTTCGTTGAAAAGACTGCTGAGTCAATGTTATAATGCATATAACTATCATCATAAAAGAAAAAAGAATAATAAAAAGCATGGCTATCATTTTGCCGGACATCTTTTCTTCTATTGATACACTTTCAAATAAACCCTTTATCCTGCCAATAAATTTCTTTTCTTTCAAAACTATCCTCTTTCTTATGAACTTAAAAAATTTATATGTTCAATTTATTTTTTACTAAAAGAGATTTTGAAGAATACTGCTTATGCAGAACGTGATATTAAATATAATTTTAAGTTTACTGTTGTGATACTGAAATACTACTATTATTGTATCATATACTACAACGCCGTGTCAATATAATTTAATTATTTTTCTTAAATTCTAAAATAATTTAATTATTAATTTAAGTAACTTAAACTCTTATTTTCTTCAAATCAACTCTTTGTGGCAACCCCTCACTGAATGCCGCAATTGTCCCGGTTTCCACACCAAACATAAAGGCTTTTTTTATATCCCTATCCTTATGAAAACTGTGTATAAATCCAGCCACAAGAGAATCACCCGCCCCTGTGGTATTTATTGCATTTCCTTTACGCGCTTCTTTATAAAAATATTCACTTTGGGTAACAAGTACAGCTCCTCTGTCACCCATTGAAACTATCACATTTTCAGCGCCTTGTTTTATCAGTTTACGTGAATATAAAACCACGTCATCTACTGTTTCTATTTTCTTTTTAAATATTTCCGAAAGTTCATGTATATTCGGCTTTATCATAAAAGGATTGTACATAAGTGTACTCGTAAGAGCCTCACCTGTTGCATCGACTAAAAACGGAACTTTATTATCTTTTGCAATCTGTGCCAGTTTTACATAAAGATTTTTCGCAGATATTGGCACACTTCCTGAAAGGACAAGAAAATCTTCACTACAGAGTTTTTTTACCCTCTCTATAAGTATATCGACACTTTCACGAGAAATTTCAGGTCCCTGACCATTTATTTCTGTTTCCTTATCTCCTTTAAGCTTGACATTTATACGTGACATTCCGTTTCCGAGGTCTATAAGTTCATGTAAAAGCCCTTTCTGCGTAAGATCTGCTCTTATATACTCACCGGTAAAACCGGCTGTAAATCCAAGTATAACGCTTTCTGTACCCAGTTCTGACAAAACACAGGAAACATTGATCCCTTTTCCTCCCGTTACTATTTTTTCGTTTTTTGAACGATTTACCAAACCTTCTCTGATTCCGTCAGTATACATTATATAATCAAGTGAAGGATTTACTGTAACTGTATATATCATTTTATCCACTCCGTATTAATATCCGTTTGGATTTTTAAGAGTGAAGTTCCAGCTGTCAGCACACATCTGATTTATATCAGATTTTGCTTCCCAGCCAAAAAGTTCTTTTGCCTTTGAAGCATCCGCAAAAGATGTAGCTATATCACCATCTCTTCTTGGCGCAATCTTCTTGTTTATTGGCTTTCCGCAAGCTTTTTCGTATGCAGCAACTACTTCAAGAACACTTGAACCGTTTCCTGTTCCCAGATTTACAGGTTCGAATCCCTTATTTTCAAGTGCATATCTGACTGCCAGCACATGACCTCTTGCAAGATCAACTACATGAATGTAGTCACGTACTCCGGTACCATCAGGTGTTTCATAATCATCACCGTAAACACTGAGCTGCTGAAGCTTTCCAACTGCAACCTGTGCTATATACGGAACAAGGTTATTCGGTATGCCATTCGGATCTTCGCCTATAAGACCACTGCTGTGTGCACCTATAGGATTGAAGTATCTGAGTGGTACTATACTCCATTCATTATCTGATATATAAAGATCTTTAAGTATCTGCTCTATCATAACTTTTGTGTATCCATAAGGATTTGTAGCTGTTGATGTATCCATATCCTCTGTATAAGGTGCCTTGTTCTTAACACCATAAACTGTCGCAGAAGATGAAAATACCATTGTCTTACAATTATTTTCTCTCATAACATCTATAAGGCAAAGCGTTCCTGTTATATTGTTGTGATAGTACTCAACCGGTTTTCTTACTGACTCACCTACTGCTTTAAGCCCTGCAAAATGTATAACAGAACCGATATTATTTTCCTTGAAAATCTTATCAAGTGCTTCTTTATCAAGAATATCTGCCTTGTAAAATTTCACACGCTTTCCTGTTATCTTCTCTATTCTGTTTAAACTTTCTTCTTTTGAGTTACTGAGATTGTCAACAACAACGACGTTATATCCTGATTCAAGAAGTTCAACACACGTATGACTTCCTATAAAACCTGCTCCGCCTGTTACTAAAATATCTTTCATTGATACATTCCTCCATATCCATATATTTCCTCACAGTTTCTACACTGCCATTATTATAGTATATTATTTTTTCAGCATAATTTCAAGTATAAATTGAAATTATATCAGATATACGCTATAATTATAGTGAACGTCAAAATAAATTTGACTTTCACTGTAATAATTTATTAATATTGCTTTGTGCATACTGGCTAACGCCATCTATATTTTTACATTTATTAGGTAATTTTTCAGGAGGTTTTTTTATAATGCAAAAAATGCTTGGCTATCTCAGACGTGCTATTCAGGAATATGACATGATTTCGGACGGTGACTGCATTGCTGTCGGTGTTTCGGGTGGCAAAGACAGTCTCGTTATGCTCATAGGTCTGCGTCTTCTCCAGAGATTTATAGGAATAGACTATAAAATAATTGCACTCTCACTCGACCCAATGTTTAACGGAGAACCTACGGATTATTCACAGATTTCAGAGCTTTGTAAAGAATATGATATAGAATATAAAATTATTCAGACTCATATCGCAGAAATAGTTTTTGATATAAGAAAAGAACCTAATCCATGCAGTCTATGCGCACGTATGCGACGAGGAGCTTTGCACGATGCCGCAAAAGAACTCGGATGTAATAAACTTGCTCTCGGCCATAATCATGATGATGTTGTTGAAACATTTTTCATGAATCTTTTCAACGAAGGCCGCATAGACTGTTTTTCGCCCGTTTCATATCTTTCACGCAAAGATATAACCGTAATACGTCCACTTGTACTCGCTCCTGAAAATATCGTTGCAAAAACGGCACGTAAAAAAAATTTTCCCGTTGTAAAATCCGCCTGTCCTGCTGACGGACATACAAACAGAGAAACTATGAAACTGTTTATAAACGATATGGAAAAAATACACAAAGGTTTTTCCGATAAAATTTTCGGAGCATTGCAAAGAGGAAATATCAGCGGATGGGGAACTGATAAATAATAATAAAAAATCTGTTGCAACAATTTATCTTGCGCAACAGATTTTTTTATTTATAAAATTATTTTAACAAGTCTTCCCAGACCTTCTTAGGATCAAACGTGTTATCTGCAAAGTCTTCTTCAAGGAAGAATCTTATTGTAGAAGTAGCATCAGTTGTATTAATCTTTCCGTTACCATCTACATCTGCAATAAATCTTACAAACTCTATAGGAACATTTGCTGCATCTGCAAATTTGCCGAGTGTTGTTTCACCATCCATATCAAAGCTGAGGAATTCCTGAAGCATCAATGTTGAGTCTGCAACAGTAACGCCATGATTAAGATCTATATCACCCTTCTGTGCAATATAAACTGTGAATGTTCCCACTGTGGTGTTTTCGATTTCTTTGTAATCACTGCCTATATAAATCAATTCAACATCGTACTTGAAATTCTTCTTATCATACAATGAACTTGGTGTCGCATTGCCCTTGATCACAAGATCTTTAGTTATATCAATCTTATTTTCCTTCTGAGTACCATCACTCATCTTATTGATAACAGTAACTTCTGCCTTTAGTCCATCTATGCTGAATCCTTCATCATAAGCAAAATAGAACTTTGTATTTGGAACAGAAACTACAATCTTTTCTTCACTTCCCTGCTGCGGGAGCTTGAGCTGTGTTTCTACAACAAACGGAAGAGTAATATCCGGAGTTGTTGTAGTTGTTACTGTCGTTGTTGTCGGTTCCGGTGTTGTTGTGGTTGTTACTGTTGTCGTTGTCGGTTCCGGTGTTGTTGTGGTTGTTACTGTTGTCGTTGTTGGTTCTGGTGTTGTTGTGGTTGTTACTGTTGTTGTTGTCGGTTCCGGTGTTGTTGTGGTTGTTACTGTTGTCGTTGTCGGTTCTGGTGTTGTTGTGGTTGTTACTGTTGTCGTTGTCGGTTCTGGTGTTGTTGTGGTTGTTACTGTTGTCGTTGTCGGTTCTGGTGTTGTTGTGGTTGTTACTGTTGTCGTTGTCGGTTCCGGTGTTGTTGTGGTTGTTACTGTTGTCGTTGTCGGTTCCGGTGTTGTTGTGGTTGTTACTGTTGTTGTGTCAGACCCTGCATCAGTAAATATCATATATCCATCTTCTGAATAAATCTTTCCTACATCTGCACTGTCTGAAATAATAACAAAGGCGTTTTCAGGATATGTAAGCTCATAGCTCTTTCCGATTTCAATATCTTCAGGAACTGCCAAAAGAAGTGTTACAAGTTCTCCTGTTTCACTAAAATCACCTGTACTCTGATTTATGATTATCTGTTTTTTCTTTGTAGAAACTACAGCACTGGCTCCGATAGGTGAAATCTTTCCGTTTTCGTCTTTAAGACAACCCAAAAATTCAAATGAATCATCAAAAGTAAATTTTATTGTTCCTGTATTGATACCTGCATTCTTGGTGATATAAAGAGGCACTTCAACAACTTTTTTACCAAGACTAGCCTGAGCTATTTCGTTTGAACATTTTTCTGCATAATCAGAACCTTTAAGAAGTTTACCAAGTTCATAATTATTCTTTCCAAACTCTACAATATAACCATACTCTGACATATCAGGTGCTGTTGTTACTGTTGTAGTCTCCGATACTACCGGTGTTGTAGTCGTTATTACAGTAGTCGAAGGCTCAGTAGTTGTTGTTTCAAGAGTTGTTGTTGTCAGCGATGTAGTTGTCTCATCAGGAACAGCAGTAACTTCTGTTGTTGTCACAGCAGCACTTTCTTCAAATATCATTGAACCAGGTGTAGCGTCCACAGTTCCCACGCTCGCATTATCCGAAATAATAGCGAAAGCATTTTCAGGATATGTAAGTTCATAGCTCTTTCCGATTTCAACATCTTCAGGAAGAGCAAGCAGGAGTGTCACAAGTTTTCCTGTTTCGGTAAAGTCACCTGTACTCTGATTTATGATTATCTGTTTTTTCTTTACAGATACTACTGCACTTGCCCCTATAGATGAAACTTTTCCGTTTTCATCTTTAAGACAACCGAGGAATGTAAAGGAATCATCGCAGGCAAATTTTATTGTTCCTGTATTGATACCTGAGTTCTTGTTGATATAAAGAGGCACTTCTGCTATCTTTCTGTTAAGATATTCATCGCTTATCGTGTCAGAACACTTATCTGCATAAGCAGAACCTGTAAGCAGTGAACCGTAATCATACTTATTTTCAGTAAATTCTAAAAGATAACCGGCTTCTGCTTTTTCCTCACTAAATTCAACACGTCCGGCTTCAATAAAATGTGTCCAGTTTGTTGAGTTGTTCTTCTTGGCGAGATCAAACTTTTCGATATTTATATCATAAGCGTTTCCTGATTCAAATTTTTCAGGAAGTACAAACAATGCTGTTACCAGTGTTCCGTCTTCATATATATTGTCAGCCTGTCCGGACATAACTATTACTCTTGAACCATTATTTGATATTGTACATCCTGAGAAAGAAGTGAGTTTACCTGAGTCATTTTTCTTAAAACCTGCAAAAGTAAGACCCTCTGCCGCTGAAAGACTAAGCTTGAGTGAGAAAAATCCACTGTTGTACATAATATCAACAGGCACCTCTGCAACTTTTCTGTTTTCCATACCTTTAAGATTTTCAGGCAATTCACCATCTGAAAGAAGTTCAGGATAATCAGCTACACTCTTAAGTGAATTAAAATCGTTTTCAGAACTTATTTCAACTGTGCCTGCCTTAAAATAAAATGAATATGCATCGTAATCTTCGGCAGCAGATACTCCTGAAACATCAAATATTTTCGCATCTGTACCAAAATTTTGAGGCACTGTTGCAATCATCGCAAAGGCAGCTGCTATCGCAACAATCTTCTTAATCTTCTCCATATAAATCCTCCTTAAAATGTGAGATTTGATATTTCAATGATACCACATTTTTTCTCATACGTCAATTAATTTTTTATGTAAATATAAAAAGCCCCATACAATAATGGAGCTTTTCATATCTATTTCACAAAAAATTATTTCAAGATCTGATCCCAGCCGACAACATCAAAGTCGTTTTCGAGGAAGTACTTGTTAATAAGTGTAGCATCTGATACCTTAATAGCTCCGTCTTCATCTACATCGCAGGTTTTTCTACCAAATTCAGCAACAGTATCTACACCGTACTTAGCTACTATATCTTTATACGCCTCATCTTTACCATACAAGTCTGTAAGGAGTGTTCCTCCAAAATCATTTTCAAGGAATTCTTTTAATGTAAGTGTAGCATCTACTGTGTTTACTTTTCCGTTAAAGTCAATATCACCCTTGAGTGTTCTGAGATAGTTTACCTTCACATCTGCAACCGGTGATGACAGTGCAGGACCTACGTACTTGAGTATGAGTTCACGATCTATAGCACCTGTTTCACTTACTACTTCAAAGTAATCCTTAATATCATAGTCGCCGCCATCTTCAAATGTAACGTCAGACTTTGTACCATCAGCAGCTGTAATTGTAGCTGCAAGCTTAACATCTGCAAGATCAAGTTTTTTATCCATAGAAACTATATACGGTACAGCTGACTTAACATCACTGAGTGTACCTGAAAGTCCTGCTGCAACGTACTTAACTGTACCTGCTGTTATTGAACCAGGATATACACTGTCCTCACCATCTGCAATATCAAAATACTTTGTTGATACAGTAAATTCACCTTCCTTAGGAAGCTGTACTGTAAGAGTCGCTACTGGCTTGTCAGCCGTAAACTTCTTAGCAGTAAGATCACTTGGTGTAAATGCAAAGGAACCGTTCTGACCACATGTAACACCTTCAACATCTGACTTGATACCTACTACCTTAGCACCGCCGTTAGCTTTAAATCCGGCTCTCATTGTGAATATATCGCCTTCAACATATACAGGAACTTCAACTGTCTTGCTGCCTGTCTCCACACTACCTATCTTTACTGTATGAGTTGCAGAAGATTCAGCAGGTACAGACTGTACTACAGCATACGCTGATTCAAGATCTGCTGCTGAAAGTTCATATGAATTGTGATCAGCTGTTGCTACATCAAAACTCTTAAGAGCAACCTTAAATGTTGCGCCTGCCGGTACATCAGTAGCCGGTGCTGCCGGTGCGGATGATGTAGCTTTTGTCATTATCTTTATATTTATGTTGAAAAGAACTTCTCCGGCTTTGAGTGTGAAGTCTTTTCCGTCATTTGAGTTAATTGTAAGTATACCTTTTTCTGCATTTGTTTCAAAAGTAAGCGCATCTGACTTTCCTTCAAAATCAGCAAATTCTATATCATATTTTGAATTTGGAAAAAATGCTGCATCAAAATCAAAAACACAGCCTGCAAAAGATACATCCTTATCAAATGATACAGGAATCGATACTTCTGAATGACCCGGTTTAAGCTGCTGATCTTCCATAACCATTGTAAAATCAGCTGTAAATGTCTCATCAGCATATGAAACTATTGCTGATGGTGCCATCATAGAAGCTGTAAGTGCCACTGAAGCGGCAATTGACATATATTTCTTCATAATAATCCTCTTTTCTTTTTATTATTTTGCTTATAATTACAATTAAATCCCCCTATTTCTAGGAGGATTTAATTTTTTTGTCAAAGATATTTATCAGTATTCAGATTAGTCCTTCTTCTTCTTGAATACTACAGCTGCGCCTGCTGCTGCTACCATTGTAGCTGCAAGAGCTGCTACACCTTCAGTGCTGTTACCAGTTGCAGGTGAGTTAGCTGTTGTAGACTTCTTAGTTGTTGTTGTAGCTGCCTTAGTTGTTGTTGTTGTGCCTGTTGTTGTTGTTGTGCCTGTTGTTGTTGTTGTTACTGTAGTTGTTGTTGGTTCTGTTGTTGTTGTAGTTG
>JAGAKZ010000037.1 GCA_017848115.1 Oscillospiraceae bacterium
CCATCATAATGGATTGACTCCTTATCAAATAAGAATGAGTAAGAATAAATGATGTTTTTGTACAGTATTAACAATAACGTGGATAAATATTTGTGATCTTATTTAGACACAAATGTTTCAAAAAAGGTTGACCACAACAAATAAATACATTGATAATATTAACTATCATATTGATTTTATTAAAAATACAAGGGAGATATTCAAAATGAAAAAATATATAGTATTACTATTAGTAGCTTTTTTAGCCGTGATATTTGCCATTCCTATTTTTTTCACATTCATATATTCCTTCAAAAATTTTGAAAAAGGTTTCAAAGAATTGTTATCAAATTGTTTTCCTTTCTACACAGCATTTTGGAATTCCGTAATCTATACGTCCATAATACTTATATTTCAAATTCTGATAATCATACCTACAGCATTTGCATTTATGGAGTTAAAAACAAAATTAGTTAATTTTATTTTTGTTTTCTATATGATATTAATGATGATGCCATTACAGGTAACAATACTTCCAACATATATCGGACTTCGTGATTTAAATTTACTCGATACAAGATATAGTATAATTATTCCAATGATTTTTTCTCCGATGTATGTCGTACTAATGAGGCAATACTTAAACAATATCAACACGTCTATAATTGATGCACTTAGACTAGAAACAAACTCCATTATCCATATCATCACTTCAGGAGTTATTCCTCAAGTCAAGCCATGCATATTAGCAACAACCATACTTTCTATATCGGAATCATGGAATATACTAGAACAACCTATGTTATTTATAAAAGATGAAAAACTTATGCCCTTGACAGTTTTCATTCATAACATTCAAAATTATGGTCATGAAATTACTATTGCATCATCTGTAATTTCTATAATTCCAATGATTATTGCGTATAATTTTTTTAAAGACTATTTAGTAAAACAAATCATTACAGGTGAAACTTATGAATAAAATTAACGCTATATTTGCATCAATCTTTTTTATTTTCATGCTCTTTATGTCGATTTTTTCAAAAGAACTCCATGAGAAAAATTTACCTCATGTAACAATACTGAAAGTTGAAAAAAAAGATTTTATATGTAATTTCATAGACGAAAATGGTGACAGTTATTCTGTCAAACGTAGAGCAATTGGTATTCCAAAATATATTGATAAGAACAATATTTATATCGTAAATGAAGATAAAGTATATGGAGAACAACGATATTTCGCACAAAAAACAGAAGTTTTCCTAGAAAATGAATATTACTCAGATGATTACTATGCGGTAAGTCTTGGTTTAAATGTAGGAGATAAAGTCATTTTAACCAGCACCATACCACTTATAAACAACACCGAAATTATAATTAAATAATAATTTTCTTATAAATATCTATACATAAAATCTTTAGCAGTTTATCCTATTCCTCTGATAAGCTGCTATTAATTATTATATTAGAAAATTTTTATGTATAACTTTCCAAATTCACGTCAACACTAACTACACAGATTTTTTCTGAAAACATTCAAAAAAAGGACGTGACCCCAAAATGCCATTACAGATAAACGATGATGGGATATACAACAATGAAACATTTTCAATATCATGCTCTGAAGCGCTGACTCTTGGAATCGCTCTCGCCAATATATATGATGATATACTGATAGGTTATGAAAAAAGCAATCTTGCTGTATATCATGCACTTTGTTCAGGAATACTTTCATGCGGAAAAAATATATGGAACTGTGGAGAATGTACGCAATCACAACTCCGTTTTTGCATGCAGACAACAAAGATAAATTCAGGAATATATATTGATTCTTCTTTCAGAAATATAAAGATAATCCCTTTTTCCAGATTTGGATTTACACTCAGTACAAATGAAGAAACCATTCTTTCAGAATCTATGGATACAGCAAAAAAATACGCTATAGCCGAACAAACAGGTACTGTTACTGATGCAAAAACATTGTGTAATATGTATTGTTCTCAATATCGTATGATACAAAAAAATCTCCCTGCTGATATGTCTGTACGTGTAAACTCTACAAACCCGATAATAAAAAAATTCTTTACTTCCCTTTTGCATGAATATAAAAATAATTTTTCCGATGAAATTGTATTTAATATTTCATCAGACGGTATGCGGGTTTCCGCTTATTGTGACGAATGCGGATTTATTTTTCACGAAAAACTTCTGCTTATTTGCTGTGAATATGAATTTGAAAAAGGAAATGACGTGCCACTGCCACACAGTTTTCCGATAATTGCGGATAAAATTGCAGGAAACAATAACAGATACACATATCGTTATGATCCATATTCTGAAAATCCTGATGATTTATCGAAAAAAATGATTTCACTTGAATTTCCTTTTTTAAATGACGGAATCGCCCTCATAGGAAAACTTTTTGAAATCATGAAAAAAAAATCAAAAACAATAAGTGAACTAACCAAAGAAATTCCAAACTTTAGCACAACGATGAAATATGTAGAACTAAGAAAAGATCCTGAGGCTACAATAAAACAAGTTACTTCAAGCAAAAATAATGTATGTTTTAACGACGAAAACGGCAGAATAATAGCACGCAAATCCAGAAACGGAAAAAGTCTTATCCTTATGGCAGAAAGCTACAATACAGAAACTGCAGAAGAATTTTGTAACAACTGGCTTTTAAAATCAGATATCAGATAAATCTCAGATATCGCAGGGCAAAGCACTTGTCCTGCGATACATATAATTCTACTTGTTCGCAATTTTTTACAGTCAAATTTTCCAATTCCTTACTTGACATAAACCAGTATGTGTAATATAATTAAGATGTATATTTACGTTCGGATATCATACATAACTGTTTCAAAAACAATAGTTTAAAAACAATATATTATTATATCTAACAAAAGTAAAAAACAAAAAAATTCAAACGAGGAGGTCTTTAATGAACAATCATAACAATAATCGTAAACGTTACAATGATGACAAACAAAGTCACAAACAGCCTTCAAACACACAGCACAATCAGACACGTGAAATTCAGGCTGCATCAAAACAGAACAAGAAAGAAATTCGCAAAACACCGGTAAAAATCATTCCGCTGGGCGGACTTAATGAAATCGGAAAAAATATGACAGCATTTGAATGTTCAAATGATATTTTTATCGTTGACTGCGGACTTGCATTCCCGGATTCAGAAATGCTGGGTGTTGATATAGTTATACCGGACTTTACCTATATCGAACGCAATCAGGCAAAAGTACGAGGTGTAGTTCTTACACACGGACACGAAGACCATATAGGCGGTCTTGCGTATCTTCTCAAAAAGGTAAATGTACCTGTATACGGAACAAAGCTCACTCTGGGACTTGTTGAAGGCAAACTAAAAGAACACGGTCTAAGCGGAAAGACAAAACTTTGTGAGGTTATGCCGAAGAAAACTGTAAAAATGGGTTGTATGGCTGTAGAATTTATATCTGTAAACCATTCTATTCCGGACTCTGTGGGTCTTGCAATACACACTCCTGCCGGAATTATCGTTCATACCGGTGACTTCAAGGTTGACTATACTCCTATAAATGGCGCCCCGATAGATCTTGCGAGATTTGGTGAACTCGGTTCTCGTGGTGTGCTTGCACTTATGGCTGACTCTACCAACGCAGAAAGACCGGGTTATACACAGACCGAGAAAAAGGTAGGAAATTCATTTGACAGTCTTTTCAATACTGCTGAGGGCAAGAGAATAATCATCGCAACATTCTCTTCAAATATACACAGAATACAGCAGATCATCAATTCCGCTGTAAAGACCAACAGAAAAATAGCTGTGTTCGGAAGAAGCATGATAAATGTAATAACTACGGCTATAGAACTTGGCTATCTGGAAGCACCGAAGGGTATAATAATTGATATAGACCTGATGAACAGATATGACAGCAGTCAGATAGTACTTATAACTACAGGCAGTCAGGGCGAACCAATGTCTGCTCTTACAAGAATGGCAATGAATGACCATAAGAAAGTAAATATAAACTGCAACGACTTTATCATTATCTCTGCAACTCCTATTCCCGGAAATGAAAAGTTCGTTACAAAAGTTGTCAATGAACTTATGAAATCAGGAGCCGAAGTTGTATATGAAGCAATGTATGAAGTTCATGTTTCAGGACACGCATGTCAGGAAGAACTCAAACTCATGCTTGCACTTACAAAACCACAGTTTTTCATTCCGGTTCACGGTGAATACAAGCATCTCAAGAAACACGCACAACTTGCAATTGAAATGGGCATTCCGGAAAAGAACGTTATCATAGGTGAGATAGGAAGTGTCATCGAGACTGATGGTCTTGATATGCGTATCACTTCCAAAGTACCTGCAGGCAGGGTTCTTGTTGACGGTCTTGGCGTAGGTGACGTAGGTTCTATCGTTCTTCGTGACAGAAAGCATCTTGCACAGGATGGTCTGATAATAGTTGTTATTGCTATAGACCGTGCATCAAACATAGTTGCATCAGGTCCTGATATCATCTCAAGAGGCTTTGTCTATGTAAGAGAATCCGAAGAACTCATTGATGAGGCAAAACAACTTCTCAATCATACACTTCAGCAATGTTCAATACAGGAACTTCGTGAGTGGAATTCATTGAAGACAAAACTTAAAGATTCATTGTCTGATTATATCTACAATAAAACCAAGAGAAGCCCGATGATTTTACCTATAATTATGGAAATCTAAAATACAAATCACAAATGTATTCCGTTTTCAAAAAGCGGAATACATTTGTTCTTGAAGTTTTCCAGCACAGGGAGGGATTTTTACGAGAAAAAATAAAATGATACTTCTTCTCCTGACGGCTCTCCTGCTCATGGCACTATTGATTTATTCCGCCTTTAAAATGTACCAGTATGACGAAAATGATTCATTTGTTTTTATAGCTGCAACAATCGTCCTTGCTTTTCTCGCATCCGCACAGATAATACGAATGAAACAAAATCTCTACAGATACTTCAACAGGCTGGAACACGGCCTTGAACAGACAAAATGTTTTACGCTTTTCTACTCACCCGATCCTATCGCAATAGTAGACTCCGGCGGGAAAATAGTATGGTATAACCAGACGTTTTTAGAAGAAATATCAAACAACACTGATGCCTTCGGAATTGATATATGCGAAGAACTTAATTTCAGTGAAGAAAATCTCAAAAGTGACGGAGATTTTGAAATAAACTATCAACAAAAATATTACAGACTAAACTGTTCAATAAATTATGACTACAATATAGAACTGAAAATAATATTTTTCAGAGATATCACAGATTACAGACTGTTACATGATAAGTATACAAGAACCAAACCTACTGTTGCTCTGATTCATATAGACAACTACGAAGATCTCTTCAAAGCTGCAAAAGAAAGTGAACGTTCATCCACACTTGCCTCTATAGAAGAGCTTTTTGAAAACTTTATGACAAACTCAAACAGTTTTTTAAAAAGACTTTCCAAAGATAAATTTCTTATTGTATTTGAAGAACAACACCTTCAGCAGTTACTTGCAAACAGATTTGAGATCCTTGACAAAGCCCGTGCTATCCGTGTAAGTGAAGATACATATGTAACTCTTTCCATCGGAGTAGGACATGAAAGCTCATCTCTCTCCGAAAGTGAAGCTCTGGCAAGACAGGCTCTTGATATGGCTCTCGGAAGAGGCGGTGATCAGGCTGCAGTAAAGACCAAAGAAGGTTTCTCATTCTATGGAGGTATGTCAAAAGGAATTGAAAAACATTCCAGAATAAAGACACGTATCATTTCAAATGCACTTCAGAAACTTATGGAAAATGCTTCAACCATCTTTATAATGGGACACCGATTCGGCGATCTTGACTCGGTAGGTTCTGCTATAGGTCTGTCAGCAGCCGTAAATTCTATAGGTATGACATCATACGTTGTAGTACACCCTGAAAAAAATCTTGCCAAAGATATGATAGAAAAAGTCAGAAGCAATACTGACATGTGTGTCTTTGTGGATGAAAAACAGGCACTCGAACTTATTGATGAAAACAGTCTTCTCATAATCGTTGATACTCACAAACGTGATATGGTAGACAGCATCGCCGTATTTGAAAAAATACACAATGTTGTAGTTATTGATCATCACAGAAAAAATGTCAACTTTATAGAGTCACCTGTTCTATTTTTCCATGAACCTTTTGCCTCTTCAGCCGCTGAAATGGTAACCGAACTTCTGCCGTATTTCAGAAATTTCAGCAAGATTCCCGTATGTACTGCCGAGGCACTTCTTGCAGGTATCATGCTTGATACTAAAAACTTTATTGTAAAAACAGCGTCACGTACATTTGAAGCAGCAGCATATCTAAAAAAACTTGGTGCTGACACAGTATCTGTACGATCATATTTCTCAAATTCGATAGATTCGTACAAAATAAAAGCCGATGTAGTATCAAAAGCTGAAATCAATGACAGATGTGCAATCGCTATCGCAGAAGATGAAAACTGTACCGATAACGAACTGCGTGTTATTGCTCCTCAGTCGGCTGATGAGCTTCTCAGTATTTGCGGCGTTGATGCTGCGTTTGTTATCTATGAAATAAACAAAACAATAAATATTTCAGCAAGATCATATGGCAGGATAAATGTTCAGCTTGTCATGGAAAAGTTAAATGGTGGCGGACATCAGACTATGGCCGCAACTCAGCTCAAAAATATTTCGGTAAAAGAAGCTCATGCAAAGCTTATCGAAGCAATAAATATTTATAATATCGAAAATATGTCAACTGTCAAAAATGACATACCAACAAATTAATTTTAAAAAAGGAGTATTTTATAATGAAAGTAATCTTCACACAGGATGTAAAAGGTTCAGGCAAAAAAGGCGAAATAAAAAACGTATCTGACGGATACGCAAAAAACTTTTTGATTTCAAAAGGTCTTGCAGTAGAAGCGAATGCTAAAAATCTCAGTGAACTTGCCGGAAAGCAAGCATCAGAACAACATAAAATCGATGTTGAAAAAGAAAACGCAAACAATATCAAAACAATAATAGACGGAAAAAAACTTACTATTACTGCTAAAGCAGGGGCTTCAGGAAAACTATTCGGAGCTATTACTTCCGGAAATATAGCTGAATATATTGAAAAACAGTTTTCACAGAAAATAGACAAGAAAAAAATCAGTCTTAAAAGTGATATAAAGAGTTTTGGAACTTATGAAGCTGACATTAAGCTTTATGCAGGAATAAACGCAAAGATGACAATAGATGTAACTGAGGAATAATTAATGCCACAAGACAATACATCTGTTACACTTGCCGGATTTGAACTTCCGCACAGTATAGAGGCGGAACAAACAGTACTCGGCGCTATACTTATTGATTCAAATGTTCTTTCAACAGTACTTGAAAAACTAAAACCGGACGCCTTTTATAATGAACAGCATCGTGAACTTTTCTCAATCATGATACGTATGTTCAGTGACGGCTCCAAATCAGATATAATTACTGTTTTAAATGAAGCCCTGGCACTCCGGATATTTGAATCCGCATCCGAAGGCCGAAACTATCTGGCATCTCTTATGTCAAATGTTCCTTCTGTTTCAAACATTGATGACTACTGCACGATAGTTTCAGAAAAATATTACGCCCGTTGTCTTGCTGTCGCTTCACAGCAGATAATGAGTGACATAGCCTCCGGAAGCTATGATGCCAAAACACTTCTTGACGCAGCTGAACAAAAAATCTATGACATACGTCAGGGTAAAGACGTAAAAGGTCTTACTCCTTTAAATGACGTTGTATATGATGCATACGACAGACTTTCAAAGATAACAGGTCCTGACAAGGAAAAATATCTTGGTGCAAAGACAGGTTTTACCTATCTTGACACCATAACAACAGGTCTTAACCGTTCCGACCTTATACTTATAGCTGCTCGTCCGGGTATGGGTAAAACTTCATTTGCACTGAATATTGCTTCAAATGTTGCAAGACGCACAGAAAAAGATGTAGCAGTATTCTCTCTCGAAATGTCAAAAGAACAGCTTGCAACAAGACTGCTCTCAACCGAAGCTCTTGTTGACAGTAATAAACTTCGAAGCGGAAAGCTTAACCAAAGTGACTGGATACGACTTGCTTCAAGTGCAGATGTGTTGTGTCACCTGTCCATGTACATAGATGATACAGCAGCAATAACTGTTCAGCAAATGAAAGCAAAACTCCGAAGAATAAAAAATCTCGGACTTGTAGTTATCGACTATCTGCAGCTTATGACTACAACACTCAAGACAGATAACCGAGTAGCTATCATTTCTGAAATCACAAGACAGCTCAAAATTATGGCCAAAGAACTTGACGTTCCGATAATACTTCTTTCACAGCTCTCACGAGGACCTGAATCACGTACTGACAAAAGACCGATGCTCTCAGACCTCAGAGAATCAGGTTCTATCGAGCAGGATGCTGATATAGTAATGTTTCTTTATCGTGATGCATACTACAACAAAGAAAGCAATCAGCCAAATGTAAGCGAATGCATAGTTGCAAAAAACAGACATGGTGAAACAGGCACTGTCGAAATGGTATGGGACGGACAATTCACACGATTCTCAAATCTTGAAAAATCAAACTAGTATCATAAAAAGTTAAAACATAAGGAATTATTTATCCTATGATAAATCATGTAATTAAAACTATTGAAAAATTCAATATGCTTAACAAAGGCGACAGCGTTGCTGTTGCACTTTCAGGAGGAGCCGACAGTGTTTGTCTCCTCCTCTCTCTTGTTGAAATAAGCAAACAGCTTGATATATCTGTAAGTGCTATTCATGTAAATCACTGTCTTCGAGGAATAGAAAGCGACAATGATGAAATTTTCTGTCACTCACTCTGTAAAAACCTTGGAGTAAAACTTATAAGCAATAAATTTGACGTATCAGGCTATGCACAAAAAAATAAACTCTCAACAGAACAGGCGGCACGTGACATACGCTACGCTTTTTTTGAAGAAAACACACGCGGAATGAAACTTGCCACAGCCCACAACGCAAACGACAATGCTGAAACCGTGATATTCAATCTTGCAAGAGGTACTGGTCTTAAAGGAATATCAGGAATCCCACCTGTAAGAGATAATATTATACGTCCTCTTATAGAAACTACAAGAAGCCAGATTGAAGAATACCTCCTGCAGAAAAATCAAAACTTTGTAACTGACAAAACAAATCTTACTGATGATTATACAAGAAATAAGATAAGACATAACGTTATACCTGTTCTTCTTTCAGTAAATTCATCACTTTTCAGGACAATAACAACCGACTCTGAAAACTTCCGTACTGACAATGATTTTATTGAACAATATTCAAACGAAATATATGAAAAGTGTAAAACTCAGAACGGACTGACCGGGTTGAACAACTGTCATACTTCAATAAGACGCAGATGTATATCAAAATATCTTCGTGAAAATAATATTGAAGTAAGTCACCGATGTATATCGGACGTAGAAAAGCTATGTAAAGTTGGAGGGAAAATAAATATATGCAAAGACACATATATTATTTTTAAAGATAATATACTTCGGATATTACATACCACTGCGGAAAAATCTTCAGATGATGTACTCATCCCTGTAAAACCCGGAATAAACAAATTCAAACAAAAAAATGTTGTTATTGCTTTCAAAAGTATTATTGACAGAAAACAGGATACCATAACTATAGATGCCGATAAAATAAGAGGAAATGCAGTTATAAGAAACAGACGGCCCGGCGACAGAATAAAACTTTGTGGAAACAGCTTCACCTCATCTGTAAAAAAAGTATTTAACAGTAAGTTTCCGCAAGATGAACGTGACAATATATGCTTTATTGCTGACGATGAAGGTCCGCTTTTCATCGAAAACGTAGGAATAGCGGAGCGTGCAATGATAACAGAATGCACCAAAAATATAATAGAAATAAGTATTCATTGTGTATAAACAATGAAAATCAAGCCGTTTCCCTCTTACATACTTGACTTTATATTGTTTTCAAGTTAAAATAATCTTATGACTTTTTAAAAAATATCTTTTAATATCTGTTTATTTTTTATAAACAGTGTGGTGAGCTGTTTATCAGAATAAAAACAACAGACAAGAGAATGGAGTGAATGTATTGACACCAAAGAAAAACCGAGGTATATTTACCTATCTTTTTGTAGCGGCTATATTTATCGTTATACTCGGAGTTATGCTTCCGGGAATAAGCGGTGAAAACGCCAATTACAAATACTCAGACATAATGAAATATTTCGATGAATACAAAGTATCGTCATATTCTCTAAATCTGAAAACCGGTGAACTTAACATGGAACTCAGAGAATCTGAAGATGATCCTAAAAAAATAAGTTACACCGTTCCAAACGTAGGTATATTTTTACAGGACACAGATTCAGAGCTTGCAGACTATCGTGAAGAATACAATAAAAAATATCCTGACGAAGATCCTATTGAAATAGAATATATACGCGGCTCAGACAACTCGTGGATAATAACTGTTATACCTACCGTCCTTCTTCTCGTAATGGGCGTTGCACTTTTCTTTTTTATGATACGTCAGACTGGCGGAGGCGGTAAATATAACTCATTTGGAAAAGCAAATATAAGGGCGGCACAAAACGGTAAGAAAACAACTTTTGATGATGTTGCAGGTGCTGACGAAGAAAAGGAAGAACTTAAAGAAATAGTTGACTTTCTTAAAAATCCAAAAAAATATGCCGATATCGGCGCTCGCATACCTAAGGGTGTACTTCTTCTCGGCCCTCCGGGTACAGGTAAAACTCTTCTTGCAAAAGCAGTTGCCGGTGAAGCAGGTTGTCCTTTCTTCGCCATTTCAGGTTCAGACTTCGTTGAAATGTTTGTCGGCGTTGGTGCTTCCCGTGTAAGAGATCTTTTTGAACAGGCAAAGAAAAACAGCCCGTCAATCGTATTTATCGACGAAATCGACGCTGTCGGACGTCACAGAGGCGCAGGTCTCGGTGGCGGACATGATGAAAGAGAACAGACACTTAACCAGCTCCTCGTTGAAATGGACGGTTTTGCTGAAAACGAAAGCGTTATAGTAATAGCCGCAACAAACAGAAGAGATATTCTCGACCCTGCTCTTTTAAGACCGGGACGTTTTGACAGACAGATAGTTGTAAACTATCCTGATGTAAAAGGACGTGAAGAGATACTCAAGGTCCATGCCAAAAACAAATCAATGGGACCTGATGTTGACCTCAAGATAATAGCAAAGACAACACAGGGATTTACAGGTGCCGATCTTGAAAACCTTCTCAATGAAGCTGCTCTTCTCGCAGCAAGAGCCAACAGAAAATCAATAATTGAGTCTGATATTGAAGAAGCTACACTCAAGGTAATTGCAGGTCCTGAAAAGAAATCTCACATCGTTACCGAACGTGACAAGAAGATAACTGCTTACCACGAAGCAGGTCACGCAATAGCTGCTTACCACCTTGAAACACAGGATAAAGTTCATCAGGTAACAGTTATACAGCGTGGTATGGCTGCAGGTCTTACAGTTACAAGACCTCAGACAGATGATTCACATATGTCACGTACAAAGATGCGTGAAACTATCGTAATGCTCCTCGGTGGTCGTGTGGCAGAAGCTCTCGTACTTGATGATATCTGTACAGGCGCATCAAACGATATCGAAAGAGCTACAAAGATAGCAAGAAGCATGGTAACACAGTATGGTTTCTCCGAAACACTCGGAACTATCGTTTACGGTGAAGAAAGCGGAGAAGTATTCCTCGGTAAGGATTACGGCCACGGAAGAAACTACAGTGAAAGAGTTGCTTCAAAGATAGACGAAGAAGTTCATGAAATAGTAACAAGCTGTTACAAGCGTTGTGAAGACATACTCACCGAAAACATGAACGAACTTCACAAACTTGCACAGTATCTTATCGAAAACGAAAAGATCGACGGCAATGATTTCATAAAGCTTATAGAAGGTACGCTTGAAGTGCCGGAGAAAAAATCCGATATTTCAGAAACCGAAGACATCGTAAGTGATGAAAAAGACGAAGAAACAGTTTCTGAAGACAAAAACGAAGAAATCTGATTTTAATAAAAATTCTCTTAGTGCATTACAGTTCTAAGAGGATTTTTTTCGTCTGGTTGTTTCGTTTTAAAACGAAATCCGATTGACTTATTTCGTTTTGAAAGGTATAATATAAATATCGAAGAAAGGATGATGTCAGGTGAAATATATAACATGTTCGGAAGCATCTGCACTTATGGGAACAACAGTACGCAGAATTCAGCAAATGTGTAAAAATAAAATAATTTCAGGTGCAATAAAGAAAAACGGTATCTGGATGATACCGGATGAATCTATTGAAAAACCAGAACACACAAGTAACAACAGAACCAAACCTCTGCCTGTCGGAATTTCTGATTTCAAATCAGCTACCACAGATTATTACTATGTTGACAAAACACTGATGATACGTGATTTTATTGACAGCAAGCCTATGGTTTCACTTTTTACCCGCCCTCGCCGTTTTGGAAAAACTCTGAATATGGATATGCTTCGTGTATTTTTTGAAAAATCAGATGAGGATACTTCTGTTTATTTTAAAGATAAATTAATCTGGCAATGCGGACATGAATATACTTCATATCAAGGCAGATACCCCGTTATTTTCCTTACTTTCAAAGATGTAAAATGTACCTCATTGAAAGAAACATTTCATAAAATAAAAAGACTCATTTCTCAGGAATTTCTCCGTCATATAGAACTTGAAAACAGTAAAAAATTAAATATATACGAAAAAAAACAGTTTACCTCTATAGCAAGCGGAAATGCAACAGAAGTAGATTTTCAGATGTCACTTGAACTCCTCTCTGCTTTACTTCACAAGCATCATGAAAAAAAAGCAATTATTATTATAGATGAATATGATACTCCGATTCAGCAAGGACACAGTTGCGGTTTCTATCCTGATATTATAAATTTTATGCGTAATTTCTTTTCAGGCGGACTAAAAGATAATCCTCACCTTGCCTATGGTTTTCTTACAGGCATTTTGCGTGTTGCAAAAGAAAGTATTTTCAGCGGTCTGAACAACCTTAAAATCAATTCCCTGCTTGATAACGCATACAGCCAGTATTTCGGTTTCACAAAAAAAGAAGTCAAAGAAATGCTTGATTACTATAAAGCAAATGAAAAATATGATGAAGTATGCGAATGGTATGACGGTTATCTTTTCGGAAGTACAGAGATTTTCAATCCATGGTCAGTTATTAACTATATCTCCGACAAATGTACCGCAAAAGCATTCTGGCAGTCAACAGGAAGTAATGATATTATCGGAGAAATTATCGAATCTGCCAATCCTGAAATTATAGAAAATCTCCATAAACTTTTGAATGGCCAGAGTATTACAACCTATATTGATACAGGTGTTATTTATCCGGAAGTGCATAATGATCCGCACAGTATATACAGTTTTCTGCTGATTGCCGGTTATCTGCGCATATCTGCCGTTTATCCACAAAACGACGGAAACCTTATGTGCGATGTTTCCATTCCAAATAAAGAGATCTCATTTGTCTATAAAAAAGAAGTTCTCAATCGTACAGGTCAAAATAACATATCATTGTCTATACAGCAGACTATTTTTTCAGGTGACGCTCATAAACTGCAAGCTTTACTGGAAAAATATATGCTACAGTCAATAGCCTCGATCGATGGTGCAAACGAAGGATTTTACCATGGTCTGATACTTGGTTTATGCGCTATTCTCAGCAACCGCTATATGATACGTTCAAACCGTGAATCAGGATACGGTCGTTTTGATGTTATGCTGATACCACGTGAGAAATCATTGCCGGGATTTATCTATGAATTCAAATTTACAAGAGATGAAAGCACTGATCTTAACGCACTTGCCGATGATGCATTAAAACAAATAAATGAAAAGAAATATGAAACAGAACTACTTGATACAGGAATTACACCTATTCACAAGATAGGTATAGCTTTCAGAGGAAAAAATGCTGTTGTAAAAAGTGAATTATAGAAAACAGGAATGTAAATAATATGAATGTATTTGAAAGCATTATGACAGGTTTAAATGAAGCTGTTGAATATGAAAAAGGCAATCTTACAGAAAAAACAACTCTTACTGTTGAACTTTTACCTGAAATAACTGCTGTAGAGATCAAAAGTATAAGAAATGAAATTGCTCTTTCACAAACAAAACTCCCTCTTGACAATCACACTTAAATGTAATATCAAGAGGGAGTATAGTTTTTTAAAAACCGTTTTTATATTATTTGAAATAACGATTGAGAAGACCTTCAAATGCCTTGCCGTGTCTTGCTTCGTCCTTAGCCATTTCATGAACTGTATCGTGAATAGCGTCAAGGTTGAGCTCCTTAGCTCTCTTTGCAAGGTTGAGTTTACCTTCTGTTGCACCGTGTTCAGCAGCAACTCTCTTTTCAAGGTTCTCCTTTGTTGAAGAAGAAACTACTTCGCCGAGAAGTTCAGCAAACTTTGCTGCGTGTTCTGCTTCTTCAAAAGCAGCCTTTTCCCAGTAAAGACCGATTTCAGGATAACCTTCTCTGTGAGCAACTCTTGCCATAGCAAGATACATACCTACTTCTGTACATTCACCTTCAAAATTAGCTCTGAGACCGTCAAGGATCTCCTTGTCAGTAACAGCCTTTGCCACGCCAACTTCATGTTCACAAGCAAATACAAGCTTGTCTCCGTCGTTCTTTTCTATAAATTTTGAACCGGGAACTTTACACTGTGGGCACTGCTCCGGTGGTTCATTTCCTTCGTGTACATAACCGCATACTGGACAGACAAATTTCTTCATATTTATTTCCTCCAATCAGATATTTAAACATTAGCTCTTAGCTATGAATAAAGTATACCATATAAGTATAGTTAAGTCAAGCTTTTTTTTATAAATTTTATATAAAATATTGATTTATCCTAATTTATAATTTATAATTATTTTATACATATTTTTTTTAGTAAAGGAGCAGAAAACAATGAACAGAATAGCACAGTTTTCCAAAGTAAGTTATCTTCAATTTGCAAAAGACTGGAAGAATACATTTGAAAGCTATGATGATGAAACCATATTAAAAATATATAATAATATAAAACTGCCTAAGAGAGCAACTTCCGGTTCTGCAGGATATGATTTTTACTCTCCTCTTAGTTTTACGCTTAAACCCTCCGAATCTGTAAAAATCCCGACAGGTATACGCGTAAAAATAAATGATGGCTGGTTTTTAAGCTGTTATCCGCGCAGTGGTCTTGGATTTATGTACAGACTACAGTTAAATAATACTGTCGGTATCATTGACAGCGATTATTTCAATTCTTCAAATGAAGGCCATATAATGATAAAACTGACAAATGCATCAGTTGAAGATCTGACACTTGAACTTTCAGAAGGTGCGGCATTTGCACAAGGTATATTTACCGAATACGGTATAACATTTGATGATGAAGCTTCAGGTGTACGTGACGGCGGATTTGGTAGTACAGGTATATAAAGAATCACTTCCGGAAAACAACAACCGGAAGTGATTTTTTTTATATTAATAATTTTTTTACTGTGGTCCAAGAACTACCGGATCCTTGCAGATATACTGTTTGAAATGAGCAAGGTCTGTAAGCTTTACATCGCCATCTCCGTCAACATCTGCTGCTTTAAGGCTGTTTCCTGTAAGCTTGGAATCTCCGAGAAGATACAAACTGAGAAGTGTAAGATCGGAAAGATCCTTTTCACCATCACTGTTTATATCGCCATAAGCAAAACTTTCTGTCGGCTTTGGTGTAGTAATTGCTGTTGTAGTTGTAAGAGTAGGATTTTTAGTTGTAGTAACAGAAGTTGTTTCCTTTGGCTTAGCTGTAGTAGATACTGTTGTTGTAACTGTTGTCACCGGTGGCTTTGTTGTAGTTGAAGTAACTGCCGGTGGATCTACCTTACCGCCGTAGAATTCTGTAATACTTATACTGTTTCCTGCTGTACCCAAAGCTCTCTGATGGTCAAGACTTATGTACTTTCCGCCGTCTGTCTGCCAGAGTGACTTTTCAAAGAGACCGTACTTTTCTTCGTCCCAGTTTGACCAGCTACTGTCAACAAGTCCGCCTGTATCGCCTGAGTTAGGGTTTACACACCAGAAAGTATGATTTATACGGTTGTCTATCATATAGTCTCTTAGAAGTTCCATCCACTGCTGGTTCTTTCCGCCGTCCATATGACCGCCCCATTCACCGATAAGGAGTGGAGCTATACCTTCAGCATCTATAAATGCCCATGTATCATACCAGTAGTCATCAAGAAGTGTCTGTGTTGTAAAGTCCTTGTCAAACCATGTCTGTGCATATACGCTCGGACCGTAGTCGTGAGGTGAGTAAACTATCTGGTCGTTATAATCAGCACTGCCGAAATCGATCGGATAATCTCTTACGCCACGAAGGTTTCCGCCCCACCATGCAGGATACCATGGAGAAGCATCTCCGCTTGCACCGAATATATCAGGAGTTTCAAATGTATAACCCTTTTCTGTCTTAGGATACTGCTCGATACCTTCGATCATGATAAGAAGATTCGGGTTTATATCGAGAATTGCCTTACCGCAGCGTTCAGCAGCATATTTCCAGTTGTTTTCAAGAGTTGTATCGTCCCAACGAGCCATTATATCAGGACATGCATCATCATAGCCACGTTTTCCGTGAGGTTCATTTTCAAGGTCAAATGCGATGATAGTATCGTCATTTTTAAACTGCTCTGCAAGCCATACCCATGAATCGATCCAGTCATCTGTTGTAACTCCGCCTTTTCCGTACCAGAGTTCCCAGCTGTGACCTGAGTTATCAGAGTGAGGACTGTGAGCGTCCATCATAATTTTAAGACCAAATTCTTTACAGTACTGTACTACATACTGGAATATTTCCCAGCTGTTCTTTGCTTCGCCATCTTCATCAACAAAATCCGGATTACATACATGATACGGAGGATTGTTACTTGCTGTAACACTGGAAACTTCGAGTGGTGTACCATTCATCCAGCTTACCATAAGTTCTGATGAGATCGGGATTCTGACAAGATTTATACCATGATTTGCAATATCCTCAAGAATACCCTTTACATCATACCATGCACCATGAAATACGTTTTCAGTACAGTTGAAACCAAACCAGTTTGCACCTGTGATCCAAGCTTCGTTTCCGTAAATATCAATAAGCTTGTCGCCTTCTGCATGAAGCCAGTCATCATTGTTTGAATCAACTGCCGCACTTACTGTTTCTGCATTTTCAGAAATCGGAGCCGCTGACATTGCAAAAGCACCTGCAACAGCTACTAAACATGCAATCGCTGTGATCTTCTTGAAATTG
Source organism: Oscillospiraceae bacterium (assembly GCA_017848115.1). Classification (GTDB taxonomy): domain Bacteria; phylum Bacillota; class Clostridia; order Oscillospirales; family Ruminococcaceae; genus HUN007. The sequence goes on from JAGAKZ010000037.1 coordinate 17,414, forward strand.
TTCATTATACATTTTCCTTCCTTCAAATAATTAATCAACTTAATTGCCAAAAATAAATTTACTCTAATCCCAATTATATTATACAATAGCTTTAATTTCATTGTCAAGTCATACAAAAAAGTTTAAACAAAATCATAATTTAATCACAAGTGTTTTTATACAACAACCTATGTTATATAAAAAAAGAACACTATATTTTGACATATACATCAAAAGCCCCTGTATCGACAGAGGCTTTCTGATTTTATAAATTTAATATGTTATTCAAGAATTTAAGAAAATATTTTTTACCACGGTCTGAATCCGTCGTTACCACCACCGGCTGAACCTGCCGCAAGTGTAGTTCCTCCGGAAATAGTACCGCCTTCTCCGTAATAATCATCCCACATCGCAGTACCGCTTACCGTACCGCCAGTATAACATGTAACACTGCTCTGAGGTGAACAGTAGAACAGATATCTTCCGGCACTTCCCTGCGGAACTGTTACTGTTGAAAGAACATTTCCTGACGCATCTGTAAATGTTACTCTGGTACCCGAAGAAATACTAGCACTTGTTGTAATAAACGAATAGCTGCTCGGAGTAACCATCATATTGCTTGCACCGTATCCAAGAACAGTACCGCCTTTGTAGTTTACACCGCTGTCAGCGTCAAGAGGAGACGTATCACCACTTGTAAAACCATTTATAACAACTGTACCGCCGTTAAGGTTGCACGCTCCGTTTGCATCAAGTCCGTCACCCTTAGCCTGCATAAAGGTATATCCTCCGTTTATGTTGAGTGTACCGCTCGAAGATGACATTCCGCCTCCGAAGCCTCCGCCCCAGCCACCCGGGGAAGTATTTCCTGAACCGTCATTTCCGCCTGCTGCATTATAACCGTCATCAGATGCTGTTATATGTATCGTACCGCTGTTCATATTTATTGTGACACCTTCTACGCCCTCATAACTCTTCGTAATGTTTATATCAGGTGTACTAAGTTCCGTTGCACCCTGAGTACCGATATTAAGATTTGTATCCGAATGCATACCGTCATCGCCTGATGCAATAGTAATATTTCCGCCGAGTACATTCATGTCACCTGAACAATGCAAACCGTCATCACTTGAATCAATGTTTACAGTTCCGCCGTTTATTGTAAGATTACCATTGCTTGCTTTTATGCCCTTTGAACTTACGTCTGTAGTAGTACCGCCCCATGAAGAAGAACCTGTAGCAGTTGTTTTTATTGTAAGTTCTCCGTTATCCATTGTAAAGTTATGCTCTGACTGTATACCGTCTGCATATGCTGTAATATTTATCGTTCCGCCGTTTATTATCACATTGCCCTTATCTGCGTCAGTATCATTTGTAGCTGTGATACCGTCACCACCTGACGAAACAACTGTAACATTAAGAGCTGAAAAATCAGTATCATCAGCGTCGCCTATTTTTACGCTGTCTTTTCCTCTGATACCGTCATCTACGGCATTTACAGTAATATTTCCGTTAAATATCTTCACAGAGTCCTTACCTACTATACCGTCTGCACAATTTCCGTTTACGGTAAGATTTCCTTTTCCCTTTATTTTCAGGTCATCTTTTGAATAAATTGCACCAGAATCTTCATCAGCATTTGTATAACTTTTACCATCAGAGATCACATTATCAGTGCCCTTTTTAACGCTTATGACACACTCATCATCTACACTTTCTACATAAATCGGTGAATCTGAAGAAGAGCTTATGTCTGCTCCCTGAAGTGAAAGTTCAACTTTTCCGGCAGGATAAGCAGTCTTGTCAACGCTTACAATTATCTGTCCGTCATTAAGTTTACCCTTGACGATATATTCGCCGGGTTCTGTAATCGTAACAACACTTCCGCTCACTTCTGTTCCGGAACCTGTTGTTGTTATAGAGTTTCCATCAAGTAAAATCTCCTTTACTTCATCAATCCCCCCCTGATTATCATCAGTAACAGGAGGAGTTGTGGTTGTAGTCTGCTCCGGTTCAGGTACTGACGGATTTAGAAACTCATTTATCAATAATATACCATCAACGATATTTACAATATTGTCAACATTCATGTCAGCTCTCAACAAAACATCGCTGTCAAGTTGAATTTTTCCTACCATGTACTGTTTAAATTGCATGATATCCAATGCTGTAAGTACACCATCATTATTGATATCCCCTCTAAGCGTTGTATCTGCTTTAACAACAACCGTATTTGAAATATCATTCGAAAAATCAGATATTTCACAGTATGAAGCAACGAGAGTTGCTGATAAAATACCACACAAAACCTTTTTAAATTTCTTCATTTTTTTCAACCTCTTTCTTAATATCAAACCAATCAGAATCACTCATTTTTACTTCTTACTTAAAATCACATTTATCACATATTTTACATCACTATTGCAAGTATAAAATCATTTTATGTTTTTTTTATTGCACAATCATTAAATTTTGCATAATTTGTGCTAAATTCATCGAAAGTATTCTACATTATATACATTTAAAATAGTATTATAATTTCAAACGAATAATGATTATAAAAATATGCACTAAAATCTCGCATATATCATTAAAACATTTTAAGATTATTTTAAGAAATATATATTAGAATGTAGTAGAAGGAAGGGATTGAACGACAGAGAGGCGACAAAAAATAATTAGTTTTCGGTATTTTATTTTTTATGACTTGAAGAAAGAAGTGATCCTATTGGCTATAAGCACTTTCAAAAGGAAAGAAATCAAATTTATACTTGATGAAGAACAGTATCATTCGCTTAATTCGGTTTTAGGTGAATATATGAATCCCGATGCTTTTTGTGTTGATGGAAAAGAATACGGTATCTACAACGTATATTATGATACAGATGACAACTTTCTCATACGTGAATCACTTGAAAAACCGTATTATAAGGAGAAGATAAGATTACGAAGCTACTATTCTCCTGCCAAAGAAAACGATAACGTTTACCTTGAAATCAAAAAGAAAATCGGTGGAATCGTTACCAAAAGACGTATTTCACTGACACTCGGACAGGCAAATGCGTTTATTTTTGAAGGTGAGATCCCTGACCTCAGTAACAGCAAAAAAAGTTACATTCAAAATCAGGTTCTTAACGAACTGGTAGTTTTTCTTAAGAATTATCCGGTTACTCCACGTCAGTACATAAGCTATCAGCGTTCCGCATTTTTCGGAAAAGATGATGACAGTTTCAGACTTACTTTTGACAGAGCTATCACCCAGAGAAGATTTGATGTTTCGCTTTCAAAGCCAAATTATGGTTCTCAGATTTTACTTCCGGGTCAGTACCTTATGGAAGTAAAGATCGGTGCTTCAATGCCTATATGGCTTTCTCAGCAACTCGCTCAGTTGGGTGTGTATAAAACCAGTTTCTCCAAATATGGTCGTGCATTCAAATCATTTGTAACCGAAACTCATTAATCATTATTTTTTTCGAAAGGAAGTTTTTATTTAAATGGAAAATTTATTTAAGTCAATTTATCCTGTTGACGGCGGTCTTACACTTTCAGTATTTACTACTATTGTTGTTGCTTCACTTATCATAGGCTTCGCTATAAGTCTTTTGTATCTTATAACCAACCGCAAGGAAGGATATTCACAGAGTTATGTGTGGACTATCATAATGTTACCACCTATTGTAGCAATAGTAATTGCCGCAATAGGAAATAATATAGCAAGTTCACTTAGCCTTGCCGGTGCGTTCACTCTTGTAAGATTCAGAAGTGCTCCCGGAGATCCGAAGCAAATTGCTTATGTATTCTATGCAACCGCAACAGGTCTTATATGCGGACTTGGATATATAGGTTTCTCTATAATATTCCTTATCATAATGGCGGCTGTTATCTGCGTACTTTACTATACTAAATTTGCAGCAGCTACAACAAGCAGTATGACTCTCAAAATTACAATTCCAGAAAACCTCAACTATGTTGGTCTTTTTGATAAAACCCTCAACAAGTATACATCAAACTGGATGCTCAAGAGAGTTAAAACTACAGAATTCGGAACACTTTTCGAACTCATATACAGCGTGGAAATTCATAATACAGCAAATCAAAAAGAATTTATTGATGAACTCAGAACACTTAACGGAAACTTAAACGTTGTTCTTGTACTTTACAAGTATGATGACAAAGTTTACGCTAACTGATGATTATAATCCGACTTTTTCAATTAAACTGATGAAACAGATTATTGTTATAAAACCTTTTTCATCTTTATTTCCAATAAAAAAGAATGGCAGCGTGTCAAAATCGATACGCTGCCATTCTTTTTATTTATCTCCTACTATACTTACTGAACAGTACTGAACATATTTTCCATCTTTTGTTTTTACCTCTACTATAACATTGCCAACAACATGAGGGAATATTACACCATTTTTTACATACGCTATTGCGTTATCACTGCTGGTCCACAACAAATCTTCTTCAGTATATCCATCAGGTAATTTCTCAATATCTATTTTATGTTCTCTATCGCTTCCGATGTCAAAAGATATAAAAGATTTTTTTAACTGTATGTCACTATTCAAAACTGTTGCAGCTGTAGTTGTTGCTACACCAGTTTCCTCATTCGCTTTTTTTTCTGCTTCGCTTAGTTTATAATCGATATTTCCGTACATAACTACTTTTGTATCACAGCATGAACAATGTTCTCCTTCTTTTTCATTTGCATATTCCAATGCCTCTGAAGCAGTTCTGTAACCTCCGTCAAAGAAAAAGAAATCTTTTTTCTGTTCTGAAAGCCCTTTTGAAATTTGCTTTATCATCTTAATATTATAAGTTGTACGAATAACTCCATCATTACCCAAAAAAAGCTCTGCACCTTTGTTAAGAAAACTTGCGGCAAGAACAGTATCCTTTGCTGAACTGCAACATCCCATATACACAACAGAACCTGTCAGATCCGGACAATAATAATCAACGTACTTGTGGGAAAAACCTACTGCACCACTTTCATAGACATAAACTCTTCTCTTTATATAGTCTTCATCATCAGTAGATATTTCTTCATTGCTACAAACAATAATCGAGTGCGAATCCAATGTATAACCACCATGACCATGCCACAATATAATCTGATTTTGCGAAAAATCATTTACTGATTTTACCTTTACTTCATCATCATCATAGTTTCCTTTAAAAGAAACATGTTCAAATTCCTCGTCCATTTTTTCAGCACCATCATCAATATAATCCATATACATATCAAGATAAAACGGATAACCTTCTTTGCACGGCTGATATGTAAAAACTTCAATACTACCAACATCAGAAGAACCGTCTGTATCCGGTTCTTTTATCTGATAAAAACACCCTATTCCGCTTGTGAGATTTACAACCAGACTATACCCCTCTTCATATGCATCATAATCTATTGCTATTCCTTGCTCTACCAGATCATCTGCCTTACTTAATATTTCTTCAAAAGCGCTTTTCTTATCTGTTACTACACCATCCTGAGTATATTTCTCTGCTATCTCATCAAACATTACAGAAAGACTGTTCGCATAGTCATATTCTTCATCAGTTATATCATCAAAGTATGTAAACTTTATCGGATTGGTTTCTTCTTCTCCTATCTTTACCACATACGATTGTTCTTCACCACTCTCGGATGATACATTATATAAACATGAATAAATTTTATCTCCTGCTTTTTTATCTCCCGATGTTCCATCGTCATACATATCACATATTTTTTCGCCATCCGATGAATACAAGGCCGCCTGCACTCCCATTGCTATATCTTCATCTGATAACTTAGTTTCAAACAGTGCTGTTTCTTCTGCACCCAGCATTCTGTATTCGCTGTCAGTCTTTAGTTCATGTATATCAGGTTCAAGTTCTTTTCCATAACCATGTTCGGTATACGAACTTGACATACCTGATACAGAATTGTTGTGTCCTTCGTTAAAAAATTCTTCAAGATTGCAACCGGTAAAAACTGTTGCCATAAATACCATTGATGAAACTAATCCTACTGTTTTTTTTAAATTTTCTTTTCTCATTTTTTCTCCCGTTTTGTAAATCTTTATTTATTCAAACTCTAATCCTGCCGCTGCTTTTGCTATTTCTTCACTTTGTGCTTCGTAGCGAATAGCAACACTTCTTATGAACTCACTGTATTGCATCATAATAAAATACATCTGTTCATACCTTGGCTTTACATTGCCTATTCTTTCAAAAAAAGTATTTGCATCATAACCTTGCCATGAGTTTCCTAGATTATCTACACTATTATACATTCTGGTGTAGCTTGAACGATAATTCTCTGCAAGTTCCGCAATCATCTTCGAAGACGCATAAAGATCTTCGATATGGGCACTTCTGATATTATTCATTATTATCACACTCCTGTCTTATTATTTTTTATCTTGCTCTGAGCTGAGAAGCACTTCCCTGTATTGCCTCATCAAGTGCTTCAACACTTTCAGCAACATTCTGATCAAGGAAATTTGTAACCTTTTTAAGATAATTATCATAACCATCAAAACTTGGTCTTAACGTTTCAAATGATTCAACCATCTCATTTGCTCCAAGTGCGTCCCAGTTAAGATCAAGTTTATGAATTTCTCTTGTAAAATTATTTAACAGATTTTTCATAACAACATTCTGAAGCTTTATCTCTTGCGAGCATTCTCTTATTCCCTGCGGATTTATAAAAATTTTCTCTGTTGATTCCATACTAACCATCCTTTGAACTTATTTTTATTTTGTTTTCTCCAAAATTCTCTGTATGTATTATATCACAATGTCTGTTTTTTTATTTAAAAAAATGATGCTCTTAATATTTTAGTTATTTTAGATAAAACAATCTGTATACATCCGCATAAATACGTGGATCAAAAAAATTTCTGCTGTTTTTCACCCATCATATAGCTGAAACTTACCATACTATACGCTGTAATTTACCCACATAAAAAAACATGACACACCTGCAAATCAAAGCAAGTGTGTCATGTTTTTTATGAACCTGTACCGCTGTACTTTAAAGCTCCGTACATCCAAAACTTATAACTTCTGAAGTTATTTTTTATTCCAATAGCATTCTCCACAATATTCCCTTTCCGACTCAAAATACCTTTACACTACAGCTTCCACTATAACCTTATCTCCGTTTTGTATCGTATAAATTCCCGGTTTCTTATTTTTATTAAAGCAAAAACTAACCAGATATCCTTTTTTAATATTATGTTTTTCGAGATATTCGCATAACTGCTCTTCTCCCTTGCGGTTATACTCTTCTCCACGCCAGATTTTAAGTTCTATTATATGACGAACTCCAAGATAATCCACTACTATATCCATTCTTCTGTGGTCTCTTGTCTGTGCTTCGATATAGTAATTTCCGGTTCCGTTTATTATCGGTCTGAGATAAAGCAGAAAATATTCTCTTCCCTTTTCCTCTAAGAATTTTTCAGGTTTATCTCCCATTATCTCGTTGAAATGCTCTGTAAATTTTTCAAGTACTTTCTCCATATCAAGCACGCCATTTTCCGTAAACTGACTTTTATCATATGAACCTGCTTCATATATAGGCATTGACTGCATTTTATTTGATGTGAGAAAATAATTATACAAAATTATTTCAAAGATACGATTGGATATATGCATAATTCCACATGATACATTGATAAATCCATACATGAAAGCAAGATCCATAGCAGAGTTATAAGGATCAAAACTTGCTGTATCACCATTTACCAAGATAGAGTACACCTGATTTCTCAACATTTCATTGTCTTCAAGTTTATTTATAAGCGAATCAAACAACGGCTGTTTTGTGGAAATCATACGACTGACAGCTGATATCACGCCTTGTTTGTTCCACCTTATACTATCATCAGTCTGTTCATCATTTATTTTACATATTAAAGAAACCAGTACAGGATATCCTGATGTGTAATCATATATAAGATTTGCTATCATATTTGTGTCCATGCCTGTATGATTATCATTTTCATAATCAATAAGCATATTTTCTATATCTTTAACAGAAAAACTCATATCAACTTTAAACTCGGCAGATATATTCCACGGACTGTTGTGCCTGTGTTCATCGTCAGGACGTATTTTTCTGCGAATATTCCTTATATCATGTACTCCGGCAAGTATTACTGATTTAAAAGTCGGTATATCTTTTCTTTCAAGATATGAAACTCTCAATTGAGCCAGAAAATCAAAAAACACCTGATTATTTGATGCCTGATCAACTTCATCGATTATCATAACTATTGGCTTCTCTGAACTACAACACCAATCATTAATAACAAGAAACAAATCGGCTAAGACATATTCCCGGCTAAGTCGCATTTTTTTTATTTCTTCTGTAATTTCTTCTGTAAACTTGTCCCTGCATCTTTTCCATAGTTCACGAGCAAATGCCTTGACAAAATTTTCTTCCGTTGAAAATTCTGTCATACTTAAACTTTGAAAATCAAGGCTTAAAATAATATAATCATCAGAAAGATGATTTTTTAATGCTTTAAGTATAGTTGTCTTTCCATACTGCCTTCCACGGTTTATCGTAAAATATTTTCCTGCTTCAATCATAGTTTTTATTTCTTCAAGACGACTATCCAGATTTACCATATAATGATCTTCAGGATAACAGCAACCTTCTGTATTGAAATATCTCTTCATACCCGCACCTCACTTTAGAATTTTTCTGAATATTTTTAAACACAAATATAGAATACCATTTTCATAACGAAAAATCAAGTATATGTATAAGAACCACTTGACATCTTCAGACTATTGTGATAGTATAGACTATAGTAATAGTCTATGGAGGTAAATTATGAAAGAAAAACTTTTTGAGAGTGAAGCTAAAGTAATGGAAATCATCTGGGCGAACGCTCCTGTTTCGGCAAAGGAAATAAGTCTGATCGCAACAGATACTATCGGCTGGAACAAAAACACCACTTATACCATAATAAAAAAACTTGAGGCAAAAGGGTTTATCAGACGTGAAGACCCCGGGTTTATCTGCACGCCTCTTGTTTCAAAAAAGGAAATGCAAAAAGTTGAAGCCGACTCTCTTTTAAAGAAAATATTTAACGGCTCAAGAAAAGCACTGTTTTCTGCACTTCTTGAAGATGAACCGCTGACGGAAAATGAGATCGACGAACTAAAAAAACTTATCGAAAAAAGGTGATTGCTATGTTACATGAAGTTTTTTACTGGCTTTTAAGTATGAGCATATCAGCTGTAATAACCGGAATATTCGTTCTTTTAGTAAGAAACATCAAAAAAATTCCAAAAAGAATCACGATTATACTATGGCTTGTGCCTTTTATTAGAATGGCAATACCTGTAGGACTTAACGGAAATCACAATCTCATGTCACTTATTTCAAAAATAACAACCAGATCCATAAAAGTATATCAACCTACAAATCATGTTTCGGTTTCTATGATGAATATGACTACACTGGCAGACAGCTATTTTCCGGTGACTTACGGTTCTGTTGTTCTCGAAAAAATATTCAGCATTTCTTCAATAATCTGGATTACAGTATTTATTGCAATTGTATTGATACTTGCAATTATTTATTTTTCGACACTTCATGAAATGAAAGATTCAGTACATATGCGTGATAATATCTATTTTTCCACGAAAATCACATCACCTGCTGTATACGGAATCATTCGTCCGAAAATAATTTTACCAGAATCTTATTCTGACAAGGATATCGAACTTATATTACTGCACGAAAGAACACATATAAAACGCAGGGACAATCTCTGGCGTGTGATTGCTGTTCTGATAACCGCTGTTCATTGGTTCAATCCTTTTGCATGGATATTTCTAAAAATGTTTCTTAACGATCTGGAATTGTCGTGCGATGAATGTGTTATTGCAAAATCAGGTGCTGACCGTATTAAAGAATATGCATATCAATTAGTAGAAAACAAAAGAAGTTCAAATATATTCGCTTCTGCATTCAGCGGAGGAAGAACACGAAAAAGGATAGAAAACATATTGTCTTTTAAAAAAATGACATATTTTTCTGCTACTGTATTTGTTTTATTTATTACTGCACTATTATATGTATTATTAACAAATCCAAGATGAAAGGAAGATATTTATGAAAAACAAATCTCTGGCAAAATACCATCTGTTTACCGTTTTAGGCGTATTATTAGCTTCGGTTTACCCTATTTACATGGGAATTTGCATTATAAAAGATTATATTATCAATGGTATAGTTCTGAAAGAAAATTATCCGAAATACATTATTCCATATACACCGATCAGTCTTGCTGTTATAACGGGAGTTCTTCTGATGCCTCTTTTTATCAGAAAATTAAAGCGGTTTTCCTTATTGACCGGATTTCTGACATCTGTTTTAGTATTCTTTATTTCCGAAGTATTCCTTGAAAGAAAAATTGTAATCGGAGCAGACGAAATAGATGTAAGACTGGAAGACTGGCAAATGTATTCATGTATAGCTGTACCCCGACCGCAAACCACACTTGATATTTTAACCGGAAACTACAATCCGGCTTTTAAACTTCATTTTTACATGATTTCAATAGTACTTATTCTTTCAATACTAAACTGCCTGTATGGATTTGGACAGATGATAGTAAGCGGTGATAAAAAACGTATGAAAGCATTGATTATACAGTCTGTATGTTCTGTAATATTTCTCGGTCTTTGTATCCTTGCGTGCTTTACTGCTTTCTGGAGAACAGGAAGTATAAAAGTTTCTGCTGTTTCAGCTTTTCTTATGACTGTATTTTTTATACTTCTTGGTGTTACTTCGGGATTTTTCACGAGTTCTTTTTTTCTTGGCAAACGTAAATTTGTGTGCGTATTTATCCCCGCAATTATCGCATCTACTATGACATTGCTCATGTATATCGGAGAAATGATACTTCTTAACGGAGGATTGTACAGATTTGGAACGGGTTTTCTTTTTGAAAGTATCAACAGAATAGTTCTTTCGCCTTTTGATATATTTACAATTATAATATCAGGTTGTATTACCGCTGTCGGTAGTATGGTGCTTAATAAAAATACAACGAAAAATGTTTAAAATTAAAATACCATATAAAAATATTTCCCTCAAAGCATCTGCAATATGAGGGAAATATTTTTTATATAAATTCAACTCCTAAAGACAATAAATCGCCCTTTTGTTTATAAATTTTCTTATTATCAAAACGACATCCTGTAGCCATTTCTGCAATTTTTACCTTAATACCGTTTTTTACTGCACCTTTTGCTGTCGCACCTACACAACCGCAAAGATCAAGTCCACATAATGTAACTTCATCATATTGTTTTAGAGCTACAAATTCTTTAAACTTTCTCGAAGTAAAAGTATCAGGTAAATTTTTTTCAAAATAAAAATCAGAAACAATATCAACACCTGAAAAAATTTCTGCACCAGGTGTATTTTTTATCGAAAAGCCTATAAACCATTTATTTGTAATAATATCAGGAAAAATCTGACCAATATATATTACATCATTCCCATGCTGACTGAAATCGTGAATAATAGTATTTACAGAATCCACAAGCCTGTCAGTATCGTAGGAAAACATACTTTTTCTTTCATTCCAGAGATAATCATTTTGCATATCTATAACTACAAGTGCTTTTTTATTGTTCATATTAAAACTCTCCTCTTATTTTTTTAATGAATATCAATCCAAAAATCTGTTTACATTCCGTAAAATATAATTTTTCAATACTTCATCATCGGTAAGATCAATATCACAACAGTCCTTTATTTTTTCATAATTAAGAACTGCAAGTTCATGCATACCGGTCAATTCAAATGCTATAAGTCTGCATTCATTATAAGTTTTCCTTCCCGAATAATGCTCTGCTATAAATGGCAGGCTTTCCATCCCAACATCAGAATCACGATTGAACAATATATACTTTGTTATTGCTTTTGAATAACTGTAATTTGAGATCATCAGTTTCATCATTTTAAAATGTAATTCAACAAGTTTCTGTTTAGGAGATAATTCTGAAGATATCAATTCAACAAATTCGGGGTCACTTGCCTGCACATCATTTAAAATCTTTTTAAATACTTCATAAAGTAAACCCTCTCGTGAACCAAAACAATAATTTATCATCGCAAGGTTCACTCCACTTTCTTTTGCAATAGCTCTTGATGTAACTTCATTAGCATCATCACAGTTCATCATAAGTCTGGCAGTAGCATTTAAAAGTGCATTTTTTGTTATTTCAAGATTCCGCTTTACTTTCTCTGACACTATGATTCCTCCTGGTATATTTATTAAACGTGTTTAATTATATTATACAGTACTTTTTTAGTTTTTGCAAGCATTATAAAAAATAAATACAACACAAAAAAACATTCTCCCGAAATTGTCACTTCAGGGGAATGTTTTTTTTACATATTTAAAAAAATTTCATCACTACTATTTATCTGCCAACCTCATTTTCAACAATGGAATCCAATCGTCCTCCATCATTTTTTCTCCTGTCAGTTCAAAACCATTTCTTTTGTAAAACGCAATACCTCTGGTGTTATATTCCAAAGCCCATAAATAAGAAACATGAAGTTTTTGAATAGCAAATTCGAGTAACTTTGCACCTATACCCTGATTCTGAAACTGCGGTTCAACATATAATTTTTCAATTTCATCACCACAAACACGAATTATTCCTTTTACAACGCCATCATCATATACAAAGCAACTTTGTGAAAGATTATGATTTTCCATATATTCAGAAGCCATATCCATAACGTTCAATTCACCAAAGTAAAATAAATCATTATTAAAAAACGGGTAAAAATTGACACGATAATTTGTAACAATAATTTCCGCAATACGTGAAACATCTTTAACTGTTGCAGGTCTGATAAATTCCATTAATAAATCTATTCCTCCGTATATTTATTGTTCATCGCCAAATATGTATCCTTATCAATACAATAACAAACCTCACCATGCGGTATTATATTTTCTCTTGAAAACCTCTGAACATTATCTGTAACATACATCATTGATTTTTCAAGTACTCTTGCAGACTTTACATTTTCACATCTGTGATACGCCTCAAGTTTTAAAAAATCAGTATTGCAAAATACAAAATCAATAAGCTTTGATAACACTTCACCGGCATATCCATTTCCCCAGAACTGTTCACCTATACAATATTCTATTTCAGCTGTACAACAATCCGAATATACTCTGCAAAATGCAATTTGTCCTATATTCCGGTTACTTGCCTTCTCAATAATAGCCCAGCGGTAAAAATCAGGTTCACTATAATTTTGTATATACTTTTCAAGCAATTTTTTAACTTCTGAAACAGTAGTATAAACAGGTTCACCATATTCAGATTGTACATTTGGATTTGCTATCCAGTTTTCAAGCATATCCGTACAATCTTCTTTTATAAATCTTCTGCAAATAAGTCTTTTGGTTTCAAAAGTTTTTGTACCTGTATGATTCATCTTTATCTCCCCTTTTACATCCGGATAATTTCAACTGCCCTTTCAAAAGAAACACACTCGGCATATCTTTTATTCCACATAAATTCATTATAATACTTATACGTTTCTTCTGCCGACATAAATTTATTATCAAATGTACTGTTTGTATATTCGGGAACTATCATTTTAAAACCATGTTCAAAACCACATTTTATTGTGGCATCGATACAATAATCCGTCTGAAGCCCGACAATCATGACAGTGTTTTCATTTTTCCCTTTCAGATATTCCAGAAGTCCTGTTTCCTTAAATGAACTGTTGACAGTCTTGTCAAATATCATTTCATTCTGAACAGGTTTAAAATCATCATATATTTCAAATCCTTCTGTTCCTTTCGTCAAATCACACCCAACTCCGTCATCATGTCTGACAAATATCACTTCTACTCCATTTTCACGTGATATTTCAATAAGTTCTTTTATACGTTTTTTTAAAACAGAAAAATTGTAAAGTCTGTCATCAGTAATTAGTTTCTGCGTATCAACTACAAGAAGAACCATATTTATCACCTCAGAAATTTTTAATTTTATCAACAGCTACTTTTATCATAGTATCAAAACAAAGATAATCTCCGTTATCGGTTCTGATATAACTATACTCTGTCTCAACATACCCTCTTTTCAGATAAATAGCTTTTGCAGGAAAAGACGCAGATAAAGTTACAGCATCATAATTTTCAAAAATCTTTTTCTCCGAAAAATCAAGAAGTTCTCTTCCGTATCCTCTCCCCTGATATTCCGGAAGTACAAATAACCGGCATATCTCATTATCCTTTATTGTAACAGTACCTGCCACTGTATTTTCAGAATCAAAACATATATATACCCTGTCACATTCTATGTCATTTAAAATATTTTCATCATTATGATGTTCAAGAAAAAAATTTACTGCACCGTCAGGGTAATAATGCGGATAAATATTCTTTATTGTATTTACAGTAATTCGTTTTACTTCTTCAAAATATGTACGGTCTATTTTTTCTATATACAATTTTATCACACTCCAAAATTACTTTTTACGGCATACAACCACAAAACTCCTGCCCTTTACAATATCATGAACCTCAACATCACTAAATCCTGCTTCTCTGCTCAACTTTTCCAATGTTTTGACATCATATTTTTTAAATCCCTTTTTAGTATACGAAAGCTTGTCCAGCCATTCTTTTGTATAGACAACATTATAGAAAGTTCCGTTTTGTGTAAGAGTACGGTATATTTCACTCATTCCCTTTGAAATGTCACTCCAGAAATATACTGTATTTATTGATGTAACAGCACTGAAAAATTCGTTTTCATATGAAATGGCACAGCAATCTCCGGTTTCAAGATGAAGTCTGCCTTCTCTGAAAGCCTTATCATTTTTCTTAGAGGCTTTTTTCTTCATATCCTCAGAAATATCAATTCCATATAGTTCATACTTTTTTCCGCTCTTATCAAGTAGTTTCAATAAATATCCGTTTCCGTACCCTATATCAAGAACCCGGCTTTTTTCAGGTAAAGAAATCATTTGAACAGTCTTTATGTACATTTTGTTATTTATCACATTCATAATAATACAGCAGATTTTTCCGACAATCCCACGAGGATTTCCAAACTGCGAACCTATATATTCTGTAAATTTCCCCATCGTATCACCTCTGGTAAAAAAATTTGATTATATACTTAATTATAATTATCGCATATACATATGTCAAGAGATCGCATCATTCTTCTATGATTACTTCTAATTTTACTATTGACACTTAAAAACAATTATGATATACTAATTTCATAAAATACATCTTAAAAATATGATTGGTATAACAAATTCAATTGTCGCAACTGATAGGGGTGGACCTGTCGCTTTGGAGACTGACAGTGGAACCAATCGACAAATATCTATCTTAGGATTAACTACTGCTTCAAACTCCGGGGGAGGTGGCTATGCGTGCAAAATTACAAATATCATAGGAAATTTAGGATTATCAATTGTTATATAACAAACCGTTTGTTGTTATTTTTTACATTTGTTGCAGTTTTGATTTTTACATCATGCACAGAAAAAAATACAAAATTATCCGACTCACATATACCTGCAACATCTCAAACACAAATAACTACACAAGATATCACTATTTCTTCGCTTATAACAGAAAACGAAAAAAATATCGTTACCACAAATATCAATTTTAAAAATTCAGGAGAAAACGTATTTGTAAGTGATGACGAAAAAATCCGTATAGAAATAATCTGTAATCAGAAAGGCGAAAATATATACGCTCAGGCAATATATGAAAATCTTTCAGATAATACTATTAAAATCAACGGTGACATATGCCAAATACGTATGATTTCACAAAAAACAGATATAGGTTATCCAGCCGTATTTGCTGATAATAAACTTACTCTTAACCCAGGAGAAAAAATTTCGTTTAGTTCTGAGAATAACATATATATAGGTGATATCAAATGCGATGCATTTCACATACATATCGCCTTTTATTCTGATAGCGATGTACTCTATTCATTAAAAACTGAACCAACTGATATATTAATCTAAAAAGAAAAAGCACCCCTATTTGTCTATTATCCTTAACGGAGAAATAAGTCTGGTATGTAACCCGAAAGGTATTACGCCTTTCGGGTTTGCTTTTTATGCCGGAAGCAGTGCCATTTCGCTCGCTTCATCCGTTACTGCGTCCGCCCTCTGACCGCTGCCCGCTTGAAACGTGTAGTGAATCACAATCCTGTTTCCGCAGGTTCGGGAGTACTTCTCCGCTTTCTCATACACCTCAATCCTGCGAATGAACACTCACAGCAATTCGGGCGTGAGTTCAGGCATCTCAATATACGTCTTTGCCTTGGCGATAAACTCCTTCACATACATTTCACGCAAGTACATCTCATCAATTTTTTCGTGATGCACTGCAGTTCCTGCCGCAGCTCTGCCTGTTCCAGCTCGTACCCACTCGCCATTGTATCATAGCGTTCAGGTGTGATTCGTCCCGTCACCCTGTCCTCGTACAGACAGCGGATGATGTTGTCAAGCTGACTGATTCTCGCAGTAATCTGCGTTTTCTGCCGTTCTGCTGTAGCATAGAATCTCTCCGCTTCTGCTTCACCATTTGCTGTTGCCATCGCATAGAATTCCTCCGTGTTTTCTCTTGCGTATGCCGTCATCTGTCGGAGCGAGGTCAGCACAATCTCGTTCAGCACGGATTCTCGGATATAATGCGAGGTACAATGGCCGTTGCCCTTTGTCTGGTATCCGCCGAATTGGAATGCATTCAGCTTTGGATCAATCGTTTTACCCCTGTGCAGATACAGTCTTGCACCGCATTCAGCACAGAACAGATAGCCTGCAAACTTGTCCATTTCACCCTGCAAATCGGGACGCTTTCTGCCTGCGAAGTGCTTCTGCACCGTATCAAACAGCTTTCTGCTGACGATAGCCTCGTGCGTGTCCTTGAAAACCAGCTGCTTTTCGGGCGGATTCTTCAGTCGTTTCTTTAGCTTATTGCTCTTGGAATAGGTCTTGAAATTGACCGTATCTCCGCAATAAAACTCGTTGGAAAGCATCTTGCGAACAGTTGTAACTGTCCATGTGTAGGGCTTGTCAAGGTTCGGATTTCCCGACCGATTGCCTGTCGTTCTGAACGCATACACGCTCGGGCAGAGAATTTCCTCACGTTCAAAGGTCGCACAGATTCTGCGGATGCCGATGCCGCTTGCGTACATCTCAAAGATTCGCTTGACGATGGGAGCAGTTTCGGGATTTGGTACAAGCTGTTTCGGATTATCGGGATTTTTCATATAGCCGTAGGGAATTGTCGTTCCCACACGTTCCCCGCGTTCGCCCTTTGCACGCTGTACCGCACGGATTTTCTTGCTCGTGTCTCTGGCGAAGAAATCGTTGAAGAAATTCCGCATTCTGCACAAGTGCGAGCAGTATGACGATGTGCAGAAATGGTTTGCTGAATGTGTGCTGACGGAAACAGAACTATTCCGCAGGAGTTATCAGATGGAGTACATTAATCATCCAATCAGTTCAGCGGAAATGCGGCTATCGGAAACCTATTTTTTCAATCGATTTGATGATTACTACGCATTCATGCTCCTGCATTTCACCCAGCTTGGTAAGCCGATACGCAGCTGTCAGTGCTGTGGCAGATTCTTTGTTCCGAAAACGAAAAAAATCACCCTGTACTGTGACAGAGTGATTACGGCTGACGATAAGGCCTGCAACAGGTCGCACCGAAGCTTATGCAGAAATTGAAGAAACAGCAGGACACCGTGCTTGCGGAATATGACCGTGTAAAAAACCACAATTACAAGCGTTTTGAACGTGGCGAATGGAAGCTTCCAGGAGAAGAAACGGAAAAGGATATGACGTTTGAACAGTATGCCGCATGGCTGATGCAGGCTCAGGCGGCTCGGAGAGCTTATCTTTGTGGGGAGATTTCGGGGGAGGAGTTTGAGAAAACCCTATCCGAGTAATGAAAAATGCTGCCTTGCGTTTATGCAAGACAGCATTTTCTGATTTGTCCCTTTGAGAAATAATTCGTCTAATCCAAGCAACCGTGTGCAGATTTAGCTCGGATATTATGATTTTGATATCAATTCACGCTTCATAAGACACATATCCAATACATTAATTATGTCGTCATCACACATATCCGCAGCCTGCCAATCTGTGAGTGTTGCGTTTGGTATGCAGATCAGCCATTTCTGAAGCATGACTACATCTGCCACATTGAATGTTCCATCTGCATTAACATCTCCAACAACCTTGTTTTTCTCCCAGTGTGCATAAAGCGTGTGGTTTTTATTTGTTGTAACAGTCGTGGATGCAGTCACTTCTGTGCCGCCATCTGCTGCAGTAAACCAACCGAGGAAAGTGTAGCCGTCTCGTGTGGGCTTAGGCAATGTTCCATAGCCCTTGCTATAAGTCACAGTAACTGAATCGTCTGATACAGTACCGCCATTTGCATCTAGCGTAACAGTATAAGAGTTCAGCTTCCACTGTGCGTACAGTGTCTGATTAGCAGTAATCGTTACCTTGCTGTCCTTGGTGATCTGCGTACCACCGCTTTCAGCAGTAAACCAGCCCTTGAAAACATGTCCTGTACGAGTTGGTGTTGGCAAATCACCGTAAGTACTGTTGTAGGTTACTGATTTACTGGTTGTGTCGCAGGAGCCGCCGTTGGTGTTGAATGTTATGGTGTATTTGTTTGCTGTCCAGTGAGCGTAGAGAGTCTGATCTGTTGTTACTGAAACAATCGAATCTTCCGTTATCTGCGTACCGCCCTCTTTTGCTGTGTACCATCCAGCGAAAGTATATCCTGTGCGTGTCGGCTTGGGTAATGAACCATATGCAGTATTGTATAGGATTGATTTTGTAGCAGTAGGAGTTGTTCCGCCATTAGCATCGAATGTTAGAATTCTATCGGTATAAACAATAAACTCCTGATAGTTATCAACAGTAGTAGATTCGCCATATTGGTTACGACCGACTAAAAAATAACCATATGTGCCTGGTTCTTCGAGAGTGCAAATATAGGAGTTTTTATCTGTAACATCAATGAAGTCAATTCGCTTTCCGTTATAATCTAACGGAATGTATAACTCTGTTGAATAAGCGGCTGAAAAACTGAATTCAACCTGCTCACCAGTTCTATATGCTTTTTTATTATTATTGATTATCAATTCTTGTGGAGCAGAATCATATACTTTAAATTCTTTATATTCTACAACTGTTGAATTCTCACCATATTTATTTCTAGCATACAAAAAATAGCCATAAGTTCCAGCTTTATCAAAAGAACATGAATACGATGTTTTGCCGGTGACATCTATGAAATCACTACGAACTCCATTATAATCAAGAGGAATATAGAGTTCAGCTGCATTAACACTTTCGAATTCAAATGTAACGGTTTCACCTAGTGCATATTCGGACTTATCATTTGTAATAGATAAACCAGATGGTGTATCATCATATATTATGATTTCTTGATAATCATCAACTGTAGAAGTTTCTCCCAAACTATTTCGACCGTATAGGAAAAAGCCATAAGTTCCAGCCTTATCAAAAGAACATGAATACGATGTTTTACCCGTTACATCTATAAAATCACTACGGACTCCATTATAATCCAATGGTATGTATAATTCAGTTTCGCCTTTGCTTGTAAAATTAAAAGTTACAGTTTCGCCTACTGAATATGATGTTTTGTCTGTATAAATTGAAAAGTTTTCTCTATCCAAATCAGAAACAAGAGTATTAGAAATCAACGCATACCAATCCACATCTGTCGCCCCAGAAGAAAGCTTCGATGCACTCACCCAACTATCAGCCTGAAGCCCTCTGCCACTATAAACAGCACTTTCAATGACGTGATATGTACCATTGCTTACATTGTATCCTGTAACTGCCATAAAATGATTGGAAACATGAATTGCGGCAACACCGCCATTCTTTAAGTGGTTAATCAATCTGGTGTCTGAAATCGTTCCATAATACTGACCGTCAATTTTGAATCCATAGCTGCTGCCATAGCCTGATTGAACTCTATTGTAAAAGGCTTGTCTATACAAACCGCCATTGCCTGGCTGATAGGATCCATTATTAACAGCCCATGTGGCAAGTTCTTCAGCTCTTATCTTACTCCCATTCAGTGCGTATATAGCATTACAGAACGAAAAAATGCCACATCCGGACGTATACATACTGTTCCTAGATGAAGCGTACTTGGTGAATGTTACAGCTTTCCAGTAGGAATCATTCTGGTTGTACAACCTGCCCTCAGCAGCATTTGCTTCCATCATAGTTAATGGGCTGAGTGAATCGTTCGGGAACACCGACAAGAATGAAAACAGCATAAGTCCTGCAAGGAAAAAGCTTAAAAATCGGTTACGTTTCATACTAAAACCTCCCATAAATAGAATAATATAGTTACAGAGCACACAAGATAATCACATCTGGCTACTCTTATCTGTATTATAATCTATTTAAGTTGAAAAAGTCAATACCTTTTAGTCATATGTGATAAAATCTTTATTGAAGAGAGTGTCATTTATGGCATGGTACAAGAGAATTCGTGATTTACGGGAAGATTCTGATAAAACACAGACGGAGGTTGCAGAATTTTTAGGAACAACGGCACAGTATTACGGGAAATATGAAAAGGGAGAACGGGAACTTCCATTTATGAGAGCGATTCAGCTTGCGGAATATTATGGGGTGAGCCTTGATTATCTGGCTGGCCGTCAAAAACACAGAGATGAACAGTCACTCAGCGAAGATGAACAGAATCTGCTTCATATCTGGCACTGTCTATCAGAACGGGATAAAGGTAAGGTAGAGTATCTCATAGCAGAGCTTCTGGAGGCGCAGGCTCAAAGAAAAGAAGCAAAATAACAATGAGTGGAAAATAGAATACAACTTTTGTGGATAAGAAAACCCGTGCAAAATCGTATTGATTCTGCACGGGTTTCGTATCCTATTCGGTTGGTTGCTGATTCTCCGATAAGAGTATCAGCAATTTTCAGAGGTGCTTTTTACTTTGAACACAATAATAAAAATTAAACAAAATTAATTTTTACATAATAGAACTCTTTATTTTCATAATATCATCAGCTGACAATCCTGTCTGGGAAATAATCTCCTGAATGTCAACATTATTTTTGATAAGATAAGTTGCAAATCGAGTCAAGCCTTCATTTCTGCCAATCTCAATGCCCTCATTTTTTCCAATCTCGATTCCTTCACTCTTTCCAATCTCAATTCCTTCACTCTTTCCAATCTCGATTCCTTCACTCTTCCCAATCTCGATTCCTTCACTCTTCCCAAGATTTTTATAATCTTCAAACGCCTTGCACATATCCATCGTCTCCTCATCAATATCAAAATCAATTTTCAGCTTAGAACAATAACGTAAAACATTAGATGTTTTCCTATCCAGATTTTTAAATCTCTCATTTTCCGATAACGCCTGTTGCATAGCATACATATCTTCAGAATGTTATTAAAAATATTAAACTTAATAAAAATAATATAAAATTTTATTAAAACATATTTTATTTATTGTTCAACCCAGGACTAACCCAAGTTTACTACAACCGGGTGTAACACACACCCTATATCCCATTTTATTGGGAA
>JAGAKZ010000038.1 GCA_017848115.1 Oscillospiraceae bacterium
AGAATTTGCGGAATACATAGACATGGAGCCACGCAGAGCGGTACTTAACTTTGATTTTGACAATGATATAAATACGGAAGTAATGTATTTTATGAAATCTCAGGTGGTTAAAAGTCATCCGACAATAACTGTGACTAAAAACGCTGTAGAAAAACCGGAAAAGAAACTCACACTGAATTCCGCATTCAAAAAAGTATTCGGTCCTGCACTTGAACCGATGGGGTTTGTGAAGATAAAGAGCAGATATCCTTATTATGTAAGGCTTATTAATGATGAGATTTTGCATGTGATTACGTTTAAGGAAGGGCATAATTATACTTTTACAATACTTTGTGGTGTGGCTACGGTGTATAGGAAAGAAATTGATTTATCGGGAAAACCTTTGGGAAATTGGTTTAATGATCTTTTTAATATGTATAGATATACATATCGATATAAAACTAAAGATGAACGAATGAGTGTAGTAAAATCGCTTCGTCATATACAATATCCGCCATGTTTTAACGTAAAGCAGTACAATTGTGATATGCTAAAAGTATTTGAGTATGCATTAAATATGACGAAAAAATATATTTTTCCGATTCTTGATAATGTTAAAGATTTTAATTCTGTTATTGATTATACTTATGATTATTCTATGCCAAACAACATAAGCTTGAAAGAAAGCTTTTCTAACAACGAATCAGAAGGTATGTTACAAATAAAATTTAGTACACTACAACAAATGTTTGATAAATATTGCAATCGTTGTAAAAAAGAACTTGAAATTGTTAAGTATCATATACAAAACAATACTGGAGAATACTCACAAGAACAATATGATATAAAATACAGAAATTTTATAGAAAGTAAAGATGAGGTTTTGATGTGTTATAGCAAGTATTTTTCAGATGAAAAATGGTACAATGAAGTTATGACGGAATTAAATAACCGCAAAGAACACAATACAGAAATTTTAAAATGGTATGGACTTATCTGAAATGGTGCTGTAATAAAATGTGAAGTTATTTTATCCTTGCTTGTATATTCGTTTTATGTTATAATATTGTGTGGATTTGAGCTGTGATAACGGAAGGCGGGAATGTATTTGAAAGAAATTTCTGAAAGTTTTAAAATGTGGATAAAAGACGTTCTGGCATCATTTAAAACTCTTTTTTTCTGGGCAATTGCAGGGGTAGTGACAGGGGCACTGGTCGGACCTGTTGGTGTTGTGTTTCATTATGGTCTGCATTATCTGTCGGAGGTAAGGACCGAAAACAGATGGATAGTATTTTTTCTTCCTCTTGGCGGTCTTTTGATAGTCTGGCTTTATAACCTTGCAGGAATGAAAAATGACAAAGGAACAAATGCGGTAATACTTGCTGTGCGTTCAGACGGACAACTTCCTTTCAGGACAGCGGTGCTTATTTTTATAAGTACGATAATAACACATTTTCTGGGTGGTTCGTCCGGCAGAGAAGGGGCGGCGCTTCAGATAGGCGGAAGTTTTGCGGCAACAGAGGCTAAATTATTTAAACTTGATGAAAAAGATAAAAAGATATTTGTAATGTGTGGTATGAGTGCGTGTTTTTCAGCGTTGTTCGGTACACCTGTAACAGCGGCGATATTTTCAATCGAGATGATAAGTGTCGGAATAATGCACTACAGCGCAGTAATACCGTGTGTAATGTCTTCTATAATGGCATATCGGATTTCTGTTGCGGCGGGCGTAGAACCTACGTCTTTTCATATGTTGTCTGTACCTAAACTTGATACGGACGGCGTAAATATCATAGTACATATGATACCTTTTGCAATTGTCTGTGCTTTTGTATGTCGTTTATTCTGCTATACACTGAAAAAGACCAAGAAAGTCCTTACAGGTAAAATAGAAAATGAATATGTGAGAGTTTTATTTGGTTCGTTTATTATAATTGCCATGACAGTTATTTCCGGAAGCCAGACTTTTAATGGTGCAGGCGGAGATGTGATAAATGCAAGTTTTGTGTATCGTGTTCCGTTTTATTATTTTGCGGTGAAAATAATATTTACTGCTATTACGCTTGGGTGCGGATTTAAAGGTGGTGAGATAGTACCGTCATTTTTTGTCGGTGCTACATTCGGAAGCTTTTTTGCACCGTTTTTTGGTATAGATTTTTCTTTTGGAGCAGGAATAGGGCTTATAGCAGTATTTTGCGGAGCAACAAACTGTCCGATTGCGTCAATATTTATGAGTATAGAGCTTTTCGGAACAGAAGCAGTGCCTTTTTTTGCACTTGCGTGCGGAATTTCGTATCTTATGTCAGGAAATACGGGATTGTATGGTGAGCAGAAGATAATGTATTCCAAACTCAGACCTGAGTATGTAAATCTCAGAATAAAAGATAAAAAGAATAAAATATAAACAAAAAATCAGACTCATTCATGACAGATGAGCCTGATTTTTTATGGTTATTTTAGTTCAAGTATCGTAATACCGTTGTTAAGACCGAGTATTTTTTTAGAGATGCGTGGGTGTTTAAGTTCGGTGCGTATGTATCTGAGTATGCGGTCACCGTGGTGACAGCCGTGGATAACTTCTATCATGGTTGTATCTTTTGGTGAAGTTTTAAGTATTTTCATCATTTCACGCTGAGCTTGTGTAAGAGGCATATTGTGCAGGTCTATTGATATTGTTTTCATTTTGCTACATTCTTTCCAGTTGTATTTTTTTGAATTCTTCTACCAGAGAAACTGCATCGTCATAACTTGCAAGTTCATAGCATCTTTTTCTGAATGATGCCGCTCCGTACATTCCAGTCAGATACCATGCGGAGTGTTTTCGGGCTTCACGCATTGCTATATGTTCGGGTTTGTCACGAAGTGACAGTCTGATATGGTAGAGAAGGGTTTCAAGTCGTTCTTCAAGAGATGGCTTCTTAAAAACATTGCCTTCAAAGTAATCGGAAATTTCTTTGAATATCCATGGATTTCCGTATGTGGCACGTCCTATCATGACAAGGTCGCAACCTGTGTATTCATACATACGCAGACAATCATCAAGTGACGCAACATCACCGTTTCCGATTACAGGAACAGATACATTTTCTTTGACGGCTTTGATGATTTCTATGTCTGATTTTCCGCTGTACATCTGATTTCTAGTTCTTCCGTGTACAGCTATGGCAGAAGCACCCGCTTTTTCCATTTTCATAGCAAATTCTACTGCATTTACATTGTCCTCGTCCCAGCCTTTTCTGATTTTAACGGTGACAGGTACATCTGACTCGGAAATAGCGGCACGTACTATTTCGGCAGAAAGTTCAGGGTCTTTCATAAGTGCCGCACCTGAGCCGTTTCCTGCAACTTTTGGAACAGGACAGCCCATATTTATATCAATAATGTCGGGTTTGTATTCCATACATATTTTTACCGCTTTTGCGATATATTCGGGTTCGCTTCCGAAAAGCTGAAGTGCGCAGGGACGTTCCTGTTCGGTTATTTTACAAAGTTCCTCGGTTTTTTTGTCATTGTAACAAAGTCCTTTTGCGGATATAAGTTCGCTTACGGTGTATGATGCGCCAAATTCACGGTTTATTGTACGGTACGCTCTGTCTGCAACACTTGCCATAGGAGCGAGTGCAGCTGTTTTTTTTATTTTTACATTTCCTATGCTTATAAAATCCATTTTTGTATCACGCTCATTAAAAATATTTTTGCAATAACTATTTTAGCATAAAACAAGGAAAAAGAATAGTGTTTTGAAAAAAATATATGTGAACAAATTTGTTGGGTTATGTGCGGTTATACCCCTCCCCTGCACGTAAATTCGGGGCGGGGGAGGGGTCAGAGTGAGTACTTTTTCTTGCTTCCTCTACCTGTTACGGTTATAAGGTTTTCTGTACACATTTCTTTAGCTATGGTATAAGCTCTTGTTCGTTTTATATTCAGAATCTCTGAAATTTCATTATCGGTAATATAACCGTTCTTACGTATATAATCAAGAATAGTTTCCTTCTGAACGGAAATTTTCTTTACGGTTTCAGAAGCAGTGTCTGATGAAGCGTTCATATTTGGAATAGTTATTTTGAAGGTATTTGCGGTTACTTCGATAGATGGTGTGACTTTTGAATTTTTATACAGATTAAAAATTCTTCGTATTCCGGTACCATAGGATTCTATCAGATGCAGACGATGAAATATTTCTGCAAGATTTTTATTACGTGGTTGAGATATGCCGTTTTTTATATCTTCTGTTGATAATCCATATACTAGTCCGCCTATTGAGATAAATTCTGTTTTGTAGTCATTTACATTTATGATTATACTGCCACTGAAATTATAGTCACGATGAACTATAGCATTTAACAAGGCTTCTCTGATTGCCTCTTCCGGATAATCTATCATTTCAGTTCTTTCAAGACCGTTAAAAATTGCCTTTGTTTTATTACATAATTTTAAATAGCTGAATGTCTGCTCCAGTTGTTCAAATACTGAGCCTGAAAATTCTTTACTGTCACGAAATACAGTATTTGATTCATCGGAAAATACAGCGACTTTTATTGTGTAGGGACATTGATCTGAAATGATAAGCGCAAGGTTGGTGTATAATTCGCCTGTATCATTGCAAATTCCCAGTGTACGATATTTTTCTTCTGAAAAATCAACATTATACTTGTTAAATGCTTTTTTTGCACTTTCAAAATCCAGTGTCTGATTTAAAGAACGCATTGCTTCAAAAATATCACCATCGGAGTTTTTTATCATTTGTCGTATCTGTTCAGATGAAGCCGGTGCTGAAGAAGCTCCTTGTCTTATATACACACCTCCCGGTTTTAAACCTTTTGATTTGAGGTAATATGGTTTGTATGTTCCTTCGTTGATATTTATCTTTATTACTCTGTCATCTTGTAATGTATACTTGATAAACATTGTTACATCGGGGGTTATAGCATCACGTATACCATTTGTTAAGCGTGTATAGGTTTCATCTATATCTTGAATACCTATAACATTTCCGTTGTCATCAACACCAATGTAAATTATTCCACCGTCAGTATTTGCAAAAGCTATAACTTTTTTGTATATGTCATTTGTTATATCAGATTTAAATTCAATATTTTCAGTTTCAAAATTCATTTATGGCACTTCCTTGATAATATAAAAAATATGATTTTGTATTTATATTATAAGTATATTTTATTTATTCATGTTTGTCAATGAAAAAAGTGAAAATTCACTTTTAGATAGTGAATAAGTGAATTTTGGGTGAATATTCACTGAATAAATGAATGATGTGAATTATATTGAAAAATACAGACATATGTGGTAGAATTAAATAAACAATTTTCAGGAGATATTTAGCAAATCAGAAAAGGAGGTTTTAAGCTATGATTTTTATAACAGGTGACATTCACGGAGAAGTTGATATAAGAAAGTTATCATCAAAAAATTTTAGTCTGCATTCAGAGCTTACAAGAGACGATTATCTTATCATCTGCGGAGATTTCGGGCTTAGGTGGGATAATTCGAAAGAGGAGAAGTATTGGCTCAGATGGCTTGAACAGAAGCCGTGGACTACCTTGTGGATAGACGGAAATCATGAGAACTTTGACATGCTCAGAGAATATGAAGTTCAGCAGTGGAACGGTGGTAATGTGCAGAAAATTACCGATAATATCATTCATCTTTGCAGAGGAAGTGTTTTTGAGCTTTGCGGTAAAAAAATATTTGCTTTTGGCGGTGCCGAAAGTCATGATAAGGAATATCGTGAACTGGGACGCACGCTCTGGAATGAGGAACTTCCTTCAGAAGAGGAAATGGAGTACGGCAGACAAGTTCTTGAAAAACATGACTGGAAAGTTGATATTGTGGTGACACATTCTCTTCCTCAAAGTATTCAGGCAAAGATTTTTGAAAATGATAATTTCGGTGAAAACTGCTTAACGAGGTATTTTGATGAACTTGACAGCAAGCTTGATTATAAATTATGGTTTTCAGGACACTATCATAAGACAGCGCAATATTTGGAAAGATATAATTTGATTTACAACAGTATTGTGAAGTTGAATGACGATGGATTTGAATATGTGTATATTTCAGATAGTGATTTAAAATGTGTATAAGTAATAAATATAGTCAAAATAGTTACTCTTGTTTTTGAGATCAATGTTATAATAGTTATGAATAAAAATATATAACTGAAAATATTTATACACAGTTATCGCAAAAAATGATAAACTTGCTTAAAAAACATTTTTTTTAAGTATTCTATTGAAACATACATGTATTTATGTTATAATAGTTAATAATGATGGAACTGTGTTTAAAAAAATTGTTTGCATTAACTAAAGTTTGAGCTTGTATTTGATTTTCGAAAGGACGTAGATAACTATGGATTACAGATTTCTTATAGACACAGCTATAGATCTGATAAACAAACGCTACACTAACACTTCACCACCTGTATCAGGAGATACAGTATGTGCGATATATGCAGGCAATGGAAGAATATATACAGGTATAAATATGTATGTTTTGCAGGGAAATATCCCGAATAACATTCATGCTGAAATTGATGCAATCAACAAAATGCGTGCTGATGGTGAAACAAAAATTATTGCCATGACTGTATTTAATTCGTGTAATGTTTCTCCTATCCTTCCGTGCAACGGATGCATAAATCTTATATTTTCACTCAATTATGAAAATACAGGGGCAGTTGTATTATTGCATAACGGTGCAATGAATATAACTGATATCGGAAGACAGATGCCCGGACCAAATGGTAACAATATGAATATGCCTGTAAATAATAATTATTCTGTTTATCACGGTGTTCCTGAAACAAATCGTGGTGCATCACTCTATCTGCCACCTAACAATCCAAATGAAGCAAATCCGTATATGAACAATATGAATACACAGTCTAATGGTCCGTATATACCACCACAGCAACCGAGAAATAAACCGGTGACAAATTCAGTTACTCTGACAGCACCGCCAAAACGTCCTGGCGGAAGCAGTATTTTAAAAAATAAGTTAAATAATCTCCTTGGGGATGATTGATAGAGGGATTAAAAAATTTAAATTTTGAAAGGGGTATTTACCATGAATGAAAAAACAAAAAAAGTTTCCGCACTTAACCTTATCCTGATTGTACAGCTTGTATTTATGCTTGGCTTGTCCATAGGTATAACACAGCTTATCAGTCAGAAAACCAAAACAAGTTCCATAAACTATATGTCAACTATCGCAGAAGAGCGAAGTCAGATAATAAAGACATATGTTGAAAATGCAGAAAAAACATTATCACAGTATAGTCATGCAGGAGAAATTCTGAGTGTAATAAAAAATCCTGATGATAAAGATGCTGTAAATGCAGCTCAGAAGTATACAGAAGAATTTTCAAAAGATATTGTAAATCTTGAAGGTATATATGTCAGTGAATGGAATACTCATGTTCTTGCACATACAAACAAACAGACAGCAGGCATGACAACAAGAACAGGTGATCCGTTGAAAGCGCTTCAGGATGCACTTATGGCTGCAGGTGATGGTGTTTATGACACAGGTATTATTATTTCTCCAGCCAGCGGAAAACAGATCGTTTCAATGTATAAGGCTGTTTATGATGAAAACAAAAAACCTGTAGGTCTTGTAGGTCTTGGTGTTTATACAGAAGGTCTTGTAGATACACTCGATGCTCTTGGCAAGAGAGACATGGAATCCTCATTTTACAGCATGGTCAATGTTAATGATAACAAGTATATATTTAACGAAGATCCAAATAAAATAACTGCAGAAGCTACAAATGGTGAATTGTTGGATACATGTGCTGAACTTAAACTAATTGGTACAAGCAAGACAGGTAGTTTTGAATATAGTGCTAATGGTGAAAAATACATATCCATTTATTCTTACATGGCAGATGAAGGCTGGCTTTTCATGATCGATGACACACAAGAAGAGATATTTGCTCTTACGAATAACATGAAACTGTATCTTGTAGTGTTCTGTATTTTCTGTCTTGTTCTTATTGTTATATTCAATATAATAAGCAAAAAGCAGGAAAAGACAGCAATGGCTCTTACAAGTGCTGTTGCCAAGAACGCAAAGACAAAAGAATCACTCAATACAGCAATATTCAACGATATACTTACAGATGCCAGAAGCCGAGTTTCATTCTCAAATGACTTTGAACCGGGAAAAGTTACTGAAACAGGCGATACACCATATTACTTTATAATGCTCAACATAGATAATTTCAGTAATGTAAACATTATGTACGGTGAAGAAGTCGGAGATATGGTGCTCTTAGCAACAGCCGATACTCTTAGAAGTAACTTTGACGACGGAATGGTATACAGAACCGGTTCGGACGAATTTGTAGTTTCAGTACAGATGGCAAATGGCGCTGCCGGATATTCAAATATAATGGCTCGTGTGGATTCTGTTCTGAGAACGCTTTCTGAACCTTTTGCTACTGAGAGTGGAAATGTTACAGTATCATATCATGTAGCTGCTGTAAGAAAGAGCAAAGATGTCGATTCATCAGTTCTGTGTACTCTTAAAAATGTTATAAATCAGAGTGACATTGCTGTACAGGGTCAGACAACATTTATTGATATGGATTTACTTGATAAGAACTGATAATTATGACCGGATTTCTTTATTTTACAAAGAGATCCGGTTTTTTGTACTTTAAGGATTAAAATAATTTTAAAAAAGCATAGTGTTTTCTAAAAATATTTGGTATAATAAAAAGGAATGTTAAAAATGCCGGTGTAAGAGTGAGGAGGAAATTTATTATGAAGATGCTTGCTATTGACGGCAACAGTATACTTAATCGTGCTTTTTACGGAATAAAGCTTCTTTCAAATAAAAAAGGAGTTTTTACAAATGCGGTAACCGGATTTATGAATATATATCTTAAAGAAAGGGAAATCGTAAAACCGGACTGTACAGTAGTGGCTTTTGACCTGAAAGCGCCGACTTTCAGACATAAGGCGGTTGCAAGTTACAAGGCAAACAGAAAAGGTATGCCCGATGAGCTTGCTATGCAGTTGCCACTTATAAAAAAACTGCTGTCGGGACTTGGTATAAATATTATAGAATGCGAAGGCTACGAAGCTGACGATATACTTGGAACGCTTTCAGAAATATGTTCAAAAAACGGTGAACACTGTACGGTGCTCACAGGTGACAGAGACAGTCTTCAGCTTATAAATGATAATGTCACAGTAAGACTTGTTACAAACAAGGAAACTATAAACTATGATGAAAAATTGTTTATAGAAAATTATGGATTTGAACCGGTTCACCTAATAGACCTTAAAGCACTTATGGGTGACGGTTCGGATAATATTTCGGGAGTCGCAGGAATAGGTGAAAAAACTGCAACTACTCTTATACGTGAGTTTAAGACTATAGAAAATTTGTACGATCTGCTTGAGGAGGCAAAACTTACAAAAGCAGTTTACAACAAACTTGTAAACGGAAAAGAATCTGCAAAAGAAAGTAAATGGCTTGCTACAATATGTAAAGAAGCACCTATAGCTCAGGATATTGCCAAGTACAAGGATAATCCGGCTGATGAAGAAGCAGTAAGTTCGCTTCTGACCGAACTTGAAATGTTCAAGCTTCTTGACAGACTCGGACTTGAAGCAAAAGCACTTTCATTTTTTGATGACGATATGGTAAAACAGGAAGTCGCTGTTTACAAATCACTAAAAAAAGCTGAACTTGACAATGATACTGCAGAAAAAATCATAAACAGCCATAAAGCAGATTTTATTTTTGATTCAAAAACCTGCCTTATAAAAGTTATAAATGAAGATGTTATCTATACAACAGATAATAAGGATATCATTTTAAAAATTTTTTCTTCTTCAGTACCGAAGAGAACATTTTGTGCTAAACCTGCATACAGATTTGCTTTTGAAAACGGAAGTGTACTTAATAATATAAAGTTTGACTCGGAAATAGCAGCGTATCTTATTGATCCGCTCTCTACAGAATATGTTATTGAAAGATTGTGCAGTGAAAATGCTATTGAATACAACAGCAGTGATGAAAATGCCGATATAACAGTTCTTCCGCTTTTGTGTGACAGAATGAGTGACAAGATAGATTCTCTTGATATGACATCGCTTCTGACAGATATAGAACAGCCTTTGACGGAAGTTCTTGCTTCTATGGAGTTTACAGGGGTAAAGACAGATACGGATGGCGTAAAGAAATTTGGCGAGATGCTTACAAAAGATATTTCACAGTGTCAGGATGAAATATATAAGCTTTCGGGAAAAGAATTTAATATTTCATCTCCGAAACAGCTTGGTGATATCTTGTTTAATGAGCTGAAACTTCCTGCAAAGAAAAAGACCAAGAGCGGATATTCGACAAATGCGGAGGTTCTTGAAGAATTACGTCCCGTACACCCGATAATCGATCTTATTTTAAAATACAGACAACTTACAAAACTCAATTCTACTTATGTTGACGGATTGATGAAAACTGTATGTGATGACAGCAGAATACATACAGTATTCAAGCAGACTGAAACCAGAACAGGAAGAATTTCGTCAACTGAACCAAATATGCAGAATATACCTGTAAGGACTGAATTGGGCCGTGAAATGAGAAAGTTTTTCACATGTGATGAAGGGAAAGTTTTGCTTGATGCCGATTACAGCCAGATAGAGCTTAGAATAATGGCACATATATGCGGTGACAAAAATATGCAGCAGGCATTTCTTGAAGACGCTGATATTCATACTGCTACTGCGGCTCAGGTATTTGATATGCCTGAAGATATGGTAACGCCGTCAATGAGAAGTGCGGCAAAGGCAGTAAACTTTGGTATAATATACGGTATAGGCGCTTTTTCGCTTTCAAAGGATATAGGTGTAAGCGTAGCCGAGGCTGACAGGTATATAAAGAGTTATCTTAACCGTTATCCCGGTGTGGAAAAGTTTATGAATGATACTGTAGAAAACGCAAAGAATGACGGATATGTTTCGACGATGTTCAAAAGGAGAAGAAGCATACCTGAACTCAAGGCTTCAAATAAGATGCTTCAGGCTGCCGGAAAACGTATTGCTATGAATACACCTGTACAGGGAACAGCGGCCGATATAATAAAGATAGCCATGGTGAAGGTTTACCAGAGATTAAAAGAAGAAAATCTGGACGCAAAACTTATCCTTCAGGTTCATGACGAACTTATTGTCGAGTCATCGTTAAAAGATGCTGACAGAGCATCGGCGGTGCTGGCAGAAGAAATGAGAAATGCTGTATCATTAAGTGTTCCTCTTACAGCAGACGTAAATAAAGGCGGTACATGGTATGATGCAAAAGGTTGATATACTTGTAGCAAAATATGATGATATAGCTGATGTTGCTTTAGCAGAGAAAATGATTTTTTCTGATCCGTGGAATGAAAGATCATTGTCAGAATGTATAGACAGCGATAAAGAAATGCTTCTTGTCGCAAAATGTAACGGTAAAATAGCAGGATATATTACTGTTTCATATATATTCGATGAAGCGAATATAAACCGTATCGCTGTTTTACCGGAATACAGGGGTCAAAAAATAGGAAGCGCACTCATTTGCAAAATGGAAGAGATCTTTGGGGAAACAATAAATATATATAATCTTGAAGTGCGTGAAAGTAATATTTACGCTCAAAATATGTATACACAAAATGGTTATGAAACAGTCGGAAAAAGAAAGCGTTTTTACAGAGGCCCTGATGAAGATGCGATACTTATGACTAAACGAAAGGTTATGATTTAAAAATGCTCATACTGGGAATAGAGAGTTCATGTGACGAAACAGCAGCAAGTGTTTCGGAAAACGGAAGAACAATACTTTCATCGGTAATATCAACTCAGATAGAAGAACATAAAAAATTCGGAGGCGTTGTCCCCGAAATAGCTTCAAGAAGACATAGTGAAAATATACTGGGTGTCGTAAAACAGGCACTTCTTGAATCAGGAAAGACACTTGAACAGATAGACGCAATAGCGGTGACATATGCTCCCGGACTTATAGGTGCGCTTCTTGTCGGGGTAAATTTTGCAAAAGGTCTTTCTATGGCAACAGGAAAACCGCTTATACCTGTTCATCACATAGCAGGTCATATAGCGTCAAACTATATTGCGCATGAAAATCTTGAACCGCCGTATTTATGTCTTGTGGCCAGCGGAGGACACAGCCATATAATTGAGGTTCTTTCATATACAGAATTTAAGGTTGTCGGAAAAACACGTGACGATGCGGCAGGGGAATGTTTTGACAAATGTGCACGTTCTCTAGGATTTCCTTATCCCGGAGGAGTACATATAGATAAGGCATCTGCACTTGGCGATCCGACTCATTATGTGCTTCCAAATCCTCGTGTGGCAGGAAGCAGATATGATTTCAGTTTTTCAGGATTAAAGACTGCTGTTATAAATATGGTTCACAACGCTTCTCAGAAAGGCGAAGAAATAAACAAAAATGATATGGCAGCCTCAGTTCAGAAAACAATATCCGATATACTCACAAACCGCACGATGCTTGCAGCAGATGAACTGGGCTACAAAAAGATTGTACTTGCTGGAGGCGTATCTGCAAACAGCGGAGTAAGAAGTTCTCTTACAGAGGCTTGCAGGCAGAGAGGATACGAACTCTATATGCCACCGCTTTCACTTTGCGGAGATAACGGTGCAATGATAGCCTGTCAGGGGTATTATAATTATCAGGCAGGCATAACAGCAGATGTAAGCCTTAATGCGATTGCTACGTTATCGATAGAAAAGTTGTAATGATATAAATAGTCAATATTTCTATTGACATCTTGGCAGATAAATATTATAATATAAATGATTATGAAATTTTAAGATTTAAAAATTTCATTTCTAAAATTAACAAAACATCAAAAAATGCAGGAGGATTCATAAGTATGTCATTGACAAAAAACCCTAATGTTTTAAAGTGGGTAGACGAAATGGTTGCCCTCACACAGCCTGATCAGGTTGTTTGGATCGATGGTAGTGAAGAACAGCTCGACAGTTTAAGAAAAGAAGCAATTTCCACAGGAGAAATGATTGAACTCAATCAGAAGGAACTTCCTGGTTGTTTGTATCATAGAACACTTCCTAATGACGTTGCCAGAGTAGAGGACAGAACATTTATTTGTACATCAAAGAGAGAAGATGCAGGTCCGACAAATAACTGGTGCGCACCTGAAGAGATGTATGCAAAACTCAGACCAATGTACGATGGAGTTATGAAGGGCAGAACAATGTATGTCATTCCTTACTCAATGGGTCCTATCGGTTCACCACTCGCAAAAGTTGGTGTAGAAGTAACAGATTCTATATACGTAGTACTCAACATGGCTATCATGACAAGAATGGGTAAAGCTGCTTTCGAAAACCTTGGTGATACATCAAACGACTTCGTTCGCGGACTCCATTCAAAGGCTGATGTAGATCCTGAAAACAGATATATCTGCCAGTTCCCGGAAGATAACACAATCTGGTCTATAAACTCTGCATACGGCGGAAACGTTCTTCTCGGCAAGAAGTGCTTTGCTCTCAGAATCGCTTCTTACCAGGGTAAAAACGAAGACTGGATGGCAGAACATATGCTTATCCTCGGTCTTAAGAAACCAAATGGTGAAGTTAAGTATATCACAGCTGCTTTCCCATCAGCTTGCGGAAAGACAAACCTTGCAATGCTTATTCCACCGGAAGGATACCGTAAGGACGGTTACGAAGTATTCACAGTAGGTGACGATATCGCTTGGATGAAACAGGGCGAAGACGGAAGACTTTACGCTATCAATCCTGAAAACGGATTCTTCGGCGTTGCTCCTGGTACAAACGAAAAATCAAACTACAACGCACTTGCTTCAACAAAGAAGAATACAATCTTCACAAACGTTGCTATCAACAATGATGACAATACAGTATGGTGGGAAAAGCTCGACAAGAATCCTCCTGTAAACGCTACAGAATGGAAGGGTGCTAAGGTAAATGGTCCTGAATACATAGCAGAAGGCAACAATCTTGCTCATCCAAACTCAAGATTTACAGCTCCTGCTGAAAACTGCCCATGCATCTCACCTGAATTCAACAATCCTAACGGTGTGCCGATCTCAGCTATCATCTTCGGTGGCAGACGTGCAAAGACAACACCACTGGTATATCAGTCATTTGACTGGAATCACGGTACATTTATCGGTTCTGCAGTTTCTTCTGAAACAACAGCAGCTGCTACAGGTGCTGTAGGTGTTCTCAGACACGATCCTATGGCTATGAAACCATTCTGTGGTTACCATATGGCTGACTACTGGGGTCACTGGATCAAGATGGGTAAGAAGCTCGGCGACAAGGCTCCTAAGATCTTCAACGTAAACTGGTTCAAGACAGACGACGAAGGCAACTTCATCTGGCCAGGTTATGGCGATAACATGAGAGTTCTCGATTGGATCATCAAGCGTTGTGAAGATGAAGTTGAAGCTGAAGAAACAGCTATTGGTTATCTTCCTAAGGCTGCTGACCTTAACCTTGCAGGTATCGAAGACGAAGTTACACCTGAAATTCTTGACAAGCTTCTTGAAGTTGACAAGAATCTCTGGAAGAACGAAGTTGAAGACCTCCGCGAATTCTACAAACAGTTTGGCGACAGACTTCCTGCAGAAATCAGCGAACAGCTCAACAACCTCGAAAACAGACTCAACAAGTAATTTTAAAATACAAAAACCAAAAGCCACACATTATGTGTGGCTTTTGGTTTTGTTTTTATTATTTGTCATCTTCTGAAATAATCTGTGTCGGGTTTATTTTGATCATGAGTTTTATAAGTTTCTGGTTGCTTTTTTCAAGTATTTTGATTTCAAAGCAACCTATTGAAACAGTTTCGTCTTTTTCGGGTATGTAGCCTGTTTCTTCCATTATCCAGCCGCTTAGTGTATTAGAATTTGACTGTATAAAATCTTCGGGGAGTTCAAGTGTTTCGAGCATTTCTTCAAGTGTTACTTCACCTGAAGCTTCATATGTGTTTTCGTCTGTTTTTGTGATAGGACTGATTATCTCATCATCTTCGTCATAGATCTCTCCGACAAGTTCTTCAATAATGTCTTCAAGTGTTACGATACCTTTAGTACCACCGTACTGATCAAGGATAATGGACATATGTGTTTTTGAGTGCTGCATCTGATGGAGTGCGTCATTTATTGGTTTGAATTCGGAGATAAATACAACGTTCTGGATTATATCCTTTATATCATTTTTTTCTTCGTAAATCATTTTGAAGAAATCTTTCTGAGTGATGATACCTACAATATTGTCGAGATTTTTTTCAAAGACAGGAAGTCTTGAATACATTTCAGTGATAAATACTTTTTTGATTTCTTCTATTGGTGTATTTATTTCGATACCAACAACTTTTACACGAGGTGTGAGTATCTCGTTTACAGTTGTTTCGTCAAAATCGAGAGCACTTCGTACAAGTTCACTTTCGGATTCTTCGAGTACACCCTCTTCTTCGATTTCGTTTATAATATATTTTAGTTCATCTTCGGTTACAGATGGTATTTTTTCTGAGTTAGAAAAAAGTTTGGAAGCAAACTTCTTTAAGATAGTAAAAAACTTCACTATCGGTGTCAGAATAATAATAAGACAGTGGAGTGGTTTTGCAAAGAAAAAAGTGAATTTTTCAGAATTTTCTTTTGCTATTGACTTAGGGAGGATTTCTCCGAAAATAAGAACTGTTACAGTCATTACAGCTGTAGCGATACCAACACCTTTTGATCCGAAAAGATCTGTAAACAGCACTGTACTTATAGATGTAGAAGCGATATTTACTATATTATTTCCTATTAGTATGGCTGTCAGAGCATTGTCAAACGAATTTGCAATATCAAGAGCCATTTTCGCTTTTTTGTTCCCCTGCGAAGCATAATTTTTGAGCCTTACTTTGTTTACTGTTGAAAATGCGGTTTCACAACTTGAAAACATAGCTGAAAACACAACAAGTACAACAATTAAAATAACGTTTACCATATTTACCTTTCTTACCTCGTTTTTAATAAATTATATACACAATTTATATTAACATATTTGATAGATATATTCAAGGGTATTTTTGAAAAAACAAAAATAAATAAAAAAAGAGAAAATGACGGATATGATGTGCGAATAAAATTTGTTTTTGTGTAACGATACGGAATTTAAAAATATACGGAAAATATATTGAAAAAAATAAAAAATGTGCTATTATTAAAAGGGAATGAATTGTGAGAAAGGGTAATATAATGATTTCAAAATTAAGTAAATTATATAAAAAACACGAGGATATTATACTTTATATAATATTTGGCGGACTTACTACAGTTGTTTCGTTTGCTGTACAGCTTGGAGCTCCGAGACTTTTTAATGCTTCTGTAAATGTATCGACTGTTTTGTCGTGGATTGCATCTGTTACGTTTGCATATGTTACAAACAGAATATTTGTTTTTAAGAGTAAAAATAGCGGATTTGCAGGAGTCGCTAAAGAAGCTGTTTCATTTTATACAGCTCGTCTTTTGACGCTTGGTATGGAATTTTTGATAATGTGGCTTTGTGCTGATAAGTTCAGCAGTTTCTTTATTTCTGTTTTTGGACTTGAAAAGATAGATTATTCATCAGGTTTGTTCAGTTTCTTTGACGGAGCTTTTGAAACAAATACATTTATATTCAAGTTTCTGGCCAATATACTTATTCTTATTTCCAACTATATTCTCAGTAAAATGGTTATCTTTAAGACAAAGACACAAAATTGTTGAAAGAGAACAAAAATGAACAAATAATATTATGAAAAAACGTTGATAAAGTGAAACGAATATTCGGGAAATATATTGACTTTTGAGTTTGAATGAAATATAATAAATATGTATAGTGAATGTGAATGGAAAGTTTATAATCACAGACCTTGATTATATTCAACAATTTTAATTATTTTAATTTATAATTATTTACAAAAAGCTCAGGATGTACTTGACTTTGTTGCAAACATAAAATATAATTAATCTATATGAAAATAGAATATTTATGTTTATTTGTTTGTTGTACTGCGACTTTTTTCAGTGGTACGGTTGTGAATTGTAATTTTAATGGTTTTTAGTATTCAATGGTTTGAAGAAGATTTTAATTTTCTAGGAGGAATTTTTTATGAAATTCAATAAAAAAATTGCAGCATATTTGTTAGCAGCTGCTTGTACAGCATCAGCATTCGGTGTGGCAGCTATTTCACCTGCAAGCCAGAAGACAGTTGAAATAAATACGGTATCTGCTGCTTCAGATTTTACTATTTCAGCAAGTAGTGCTGATGTTAAGGCCGGGGAAACATTCAAAATAGATATCAATCTTGAAAATGTTCCTGCTTCAGGCGTTGCTGGTCTTGATTTCGCAATTAAATATGATTCAAAAGTAATGGAAGTTACAAAGGTAACAGAAGGTTCTGCTTCTACAAATGATTCAGTTCAGGTTGAAGGACTTTCATCTAACCTTTATACAAATATCGCAGCTGGCGAAGTTTCAGTTCTCTGGGCTACAGGTCAGCTCAAGACAACTGATACATGGATCAAGAGCGATGGTGTATTACTTACACTCGAATGTAAGGCAGTAGCTGACGGTTCAACATCAGTTGAAATCACTAAGGCTTCCAGAGCAGGTGCTACTTCAGTAGATGCGGCTGTTGAAAATCTTGCGGTTATCAATCCATCAGTTGTTGCTGGTAAGGTAACAGTAGGTGCAGGTTCTTCAGCAGGTGATAATATGTACGGTGACGTAGACCTTAATGGAACTATAGACCTTACAGACCTCACACTTATCGCATTGCATCTTCTCGGTGATACAAATCTTCAGGGTCAGGCTCTTGAAAATGCCGATGTAATAGTTGATGGTAAACTCGGACTTGATGACCTTGCAACAATGAAACAGTACATTGTTAAGGATCCTGATGTAGTTCTCGGATTGAAGAAATAATTATTAAGTTGTTTACATAGTTTATTTGCTACATCCCTTCATTACCTGTGGAGGGATGTGTGCAAAGTAAAAATTTATTTTGTTGGTATGGTTAAGCGTATCAGCACGTTTGTTAGTCTGTTAATTTTTTAGGATGTTGCTTTGTTATTTTTAAATTTTTAAATAATCAAGTGATTGACTGTAATACCGTAATATAATAGAGGGTTGTATGATCCTTTGATTATATAAAAATTCAAATGGAGGGAAAAAATGAAAGCTAAAAGATTGGTTTCATGTGTGAGTGCTCTTGCAATATCATCTGCAGCTGTATTTACAGGTTTTGTTTCTGCTGCTGATGCTTCAGATGTTGTACTCAAAGGTGAACAGGTTACAGCTAAGGCTGGTTCAGAATTTACTCTGGATATCGATTTATCTCAGCTCAACGGCAACGCTGCTCAGGGATTCTCAGGTTGTGAATTCGCAATCAAGTATGATCCAACTAAAATTTCAAATGTAAAGATCACAGAAGGCGACGCACTTAAGAATACAGGCGCTACTTCTGCAGAAGTTGAAAAGTCTCCTACAATTGGTGATGAAGTTCCTATGATCAATGGTTCTTCTTACAACTGTTTTGACTACAATGTTCTTGCTGATGATGGTGTGGTTGCAGTTCTTTGGTGTACAGGTCTCGAATCTTCACAGTACTGGGCTTCTGAAAAGGGAACACTTCTCACAGTAAGTGGTACAGTATATGAAGGTGCTGGCGAAGGCGAAAAGATTCCTGTAGAAATCGTTGCAATTGACCGTGATGGTAACAAGGATATGGTTTTTGGTTATACTGAAAACGATAAGGATGTATTCTATACATCATCTGTTGAACAGCAGGGTCTTATTACAATTGTGAAGGACGATCAGCCAGGCGATGAAGGTCCAAGCTACGATGATCTTATGAAGAATGTTCTCTGGGGCGACGTAAATGTTAACGGTGCAGTTTCAGCTACTGACCTCGTTGCTATGGTTAAGTTTATGGTAGATCCGGAAACAGCAAAAGTAACAGAACAGGGACTTGTTAACGGTAACCTTTATCAGGGTGACAAGAACAAGGATCTTAAGTCAGACGATATTATGAATGCTTTTGACTTATTCTTGCTCAAGAAGTACATTCTTGAAGATGTTACAGAAGATGCATTCCCAATCATGGACATGAGCGCAGTTAAGTAATATCTTATTGAATTTAGTTTAGTTTATTTTGCATTCCAAGCATCAGACAAATCAAAAAAATTACATTTTTTAGGTTTATCTGTTTTGCTTGGATTGCATTCTTATCAGTAAACACTTATTTAGTTATATGTTTTTGAGATGTGTTTACTATTTGCCGTATATATAGTTTCAATATTATGCTACGGTTTATATCAATGGTTTAAATTCACTAAAAATAAATGTAAAATGAGTGATTAAACAGAAAGGAAAAGAATGATGAAGAGAGGTATTTCATTAGTAACAGCATTGATACTTTCAAGTTCATTGTCACTTGCTCCATTTACAAATGTTGCAGGTACTGAAATCGTTTCTGTAAAAGCTGCAGGAAGTGCAGATTTTGCTTTAAATGATCAGATTGTATCACTTGGTGTTAAAAAAGTTACAGTTCCTGTTATATTTAATGCAGCAGGAATGGGCGCACTTGATGCTTCGATCAGTGTAAAAGCTGATGGCAATGGTGCAAATCCTGTAATCACAAACATTACAAACGGTATTTATGACGGCGTAATGGCTAACAGTGTTTACGAGGATGGCAGTGAAAGAAAGTTTGTATGGGTAGACGGTTCTGGTCAAGGTAAGGATTTTGCTAATCAGCCGGTTGCATATGTTGAGATTGAAATTCCTACAGATGCAGTTATTGGTTCTACATATACAGTTAAGCTTTATGATCTTGACCCTGCTGATGCAAATCAGGAAGACGTTACACCTGCTGCTGCTTCATATGAAGCAACAATCACAATTGGTGATAACGTAGTCGACGGATATAAGACATTTATGGATGATGCTGAAGGTTATGCAGGTACTGTAGTAAATATTCCTGTAATGATTCAGTGTCCTGAAATGATCGATGCTATCGTTGCTGACTTCACAATCGACGGTGGTGCTAAGATCGTTGGATATACAAAAGACGATTCAGACTTTGATGCTGCAAACTTCATGGATTCAGTTTCAAATGAAAATAAAGTTCTCTGGGCTACACCTGACAACAAGGGTATAAATGTTTCAGAACTCAGCAACTTTATCACACTTCAGGTTCAGATTCCTGCAGATGCAAAGACTGGCACAGTATATAATGTAAGCCTTGACAATACTCTTGATACAAGTACTGTTGACGGCGTTGACATCACTCCTTCAAAGTTTGCTGCAGCTAAGGTTACAGTAATCGAAAAGGGAGTTAAGGGTGACCTTACAGCTGAGATCGGTTCTAAATCCGTTAAGCTTGACGAAGCAGTTGTTAAGCTTCCTGTAATGGTTTCACATGATATGGATTTTGCAGGTTTTGCTGCATTTGTTTCTAAGTTTGAAGCAACAAATGGTGCAGAAGTTGTTTCTGTAAGCGCTGGTTCTTCAGTAAACGCTGAAGATGTAATGGCTTCAAATAACGGAAATAAGGGTGTATGGAACTCTGCTAATTCAGATGACGTATCATTTGCAGTAAATGCAGATGGCACAAGAGATGAAATTTTCGTAATCGAAGTTAAGCTTCCGGCTGACAGAGCAATCGGAGATGAATATGATGTAGTATTTGTTGAAGGTTCAGTAGACATCGGTACACATGCACTTGAAGATCTCGTTGCTAAGCAGATAAACGGTAAGATCACTATCGTTAAGGAAGACGATAAGCTCGATGCATACACAATCACAATGGAAGACAAGGAACTCGAAGCAACAGGCGGAGATATGACTGTTAAGATTCCTGTTTACCTTGATGGTGCAGAAATAAACACATTTGCAGGTACATTTGATGTAAGCAACGGTGCTACAATCAAGTCTATCACAAGCTCACTTGATGGCTTCTCTACAGGTAAGGAAAATGCTAACCGTGTAGTATGGCAGGGTGCAGATGGACAGGATACAAAGTTTGATGCTAAGACACCATTTGCTATTGTAGAAGTTGTTATTCCTGCTGAACTCGCAGTTACAGGCAAGTCATTTGCAGTATCAGTAAGCGATGTAGATTCAGCTAATGCAAATCATGCTGACGTATATCCTTCTACACCATATGATCAGGGTGTTATCTCACTTACAGGTGTAGCTGATACATTTGATATGGTTATAGATGATGCAACAGCAGAAGTTGCAACAGCAGAAGCTGTTGTGGTTCCTGTTCCGGTACACGTAGAAGCTGCAGATTTCTATGCTCTTGACGGTACATTCTCAGTTGCTCCTACAGCTCTCGGTGCAACAGGTGGCGTTCTTACAGTTGATTTCACAGGTAACGGTGCATCAGCTAACGGTACAGACGCAGCTAACATGGAAATTGGTGACGTTAAGTCAGGTGCAGTTACAGTAACTACAACACTTAACGGTGTTGAAAGCTTTACAGCTTCAATCGTTGATGTAAAGGATGCTACAGGTAAGGCTACAGTATCACTTGGTAAAGACAACAAGGGTAGCGTAGTTTGGACACTTGATGAAAAGACAGGTGCTGACTTTGCTCTTACAGATGACTTTATGATTGTTTATGTAGAAGTTAAACCAGTACTTGCTCCTACAACAACTACTACATCAGTAACATCTGAAACATCAGC
This sequence comes from Oscillospiraceae bacterium, assembly GCA_017848115.1. Lineage (GTDB taxonomy): Bacteria > Bacillota > Clostridia > Oscillospirales > Ruminococcaceae > HUN007. The sequence continues at coordinate 21,749 of JAGAKZ010000038.1, forward strand.
TCCAACTGAGACATCAGTAACATCAGCTCCAACTGAGACATCAGTAACATCTGATACAACAGTAACATCAGAAACAACAGTAACATCTGATACAACAGTAACATCAGAAACAACAGTAACATCTGATACAACAGTAACATCAGAAACAACAGTAACATCTGATACAACAGTAACATC
>JAGAKZ010000039.1 GCA_017848115.1 Oscillospiraceae bacterium
AAGTGTAAGAATATTTGTGCTACCAGGCTTTGTATATTCCTTGTTAGCTGTATTCTGCTTCTGTGGTGTTCTGTTATATCCGTCTGCTGTCGGATCACCAGCCTTCCAGCTTACGAGTTCAAAGTATCTTGTATCGATATCGAGCCATGCAATAAGTGATGAATATCCCTTAGTGTTGTTTGTGATATCAACTGTGAATGTGAACTCTTCACCAGCATTTGCTTTAAGACCATTAGAGATAGCTACTGTAGGTCCTACTTCGCCTGGTGTGCTAGGTGAACCACTGTTTACTGTTGTTGAACCTGTTGGTGGATTAGAAGGTGCCTGTGTTGTTGTAACAGGTTTTGCTGTTGTTGTTGTAGCAGATGATACTGAACCACCCTTACCAACTGTGATAGTACCCTTAACTCCTGCAAGTTTACTTGGATCATATACTGTCTGACCACTACCTGTGTAATTGGATGCATCAAGGTTCTTAAGGTATACTTCATATACACCATCAGGTGTACCTGCTGGTATTTCAATTTCGAATTCGCCGAACATACCATCAGTTGTTGCAATGTTGTGTCCGTCTACTGAGAGGAACTGTACATTTGCTGAACCTTCTGAAATTGACCATGAACCTTCAAAGTCACATGCATAACCCTTTACACAATTGAATCCTTCAGGAAGAATAAGTTCTGTCTGGAATGCACTAAGTCCAATATTATTCTTAATATCAAGTGCAAGGTATGCCTTCTCACCTGCGTTTGCCTTTGCATTTCCAAGTATAAACTGCATTGCATCTGCTGCCGGTGGCAGTTCGCTCTGTGTTGTTGATGAAGGTTTATTAGTTGTTGTTACCTGTGATGTTGGCTGTGTCACTGTAGAACCACCGTTACCAACTGTGATAGTACCCTTAACTCCCGCAAGTTTGCTTGAATCATATACAGACTGTCCGCTACCTGTGTAGTTGGATGCTGCAAGATTTGTGAAGTATACTTCGTATACGCCGTCAGGTGTGCCTGCTGGTATTTTAACCTCAAATTCACCAAACATACCATCACTTGTTGCAATGTTATGTCCGTCTACTGAGAGGAACTGTACATTTGCTGAACCTTCTGAAATTGACCATGAACCTTCAAAGTCACATGCATAACCCTTCTCACAATCAAATCCTTCAGGAAGAATAAGTTCACCCTGGAATGCACTAAGACCTTTGTTGTTCTTAATATCAAGTGAAAGATATGCTGTTTCACCTGCATTTGCCTTTACATTTCCAAGTACAAACTGCATTGCGTCTGCTGCTGGCTTATCATCAGAACCTGGAATATCACTTGAGTTTCCGCCTGTTACTGTGATAGTACCTGCTGTACCTGTACCTGCTACTGCTGTTTCATTCTTCTTAGCACCTTCTACTGAAGAAACCTTAACTGTGTGTGAACCAGCTGTGAGAGGTTTGAATGTAAGTTCAACAGCCTTACCTGTTGTTGTTACATCTGCATAAGGATTAGCTATAGCAACGATCTGCTTACCGTCTGCTGATACTTCGATATCCCAGTTGCCAGCTGCTGATGCTGAAACAAACTGAAGTGCTGATGTATCATATGAAAGATCTGCAGTAAATCCTGCTATACCCGGATTTCCTGTTATATCAAGTGTTGTCTTTACGTTTGAACCAACTGTACCTGAAGCATTAGCTACGCCAACTGTAAACTGACCAGACTGAGGAGCCTGTGTTGTTGAAGGTTTAGCTGTTGTTGTAGTAGCCTGTGTTGATGGTGTCTGCTGTGTTACTGTAACACCGCCATTACCTACTGTTATAGTACCCTTAACTCCTGCAAGTTTACTTGGATCATAAACCTGCTGACCACTACCTGTATAGTTGGATGCTGAAAGGTTTGTGAAGTATACTTCATATACACCATCAGCAGTACCTGCAGGTACTGCAATTTCAAATTCACCAAACATACCATCACTTGTTGCGATGTTGTGTCCGTCTACTGAGAGGAACTGTACATTTGCTGAACCTTCTGAAATTGACCATGAACCTTCAAAGTCACATGCATAACCCTTTACACACTTGAAGCCGCTCGGAAGAATAAGTTCGCCCTGGAACGCACTGAGACCTGAATTGTTCTTAATATCAAGTGCGAGATACGCTGTTTCACCTGCGTTTACCTTTGTATTTCCGAGTACAAAGTTCATAGCATTCTGGTTAATAACCGGAGCTGCTGTTGTACTCTGTGTCTGCTGTGTTGCCTGAGTCTGCTGCGGTGTCTGCTGTGTCTGCTGTGTCTGCTGTGGTGTCTGCTGTGTTGCAGATGTTGTTACAGCTGTACCACCGTTTCCTACTGTAATACTTCCGTTTACATAAGTAGGTTCGAGAACGATAGGATATGCTTCCTGTCCTTCTTCTCTTACAACGTGGTTACACATAGCTTTTCCGTCAGCCTGTGCATCAAAAGCGAGTGGATATACACCATCAGGTGTATTCTCCTTTACCCTAAGTGTGATAGTTGCATAAACATTATCTCCGGTAAGGTTCTGTGCACTATTGTCTATGTAAGTCTGCAAAAGTGTGAGAACATCTGTCGTACCTGGCTTTGTATATTCCTTATTTGCAGTGTTCTGTTTCTGTGGTGTTCTGTTATAACCACTTGCTGAAGGATCGCCTGCTTTCCAGCTTACAAACTCAAAATATCTCAAATCGATATCGAGCCATGCGATAAGAGATGAGTAACCGCTGGTATTGTTACTGATATCTACTGTAAATGTGAATTCTTCTCCGGCCTTTGCTTTCAAATCCTTGGAAATTGAAACTGTTGGGCCTGCTTCTGCTGCCTGAATAATTGAATAAGGATCAGCAGGTAAATAAGTAGCTGTTCCTGCCATCATTGCGATTGCCAATGTGCTGGCAACTACTTTTCTGAATTTTCTTGACACTTCTTAACACCCTCCATTAAAATATTTCAGACTAAATATTGCTGCAAAGTACCAGCAAACCCACCGATAAATAATTATATGCTGCTAATATAATCATCTTAAAACCAGTGACCATGCCGTATACAGAGCGTACTATGTATAAATTAACCTGTGCTCACAGCTTAGCCTGAAGTGTGTTTTAATGCATCGCTTAATTGCTTTTACGATGCTTTCGTGAATAATTTTCCTAAAGTAAAATACTGTCGACAGCATTTTACCCTGTTGTAAAAAAAACTCAACAAAAACTTATGATTAAGCTTATTATTATTATACATCATACACCTTAAAAAGTACAGTGGATTTATTAAAATAATCCAAAAAAAGTTGCACAATCTTAATAATAATACTTTTGCTAGTTGACATAAATATTGTATTAATTAAAACTAAACACGAAAAATTTAATCTTATTTTTGTCTTTTGTGTGTTACAAATTTCTAAAACCAAGATATTTTTCGTGCATCATGTTTCATAAAATATTTTCAGCCAACCTATCCTTTACTTTACACCGCTGTCATCATAATAAAAGCTACTGATGATGCTTTATCTTCGTAAAAAATATCACATCATCCAAAAACATTATAGCATATCGCCTCTTTAAAATCAAGATTTATATGTAAATTCTTTAATATTCATATATTGAAAAACTTATGTTTGTGCAAAGCAAACAAAAGCCACTTGCTTTTATGTATAATAAAACGAACAAAAAATTTTTTCATCAAACTATTGTATGAATTATAATCTATATACTAATTAACCTTGATTTATATAAAGTGATATATTTTTTCCTTTTCGAATAAATATTTATATTAATTTTACAAAACTAATTAGCACTAAAATTAAACTAAAGCCTATTTTGGTAAATTACATTATATAAATATAGTTATAATCATATTATATATTTTTTTAAAACGTATTGACGAATTAAATTATTTTTGTTAATATATATGCAGATTGATATTGTTTGTATTATTTTTTTATAAATACATTCAGTATAGTCTATAATATAATCATTTTTTTATATTTCTAAGGAGGATTCTTTTATGAGAAAGAATACAAAAAAAATAATTTCATCTGTTCTTGCACTTTCACTTTGTTTCGGCACTGGTTTTACTGGAGTGGCTTCACAGTCATCTAACAGTATATCAGTTAGCGCGGCAAGCGCAGGAAGTATTTCTATGACTGAGAGTGATATTCAAGTAAAAATATCCAAAAACAACAACAATAGTATAGATTTTCACGAAGTTTCATATGGTTATGAAATGCCAAACAGTTATAGTGCTACTGACTATTCTCGCAATTACATCAAATTTAACAACACAACAGTTCTTGGAATGTACAATCTTAAAATGGTAATAAAAGTAGCTAGCGGCACTACAACTATAAATGATTTGAAAGATGAGATCGAAATTTCATCTACACATGAACACTCTAAAATAAATGCTGATATTACTAAGTTATCATCAAAAAACGGATATGATTTTTTTGAAATAGTTTCTGATAAATTTATATCTTTTGATCAAAGAAATGTGTTAATATACAGTACCTTAAAAGACCTAAAATTTCAGGTTGAATCAGCAAAATTGATTCCTAACACAAACGATGAATACTATACAATAGAAACAACAAGTAATGGTGATGACCTTTATGCGTGTGTACCTTATGACAAAAACGTCAGCACAGAAACATATAAAAAATGGGCAAAACGAGTTTGCTTATATATGAATAGCCTTAAAGATGTCACAAACGTGTCATATGATAAGTTATTTCTTTCTTTCAGATATGCACATATGCCAAAGGATGCAGGTGCATACTGTTCTTCAGTTTCAGATTTAAACGAAACACCTTTTGTTACTTATGGCGTTTTTGCAAATGAAGTGTTTAATAACGTTCTTAAATCAGATATAAACTCTATTGAATGGGTTGAACTTCATGAAATATCCCACGCTTACAGAATTGGCGATGATTTCTCAGAAAATTACATCTACAATGATGAGGTTTACACAAATTTAAGAGGATTAACAGCAATTCAAAACTGCGATGCTATTAGAAACCTCAAAATAATATATGAAGATGCAACATATAAAAATTATACTAGAGCATATGGTGATGAACGCTCATCTGATGACTATCATTTCAATATGGGCAAAAAATATGTTAATTGTATTCATAATTTATCATCAGACTGGACTATTTTTGAAGATTTCTTCAAAGGCAAGGATTACTCCAATAATTTCACAAATAAGGAATTCAAGAATGCATTAAGTACATTCAGTAAAAAAACAGGATATTATTCATACACTCTTCCTGCAAAAAGATTTGTAAATAGTCTTTTTGCTCTTTATAAGATTTGTGGTGAAAGATATATTGTGCCTACATTTGAAAATTTTGTCGAAACATATTTTGGATGGAGTCTCATAAAAGATTTTGCAAAGTCAGAAATTTATAACTCTAATGGTGATATTAATTTCGACGAAAAGAAAACACTTAACGATGCTACTATTCTTTCGACATATCTGAATTGCAATGTAGAATTAAATGAATCACAACTCGAAAGAGCAGACGTTGATAGTAACGGTGTTGTTGACAACTATGATTTAGAGTATTTACTCAAAATCATTAGTCACGATAATAAATAAATCCTGATAAAAAAACTATTGATAACAGTCTATCAATGTGATATAATTTTAAGTGGACAAAATTTTTATAAAAACTTTTAAACGGAGGATCATATCACTATGAGTTACAAAGAGAATTTTATAAAATTCATGACTGAATGCGGTGTTCTTACTTTTGGTGACTTCACACTCAAGAGCGGACGTAAAGCGCCTTATTTCGTAAACACAGGAAACTACAAAACAGGTAAACAGCTTGCAAAGCTCGGTGAGTTCTATGCTGAATGTATAAAGGAAAACGGTATTGAAGCACAAACACTTTTCGGACCTGCATATAAGGGTATTCCGCTTGCTGTTTCATGCAGTGTTGCACTTTTTAATAAATACGGCATGGACGTAAACTACTGCTTCGACAGAAAAGAAGCAAAGGATCACGGCGAAGGCGGTGTTATCGTAGGTAAACAGCTTACAGACGGCGAAAAGGTAGTTATCATAGAAGACGTTATAACAGCAGGAACAGCTATAAGACAGGTTATTCCGGTACTTAAACAGAATGCTGACGTTGACATAACTGCTATGGTTATTTCCGTTGACAGAATGGAAAAAGGAAAAGGCGAACTTTCAGCTGTACAGGAAGTAAAACAGGAATTCGGCATTAACGTATTTTCAATAGTTACAATAAACGATATAATCGACGCTATCAAAAACGGAGTTATCGAAGGTAAAGAATACCTCGACAAGATGATAGAATACAGAAATACATACGGCGTATAATATACATAAAAACAGGCATTTCAACGTGAAATGCCTGTTTTTATGTATTTTTTTATCTTAGTCCCATAAGCCACTCTGAAAACTGTCCAAGTACATTTGCATAAAGTTCATCATCTGTTACAGAAACAAGATCTTTCATACTTGAAAAACCTGTATTGTCTCTTGCTCTTCCTCTGAGGTCATCAAGTTTTCTCAAATATTTGAATTCATCATTTCCTATTCCTATAAACTGAATAAACACATTTTTCTCAGAAGATGATTTTATTATCGCACTTGTATCACCGGGATCTGCATTTGAACCATCGGTCATAAATAATATAAATGTAGGACAATAATCATTTACAATAGGTTCAGACACGATTTTTCTTCCCAGAAAACCGCCTCTTTCGCCCTCTACTATCGCTTCTAATACAGGTGCATAATTGGTTCCGCCCATTCTGTAACCTGAAGTCATTATAACGTTATTTACAAAAGTTTCATAATTTGAAATATCAAGTGATGGCATACGGCAATAATCGGACTGGAAAAGGAAAACATCTACAGAACCATTATCATCAAATGCAAGTCCGAGCGGTAAAAGCTTATTTATAGTCTGCTGAACCACACCTGACTTATACATATGTCGCATTGAGCCACTGTAGTCAAGTGCTACTACAACTCTTGCAACCAGTCCTCCAAGATCCACTCCGTTTTTCACACTAAGCCCTGCTGCACACTTTGAAAGACTTACAACGTGCTTTTCAAGATTTACTTTATCTTTTGAAAGGCTTATCTTCCCCATCATCTTATCAGTCAGCTTTTTTTCAAGTGATATAGGCGCTGACTGAGCAGGTGTTGCAACAGGTTCAGGAGAAATCTGCTGTGGGATTTGTTCAGCGACAGGCTGAGCCGGTTGTGAATGAGGCTGTTGTTGTACATTTGAAGCCGGCTGTTCATCTGCAAGTTCTCCGCCATAGTTCATGAGCAGTGCATCAAGACCACCGTCAAATCCTCTTGCTATGACATTTGTACGCCACACAGTCTTGTTGTATATCTCAAGTCCGATGATGGCCTTTTCTGTTTTAAAATCTTTTCCGCTAAGAGCAAGTTCTATGACACTGTTTCCTGATTGCATGATCTCGATTTTGGCAGATGATATCTCACCCATAGTGCCTTCACCGTCAATGCTGAGTGTAAATACAAGCTTTACTATTTCACCCGGCAACGCTGTAAGATCAAGATCATAAATATGTTCGTTTCCCTGTCCTCTGTATGTAATCTCGCCTGATGGTGAATTTGTCTGGTTATAAAATATCATATATCTTTCGTCTGAAAGCTTTTCGTTGATATCCACACCAAAACAACAACTATCATAAACCGCATTTCCTGTCGCTGTAAGTTTTACACTTAAAGGCTTTGTCACATCGAGAAAATCATCAAGTTTTCCTCTGAATCCACGTTCTATCTGCATATTTTCTACCTCTGTTTTGTTTTTTATACTTTATCAATACATTATCTTCTTGATATTATCGTCACTGCAAAATGTTGTTGAATTATACAGGAAAAGTATCTGTGAATACTCTTCAGGATCTGCATAATCTTTGTAGTTTGCTATATATCTCATATCAAGCACTGTTATTTCCTTATAATGCTGAGTTAAAAATGGTATAAATGAATTTGCATAAGAATCCTTGAAAACAAGCAGCTTTTTATCACTTTCAAGATTTGTTTTTATGGTAAGTGCGGGCTGATTTGTGCCAAGATAGGTTGAATATTTATCTTTTTTATCAAGAAAATCTCTGAAATAAATACTATTGTATGTCTTTACTTCTTTTCCACTGTTTACTTCGCACGATGTAACAGTATTTCCTCCTGTATATGAATATATATCAATGATGTCGGGAAGAAGTTCATCATATAGAGTTTTCGAGTGATATGTCCCAAGAAATTCATTATTTGCGTGTTCTATATTGTAACTGCTATACGCAATAGCTGTAAAACCCATTTTCTGAATTGCAACATTATATGCGTTATACGCCCCCAATGATGTCCAGTGATGATCAGTACGGTAGTATATATATTCATCTTTTCTTGCGTAAAGCGCCTCAAAAACATCTATTGGAAGAACATTTGTATTAAACTGCTTGTATATACCACTTATTATTTCTTTCTGATTTGGCTGAGGTACATTTTTGCCGAGCGTTTCCGAATATATCCCTGCCGATGTAGGCGCTATCAGAACATACACCGGAGTTTTAACGGACTTTGCAAAATTATTTATTGTATCGACCGATCTTTTTATACAGTCATTATCAGGCTCAGGTATCTTTTCAATAAGACGGTCGTCAGTTATATACACACCATTTATTTCTTTCTTACCTGTCATAAGTTCTATATCTATTTTCTTTGTTATCCATTTTTCTCTTCCTAAAAAATGGTCAGATACATAACTTTCAAAATCATTCATAAATGATTTATCAAACCAGTTTTCAAGTGAAAATTCCGGTTTTTTGCTCAGTACTCTATTTTCAAGTTCCGAAAAATTTTCTTTCTTTGAAACAAGCGTAATAAACGGCAAGAATATTACGATAAGCAGAAAAATAAGAGCAGTAATTCTTTTTTGCGTTTTTTTCATCTGAAAACCTCACTAGAATCTGAAATACAAAAACGGATTGTATGAACCGTCAACTATATAACATGTACACAACAGAAGAAGAACGATCTGAACTGCTGATGCAACATAGTAATAAGCATTTTTCATGTTTTTAATTTCTGAAAGTCTGGCTGTAAACTTTCTCCATAAATCAGTTGAAGCAAAAATGCACATGATAAATATCACAAAATAAGAACTCAACTGATAAACAGCGAAGCTGTCAAAAAGTTTTCCGCCTCCAAACATTGCCTTTAAATATGAGAAAGCTTTTGACATATTATCGGTATCAAAAAATACCCAGCCTATGACTACCATAAGAAATGTATAAGCTGTACTTACCGGTGACGGAAGTTTCTTTAAAATGTCCCCAAAGCCAAGTCTTTCAATAATTATGAGTATACCATAAAAAGCCCCCCAGACAATAAAGTTAAAACTTGCACCATGCCAGAGACCTGTAAGAAGCCATACTATAGCAAGATTGCGATATGTTTTGAACTTGCCGTTTCTGTTTCCTCCAAGCGGGATATAAAGATATATACGGAACCACGAACCAAGTGTTATATGCCATCTTCTCCAGAATTCTGATATACTTTTTGACTGATAAGGGTGGTCAAAGTTTATCGGGAAATTAAACCCGAACATTTTTCCAAGTCCTATAGCCATATCCGAATATCCTGAAAAATCAAAATAAATCTGAAACGTAAATGCAAGTATTCCCAGCCACGCTGTAAGAACAGATATTTCCGAATAATCCATCGCCTTTATCTGAGTCCACAAAAGACCAATGTTATTTGCAAGAAGGACTTTTTTAGAAAGACCTTTTATAAAACACCCTATTCCTTCTCCGAAATTATCAACATTTACCTTTCTGTCTTCTATCTCATTTGCCACGTCTTCATATCTTACTATAGGACCTGCAACAAGCTGTGGGAAAAGAGAAACATACGTCAGATAATTAAGAAAATTTTTCTGAACCTTTACTTTTCCTAAGTATACATCTATAGTATATGACATACTCTGAAATGTGTAAAATGATATACCTATCGGAAGCGGAAGATCAGGAGGTTCTATATTTGTCTTAAAGCAGGAGTTTATCACACCTACAATAAAACCTGTGTACTTGAAAACAAAAAGAAATCCGAGATCGACCATCATGGAAATAATAAGTGCTACTCGTTTCGAGGACTGTTTCTTGGATCTGCCTATATATATTCCTGCATAAAAATCAACAAATGATGACACCAGCATTACCCATATATATACAGGCTCTCCCCATGCATAAAATATGAGACCTGCAACAAGCAAAATAAGATTCTTTAATTTTTTTGATGCTACCATATATGTTATCATAACAACAGGCAGAAAAAAATATATAAAAGTAAGACTCGAAAATACCATTTGTTCACCTAACTTTCAATATCTGTTTGGTTTATTTTCTTCACAAGTTCTTCTTTTGAGAGTGTAGTATTGAGAATTTCCAGCATACCTGTAGTAGAAAGCTTTTCCGGAAGATCAAGACTTTTCAAAAGTTTTCTGCGACGCTCCGAACTTCCCGTACCGCCTGTAAGACCTAGTTCAAAAAGATCCGCTCTTGTTATCGGATCGGTCGGTGGCATCTGTTCTGCGTCATCAAATGTAATGCCTGCCTTTTTGAAAGCTTCTATAATAATTTTTTTTTCTATCCCTTCTACTCCCAGTTTTCCTTCACTTGAAGGTTTTTCTTTTCTTTTTTCCTTCCCGAAAATATCTGGAATATAAACATTTGTAATCTTTCCGTCTCCGACTGCTCCTTTTATGTAGCCTCTTATCCTGAACCCTGCACTGTCGGAGTCAGTCAATATGATTATGCCTTTTTTCTTTGCATATATTCGTATGAGTTCAAGTTTTTCTTTATCCTTGAATATACCATATCCGTTTGTAACTATTATTATTCCGTCTATTATTGATGAAAGTTTTATCTTATCGTATTTTCCTTCAACTATTATAGCTTGTCTGACCTTCAGCATCTTCTCACCTCCGGAAATTTAACATGATGACTATGCAAGCATCATGGCAATAGCCTTTTCTATTATTATTTTTGAATCGAGAGCAGTAGATTTGCATTTCATATCAGCTTCGGCAAGTATCAGAAGACACTTCCTTAAGTGCTGAACACTTGTTTTTCTTGCATCTCTGAACGCATTTCTGACAACAAACTCTCTGCCTCTGTATGAAAAATCAGATACAACATCAGCTTCGTTCATTGAAGATGCCATCGCACATGATGCTCTGTACAAATCAATAAATGCAGAAGAAACTGCTGACAATATTGCTATACTTTCTATTCTGAGTGACGTCAGTTCATCAAGAAGTTTCATTGCAAGCGGAGCATTAAACGATGCAACAGCAGAAGCTAGTGCAAAAGCATTTGTATCAAGTCCGACTGATACCATTTCATCTATCATTTCACCTGTTATTTCTGCTCCGTCAGCATATGCGCATAATTTGTCTACCTCATTTTCAACAGCACTCGTATTTCCAAGACAAAGTTCCGCTATGCGACGAGCATTCTGAGAATTTATAACAGAACCATTTTCGAGTGCATATTCTATGACATATTTATAAAGCTCTGTACTTTTTCTAATCTCGACTTCTACAGAAACGCCGTATTTTGATGATGTATCAAGTATTTTTTTGTTTTTAGCACCAACAGTTTTTTTTCCGCCTTTTATATCAAAACCTGTCATCGAAATAAGTACTATAGTTTTTTCAGGTATATTTTCAAGAAGTGATATAAACTTTTTTAATTCATCCGATTTCAGAGTGTCGGCATTCAAATCATTTATTTCAATAAAATTGTACTCTGAAAACATCGGATACATCTCTGCTGTTTCCAAAAACTCACTTAATGAAAATCCGTCGCCATCAAACTTCATATAATCAGCTGCAGTATATCCTTTTCCCAGAACTTTCTGACGAACAGCTTCTGCAAGTTTTATAACTCTTCCACTGTCAAGACCATATATATAATATATATTCTGCACGTTCTGAGATTTTATATTTTTTTCAAACTCAGTAGCTGTAACTACTCCCATTTTTTCACCTTTTTCATTCAAGTTTATTTACCGCCGCATTTCCAAATGCATCAGCACTCAAAAATATAATTTGTTCTGTGTATACTGAATCTTTGCATTTTATTTCTGAGGGTGTACATAAAATATCTGTCTCTCCATATTGCACCTTTACTTCTCCATCCGAGTTAAATGATATCGAATAATCATCATACACATAACTTATATCACTCATATCAACTTTTTCAGGAGTACAACCACAAATCAAACTTTTGTCATAAACATATGTGTCATTGGGAACATATACATTATAAACATCCTCATACTTAAGCGCACTGTCATATGACGCCATGCTCTGATAAGGATTTTTTACAAAAGTTACAGAATTTATATTTCGAATATTGTAACCGGTTATTATTTTTGAAATATACTCCGAACTTTTGGCACCGCCTGTCATATCAATTATATCTGCATTTGCTCCCTTAGCAATGATAACTGCCGAAGATTTTTTATTTCCTGCTTTATAAACAGACACAATATCACGCTGTGAGTAATTATAAAATGCACTGCTTATTCCTGTAGCCAATACACACACAAGGAGTGCGAACACAATATAACCGCTCTTTTTATATTTTAAGTATGTGACTACAACAAATACTGTCATAAGTACTGTAAGTACCGCAATGTATTCAGTTTTAAGAGGAATGGTTAATCTGAAATCTGCGGTAAACTGCGAAATCTTTAAAATAATCCTGCTTACAAGTCCGCCGACGATGAGTGCAGGATACATTATAAAATCAGCGCCACCGCAAAGTGTTGTAATAAATCCGCTGCCGAGAACTATCATACACAACGGAGTTATAATAATATTTGTAAACGGAGAAATCAGTGATGTTTCATCAAAAAACATTACAGAAAACGGAAAAACAGCTGCTGTAATACAAAACATCATTGCTGTATTTTTAGTAAGCCTGTCTATAAATCCCTTGTCGTTCATTTTATCCGTTACTGCCGGCGCAAATACCGCTGCTCCGAATGTTCCGGCAACAGACAAAAGAAAAGAAGAGTTTCTTATTAAAAACGGCTCGAAAAACAGAAGTATAAGTGCTGCTATGCACAATGAACTGAGCGGATCTGATTGTCGGCTAAAAAGCGGTGCACCATTTATAAGAGTCAGCATAAATGCCGCTCTCAGTACAGAAACAGGCATCCCTGTAAACACTACAAAAATCACAATGCAAAACTCCAGAATTATAAATCTGAATATTCCATAAACTTTCGCTTTGTTCAAAAATGACGTTACAATACCTGCCATAAACACCAGATGCATTCCTGAAACAGCCATCATATGACCTATACCAAAACGATATAAAGCTGTAAGCGAGCCGTCACCCAGTCCATGCTTATCACCTGTGAGCATAGCAAGTATAAGCGCTCCTTCTTCGCCTGGTAACACACGACTTATTTTCTTGCCTATATATTCACTATATTCCTGAATACAACGTACCAATGAAAAATGCTCATCTTTTTCTATTACAATATCACTTGCATTCTGTGTTCCAAGAAAAATACCTGACGATTCATAATAATCTTTTTGCTTAAAAAGAAACGTGTTATCAAAAGAAACAAGCGTACAAGAAAACTCAACCTTGTCACCGTAACCACATTCAAGCGTCTGCCCATAATACGATATGTCCGCTTTTAAAGAAGAATTTATCTTTCCGGAAATAATGTATCGCGATTTATCATCGGCATAATTATTTATTTCCTTTATCGTACCACTATAAAAAACATCTGTACCGTCATATTGCATGATCTTTTCATATACATTTTTCTGATAGAGTCTGTACACTGAAAAACCTGATAAAAATAAAACAGCACTAACTATCAGATATACAAATCTAAAATTTTTCACTCTGAATACAAATGACATCAACAGTACTATACCGAGTACGATAAAAATTTCACCTTTTAATGAAAAAAGTGAAGCAAAAAATAATCCGCTGATATAAGAAAGTCCTATATAAACCATTTTTCGCTTCATCTATATGTAAAACCTTTCGTATTATTTAAAAAACAAAGGTAACTTTTCAAGGAAAACAATATCGTTTCTGTTGGCAGCGTCACCTTCTGCAAGTACTGCACAACGACAGCATACCTCTCCGCCTGCTTTTTTCACAAGTTCCTCCATAGCGGTAAGTGACTCGCCTGTACTTATAACATCATCAACTATAAGTACTTTCTTACCCTTTATAAGCTGAACTTTTTCATCACCTATATGTATATGCTGTTCACCTTTTGTAGTGATAGAATTTACACAAGCGCTAACAGGGTCTTTCATGTATACCTTGATGGATTTTCTTGCTACAACATATGTTTTGCCCGACTGACGTGCCATTTCATATGCAAGCGGTATACCCTTTGCTTCAGATGTGAGTATGACATCAAACTCAGGAACTTTTGCAAGAAGAAGTTTTGCACTCTCAACAGTCATTTCCACATCTGAAAACATTATAAAAGCTGCTATGTCGAGTTTGTCATTTACCGGATAAAGTGTAAGTTCTCTTGTAAGTCCTGCTACTTTCAAAGTGTATTTTTCCATAGTTTATGCCCCCTGCTCTGCACTCCAGCCCATTTGTTTTCCGGCAATAACATGGAAATGAATATGCTTTACAGTCTGTCCTGCATCGTCACCGTTATTTGTTATTACTCTGTATCCGTTTTCGAGTTTAAGTTCCTTTGCAAGATGCGCTATAACCTCAAAAACGTGCGCAATAACAGCTGAGTTTTCAGGTGTTATATCAGATGCACATGATATGTGTTCTTTTGGTATAACAAGAAAATGAACAGGTGCTATCGGCGATATATCATAAAAAGCATACACTTTTTCATCTTCATATATTTTTTTACTCGGAATTTCTCCGTTTATTATTTTACAAAACAAACAGTCCATATTTCTCTTCCTTTCTTAAATAGCTGTACCCGTCAGACAATTATCCGACAGGAACAGCATTAAAAATTATTATTATTTTTTACTTGATAAATGCGGAAAGTACTTCCTTAACCTTATCCATAGCACCATCAACTGCGGAAATATCGCCTATACCTGCCATAGCACTGTCAGGTCTTCCGCCACCCTTACCACCTGTAAGTGATGAGATTTCCTTAGCTATCTTTCCTGCATGAGCACCCTTGTCAATAGCGCCCTTTGAACATGATACGCAGAATACGCCACTGCCTTCATTTACACCGGCAAGCACAGCTATCATATTTTCGCCCTTGTCACGTATCTTGTCGCCCATTGTTCTGAGTATATCATTCTTTACTCCGTCAACTCTTGCACAAACAACGCTTACTCCGCTCATGTCAAATGCATTTTCAACAAATGAGCTTATTTTCATCATTGCGTTTTCTTCGTAAGCCTTTGCAAGTTCCTTTTCAAGTGATTTGCATTCATTTGCCATAGCTGTACACTTTGCAACAAGTTCAGAAGCGTTAGGTGCCTTTACAGCAGCGGCAGCTTCATTTATAAGTGAAATATTTTCATTTAAAAGCTGTAATACGCCTGAACCTGTAACAGCTTCGATACGTCTTACACCTGCAGCAACAGAGTTTTCTGAGATGATTTTGAAAAGACCTATCTTTGATGTATTGTCAACGTGTGTACCACCGCAGAATTCAACTGAGAAATCGCCTGCTTTTACTACACGTACTATGTCGCCATATTTTTCACCGAACAGAGCCATAGCACCGAGTTTTCTTGCTTCTTCTATAGGCATTTCCTGAGTTGTAACTTCATAAGCTGAGAGTATTATTTCATTTACTCTGTTTTCTACAGCCATTATTTCATCAGTTGTCATCGCACTGAAATGTGAGAAGTCAAAACGGCATCTGTCGCTGTTTACAAGCTGACCTGCCTGATGAACATGGTCGCCGAGAACTTCTCTGAGTGCTGCCTGAAGAATATGTGCTGATGTATGATTTTTCATAGTATTCTGACGCTTTGCAACATCTATCTTTGAAACTGCCTTGTCGTTTTTATTAAGAGTTCCTCTTTCAACAGTTCCTATATGCAGATAATGACCGTCTTCTGTCTTTGCTACAGAATCAACAGCAAATACTGCACCTGCACTTGTTATAGTACCTGTATCACTTGCCTGTCCGCCACTTTCTGCATAGAAAGGTGTCTTGTCAAGTATAACGACTACACTGTCGCCTTCATTTGCAGAAGATTTTTCTTCTGTACCGTCATATATTGCAAGTACAACAGAATCATTGCTAAACTCTGTATATCCTGTAAATACTGTCTTAGGTGCGTCTACCTTGATGCTGTTGTCAGCCCATGATGAGCTTGCCTTTGCAGCATGGTCATCTCTTGCTTTCTGACGCTGAAGTGCAACAAGTTCCTCATACTTTTTAAGATCAACACTTACGCCCTTTTCTTCTGCGATCTCAAGTGTAAGGTCGATAGGAAATCCGTATGTATCACTGAGTTTAAATGCATCTTCACCTGAAAGAACACCGCTCTTTGACTGAGAAATAAATCCGTTTAAGAGTTCAAGACCCTTGTCAACAGTCTTTGAGAAGTTTTCTTCTTCAACCTGAATTATTTTCTTTATGTATTCTGCTTTTTCACGAAGTTCAGGATATGCAGATTCGTTTTCCTTTATAACTGTTTCGCATACATTGAAAAGGAATGGTTCATTTATTCCGATAAGTCTTCCATGACGTGCAGCACGTCTGAGAAGTCTTCTCAAAACATATCCTCTTCCTTCGTTTGAAGGCATAACACCGTCGCCTACCATAAATGTTGTACTTCTGATATGGTCGGTAATAACACGGAGTGATACGTCTGTCTTGTCATCTTTTTTGTATTCAACGCCTGCTATACTGCTGATATGTTTCATGATATTCTGAACAGTATCAACTTCAAAGAGGTTGTCTACGCCCTGCATTACGCAAGCAAGTCTTTCAAGACCCATACCTGTATCTATGTTAGGCTTAGCCATTCTTTCATAATGACCGTTACCGTCACTGTCAAACTGTGAGAATACAAGGTTCCATACTTCAACAAATCTGTCACATTCACAACCTACATGACAATCAGGTGATCCACAACCCTTTTCGTCTCCTCTGTCAAAGTATATTTCCGAACAAGGACCGCAAGGACCTGAACCGTGTTCCCAGAAGTTATCTTCCTTGCCCATACGAACCATATGTGAAGGATCGATACCTATCTTCTGTGTCCAGATATCATATGCTTCATCATCTTCTTCGTATACTGATATATATAACTTATCGGCAGGCATTTCGAGAACTTCAGTAAAGAATTCCCATGCCCATGCTGTAGCTTCGTTTTTAAAATAATCACCAAAAGAGAAGTTTCCGAGCATTTCAAAGTATGTACCATGTCTTGCTGTTTTACCTACTCTTTCGATATCAGGAGTTCTGATGCACTTCTGACAAGTTGTTACACGCTGATTTGGCGGAACTGCCTGTCCTAAAAAGAATTTTTTGAGCGGTGCCATACCTGAGTTTATGAGCAACAAACTGTTGTCACCCTGAGGTATAAGAGGGGCACTTGCCATTCTTGTGTGTTGTTTTCTTTCAAAAAATGAAAGAAATTCTTCTCTTAATTCGTTTACTCCACGCCACTTCATTAAAGATAGCTCCTAACTAATATAAATTTATTTTTTTATTAAAAAACAGACTTTCTTTCCAGATCAAACATATCAATATTTACTTCGACAAATTTGTTCTGAAGTGCGTCTATTCCGTTTTGCGCCATAAAATCGCACTCTGCCTGCGAAATAGGAAGTGCATACAAAAATGTGATACTGCAATCTTCCCCGTCTACAATACCAAAGCGCTTGCTCCATATCGGAGGAGGCAACATGAGGAAAAGATGTTTCATATCTGAATTTGGGTAGTACGCTTCAAGTACTCCTTTGAGTACTGTACCGTAACCATATCTGATATTGCTCTCAAATATTCCCACTCCTGCTGTTGTGAGAATTTTTCCTATCATATCAGTACCACCGTAGCTTGACATTATTATCTCTGCTCTTATCTCTTTGCCTGTATTTTTATCCTGATATCCTGTAGCTCTGTTTACAAGACCAAGAGTTGAAGCTGTAAGATAATTTTTAGATGGGCAGTGTTTTGCAAATAATATATCAAGTTTATTTGGTGCGTCCTCTCTCTGATATGAGAATGCTTTCTGATCACCACCAAGAATATCTCTGAGTGCTGTGATCATTTTCTCTTCGTATTTATTCAAACCTTTACTTCCTCCGATCATTAATTTTTATTTGTTTTACAAACATACATTATTATTATATCAAATCTATGAAGATTGTCAATGCAAAATAAAATATTTTAATATCAAATACATGAAAAATTCGTGAAATCATTTTATATTTTTCCTATATAAAATAGTTATGACTGCTTTTTCTTAGTCAATTGTTTGTTTTTCATCTGCGTTATTCCTGATTTTTTTAAAAACACATTCACTTCAAGTCCCAATAGTACAAGATACATACTTCCGTAAAGCCAGAGCATTACTCCTGTAAGTATTGACAGACTTCCGTACATATTTGCAAAACCTCGTGAATACTTCATATAAAGCGAAAATACAAAAGAATATCCGTACCAGCCAAATGCACTGAATAATGCACCAGGAAGAAGTTCGGAAAATTTTATTTTTCCGCTTTTTATAAGCTCTGATTTTTCCCAGTCGGGAATTATTTTATAGCTTATAAGAAAAATGAACATAGATACAAAAAATATTATTACCTTCCTAAAATGCATCACTGAACCTGCCAGTCCGCTTGAAAAAAATTTCTTTACATATTCACTGCTTTCTATTTTTTCACCCGATACTACAAGTATAAGAGAAACAATAATTATCAGAACAAACACTATAGTATCAAATGCTCCGCTGAGTCTGAGAAAAAAATAATTTTTCTTTGACTTTATCTGTGCAATCGAATGCATACCGTTTTTAAAAGCCATTATAGCCTTACCGGCAGACCATAGAGTAAATAAAGCAGAAAAAGATATACTGGCTGTTGACCTGTCATATACCTCACTTATCACCGCTGATATTATAAGATGTATTATCTCCGGAAAAAAGTCTGATGTAAACCTGAGTATCTGTTCTCTTGTTATATCGGTATAATTTATAAATGACACAAAAAGCATAATAAGAGGTATGAAAGACAACATAAAAAAATAGGCAGAACTTGCGGCATATGAACTGATATTATCTTTCCTCAATGTATCTGTAAAACTTCTTATAACTTCGATTAATCTTTTCATCTTATCTCCATCGCAATTTTTCCGGTATATTTCGCTTTATTTTCATTGACATTTCTCCTTATATAGCGTAAAATATTCATTAGGATATTTTTATTTTCTGTACAAAGGAGCATTTTATGAGAGAGTTTTTTGAAAAATACAAACTGTCTTTTGATCCGCTTACAATAGCTAATATCGTTCTGGGAATAGTTCTGATAATAAATCCCGAATTTTCAACAAGACTGATATGCATCATACTTGGTTTCATTTGTCTGATCGGCGGAATTTTCAGTATATACAAATATTTTACCGCAAAAAAATTTGGTTACAAATCAAAATTTGATACTGTTCAGGCGATCGTCGGGATTATTTTAAGTTTTGTCTTTTTGTTCTGCCCTGATTTTGTGGCAACATTGTTCCCGATAATAATAGGAATACTTATTATCATGCAAAGTATATCAAAAATAAGACTTGCCATGTTTCAGAAAAATGCAGGAGCAAAAAAATGGACTCTTGCTCTCACACTGAACATTATCGGTCTTATTCTTGGCATATGTCTTGTGTTTAATCCGTTCTCTGCTTTTCTGAGTATAATGAGAATGATGGGGATAGTTCTGCTGATAAACGGTATATCAAGACTTTTTACAGACTTCTTCTTTGCAAGGGAAATGGATAAGATAAGTCGTGACGAAAAAGATATGGCTATAGATGTTACTTTTGATGATTTATAATATAAAAAAGCACTTGTATTTTTTTACAGGTGCTTTTTTATACTCGTTCATATTATGATCGTATTTTTATGTCAGCTTTTCATTTTTGAAAGTTCCTCTACTTTTTCAAGTGGCAATCCTGTAGCTAATGATATATTTTCAAGCGACATAGCTCCCATATTTATAAGTGCCTGTGCTGTGGATATCATTGTTTCCATTCGTCCTACATTTATCCCTTCAAGTCGCCCTGCCTCTCTTTCGGCTCTTCTGCTTGCTATGTCATACTGTTTACGCATTACTTCTTCGTCAAATAACTGTGCCATCATGTCAATTACCTCCTTCTCATGATTTTTCATAAATTCTTCAAGGTATCCTTTTTCTATACATATACGATATGTTTCT
>JAGAKZ010000040.1 GCA_017848115.1 Oscillospiraceae bacterium
GTTGCTGTTCAATTTGATTCAGTGCTTCTTTTGCACTCCCATCAAGTTTGAATTCAAATATAAAAATATCGTTATCTGTTTCAATGATTATATCAGCTCTTCCTTTGCTGTTTTGTTTTTCTATAAGTGTTGTATAACAGCTAAGAAGTCGGTTTATTATATAGAACGTATATGAAAAATGCGTCTCAAAATCTTTTGCTCGCTCATCTTTATTTGCTTCATATGGTATTGATGCAAGAAATGAGGTAAATGCATCTCTTACTCCGTCAAGGTCACATTCTCTGAGCATATTGTCCATTTCAAGAATCCAGTTATCATTATCTTCTGACAGCTTGCGAAAATAACTGTTTCCCACAAGACTTACAAAACCTTTTCTTACCTCATCATTAGGATAATCAAGTTTATATACTCTGTGGCGTATGTCGTATTCTTTTATTGTAAGATATCCGCTCTGATAAAGCATTGCAAGAGGCTCCTCTTTATCTGCTCTGTAATCCATAAAATACTTTCTTGCGTATGATCTGCCGATTAATTTCTGCATATTTATCTGATGTCCTTCCATCAGTTTTTCAAGATATGTCGGTGTTCCCGATTCGTACCAGTAGTCTTCTATTTTCTTTTTCTTGAAAGCATTCAGAATACTAAACGGATTATATATATCCAGCATCGCCTCGCTGAAATGATACCCATCATAATTTTTCTTCAGTTTTTCTTTCAATTCTTCAGACGAGCATTTTAATTTTGCAGACATTTCCTCGATTGACTGAGCAAAATAACCTTTGAGTTCTTTCTCTGTTATTCCGCATATTGCATCAAACTGTTCGTCCATGCTTATATCATCAGGCTGATTAAATCCCGAAAATACTGATACCTGACTGAATTTTGTAACGCCTGTAAGAAATACAAAACGAAGATGTGCGTCTGCAGACTTGAATGCTCCGTAAAACCCTTTAAGTATATTTCTGTTCTTTTCTTCAAGCTCTGTACCAAGAACATCTAACATAGGTTTGTCATATTCATCTACCAGGACAACTGCTTTGGATTTTGTTTTAATTTCTGCAACTTCAAGTATATTATGGAAACGCTTCCCTAAAGAATTTGTTCTACAGGATACTCCATATTTTCGTTCCCATTTCTCCAGAATATCATCTAAAATAGTTTCAAGTTCGTTTGCTTTTGTATAATCTCCCACAGCAAAATCTATCCTGAACACCGGATACTCTGACCATTCCTTTTCAAGCTCATCTATTTTCAGTCCTTTAAAAAGTTCCTTTTTTCCAGAAAAATACGCATCGAGAGTGCTTATCAGCAGTGATTTTCCAAATCTTCTCGGTCTTGACAAGAAACATATATGCCCATGAGCAAGAGTATATACTAAATCTGTTTTATCAACATATACATATTTTCCATTTATTATTTCTTCAAACGTCTGTACACCTATCGGGTAACGCATTCTTGTTTCCTCCTCAATTCTGTTTATTTTACACATCTATATTGTTTTATAATCCATTATAAAATTCTTGAAATAAGAACCACGCACTCCACATGCCCCGTTCTTGCAAACAAATCAACAGCCCTTACTCTCTTCACCTCATACTCCCCACTCTCACAAATCATCTTGCAATCTCTTGCCGCAGTAGCGGGATTGCATGAAATCATTACCACCTTATCAGGACTCATTTTCAATATCGAATCTATCGTAACGCCATCGCAACCTTTTCTCGGTGGGTCAACTATTATAACATCAAACTTATCGCCCTTTCCTGCCATCTTTTCTGCAACTGTTCCGGCATCACCGCATATAAATTCTGCGTTCTTTATACCATTAACTTCCGCATTTATTTTCGCATTATCAATCGCCTGTTCTACGACCTCTACACCTGTCAAGCGTTTTACCTTGTCATGCATTGAAAGACCTATCGTGCCTGCTCCGCAGTACAAATCGAGTATCTTTTCTCCGCCTTTCAAGCCTGCAAATTCGGCAGCTATACTGTAAAGTTTTTCTGCTTGACAGGTGTTCACCTGATAAAATGACATTGGTGAGAGCGATATTTTATTTTTGCACATCACATCACTGATATTGTCCGTACCATGAACAGTAATATTTTTCTTGCCGAGTATTACATTGGTATTTTCAGGATTGATATTTGCTACTACGCTTTTTATATCTGAAAATCTGGTAAGCAAATCGGTATTGGTACATAAATTCTGAAGAAATGCCACAACTTTCTTTGAAGTGCCAACCACACAAAGCATTATCTCATTGCTGTGATATCCTTTTCTTAGATAAATATGTCTTATAAGTCCCTTATGTTTCACCTCATCATATGCAGGAACTTTTTCAAAATTTATATACTCCACTACAAAGTCAACGATTTCTCTGAATATTTCGGGCTGTAAACGGCACGCAGTATACGG
This sequence comes from Oscillospiraceae bacterium, assembly GCA_017848115.1. Taxonomy (GTDB): domain Bacteria; phylum Bacillota; class Clostridia; order Oscillospirales; family Ruminococcaceae; genus HUN007. The sequence continues at coordinate 2,419 of JAGAKZ010000040.1, forward strand.
AACGATCCTGTGACTTCTTCTTGAATAAAATCCGCATACAGCTTTTCCGTCAAGCATCGCAACAGGATACTGTGCCTTGTTTCTGTAAAAATCCAGTTCCTCGCAACCGCATATTTCATCGTAATCTGTTTCAAAGCCACCTATCCTCTTGAAACAATCAGATACAAGGTTGCTTTTTATTTTCAGTTCAGAGTCATAACTTATGTGTCTGAAAGTACATCCTCCACACTTATGAAAAACCGGACAGTCAGGTTCTGTTCTGTCCGGCGACGGTTTTATTATCTGATCTATTATTCCGAAAGAATAGTTCTTTAACACTTTAACTATCTTAACTCTTACAAAATCGCCGACAGCAGTCATCGGAACAAATACAGCCATTCCGTCTTCAGTACGGCCGACACCGTTTCCTTCAGCGGTAATGCCTGTTATTTCAAATTCAACAAGTTGATTTTTCTTTATCATTATAATAAAACCTCTCTGAAAAATAATCTTATAAGTAAAAATATTTTTTTAATATCTAAGGAAACACTGATTTTTTGAATAAATCAGCACTTCCTGAAGCCACAAAAACCTATACAGCAAAAAAATCATGTATCTGATTTTTCTTGTTCATAAGTTCATCAAATCTGTTTATGTACTCATACGGAAATTTGTAATTCATTACACGAGTGATAGAATTGTTTGCGTCAACAAGTTTTGTCGATGCCGCACAACCTGTTCCGAGAATAGTCTGAGTTTCATCCATGATGTAAATATTGTAAAGCGATTCTTTGCCCGGCTTTGAGTAGCCCGTGTTTTCAAGATTGTCTATCGTATTTTTCTGACGATAGAGATAGTACGGTGCATATCCGTGTTCTAAAAGCACCTTGTTTCCGTAGTCTACCATCTCGCTTGCCGGATTTTTGATATTTTCTTTTCCGTCTGCGTACAATCCTGCCGAACGTTTTAGTGTAAGAGTATGTATAGTTACACCTTCAGGATCAAGTTCCATTACCTCTTTCATGGTCTGTCTGAAACTTTCAAAAGTTTCTGTAGGAAGTCCGGCAATAAGGTCCATATTTATATTGTCAAAACCGAGTTTTCGTGCTGTTTTAAAAGCATCAATAACCTGTGAAGCAGTGTGATTTCTTCCTATTTCACGTAAAACAGCGTCATTGAGAGTCTGAGGGTTTATAGAAATTCTGCTTGCTTTCATTTCCTTTATAACTGCAAGCTTTTCTTCGGTAATAGTGTCTGCTCTGCCGGCTTCTACGTTGTATTCACGTATTGAAGACAGGTCAAAACATTCGGACGTTTTCTTCATTATCCTGTACAGATCATCACTGCTTATTGATGTAGGTGTACCGCCACCATAGTAAACAGTGTCTATTGTAAGTCCGTATCTGTCAACTATTTCTCCGACAATCTCAAGTTCACGGCACAAATGTGAAATATATTCGGGCATTAGTTTCTTTGCACTGTCCATTGAATGAGAAACAAAAGAACAATATGTACAGCGTGTAGGGCAAAAAGGTATAGAAACATATATGCTTATTCTTTTCTTATCAAACTCCGGCATAAGCGGAAGTTGTGTAATAGCTGTATGATAAGCTATGTCCATCTTTTTCTTGCTTATAAGATACTTCTGACTAAAGCTTTCATATATTTCATCTTTGGTAAATCCCTGTTCTATTAGCGCATTCACTTTTTTTACAGGACGTATCCCCGTGATAAGCCCCCATTCCGATTTCTTTCCGGTGATCCGGCAAAGCAGATCAAAAATAAGTCTGCATATAGCAAATTCGCAGTCTGAGTCAGATATTCTGCTGTTTTCAAGTTTTGATGACTTTCTGAGACTTTTTGAACCTATACGCACATATACATAGAGATAAGTATACTTTCTGCCTTTTTTTAGCCTTGTCATTATCAGATCGCCGTCTGCCTGTGAACCTTCATACAAAAAAGTAAATCTTTCTGCCGGAAAAAACAGCTTTACAGTTGCTTCTGTTTCATACTTGAATGAGTTGTTGTTCAATAATATCGTCATAAAAACGTTCCTACGCTTCTTTCATATACATATTTCCCGAAATCTCCGCACTGAGTGTAGTAAGACTTTCATGTCCGGGGAACACTTCAAAATCTTCACCAGATTTATAAAGTGATTTTATTTTTGCAAGAGAATTCATTATCTCACTGTAACTTCCACCCGGAAAATCTGTTCTGCCGATGGATCTTTTGAAAAGTGTATCCCCTGAAAATATCTTATTTTCGCAGATATAGCATACACTGCCTCTTGTATGTCCCGGAGTATGAAGCACTTTTACAGGAACACCTGAAAAATCAATAGTCTGTCCGTCAACCACTGTTGTGTACTCGGATACTGCTTTAAAACCAGCATCACCCATAAATGATGAAAGGTTTAAAGTTGTGCTTGAAAGCATATCTTCATCTTCTTTGTGGATAAAAACTTCCGCTCCTGTTTTTTCGGCTACCTCCGAAACACCCATTATATGATCAAAATGTCCATGAGTAAGAAGTATCTTTTTTAATGTTATATCGTTCTGATGCAAAAATTCCATAAATTCGCCTGCATCACCGCCTATATCAAAAGCTATAGCTTCCTTGTTATCATTTTCAAGAACATAACAATTTGACTGAAATCCCTGTCCAAGTTTCAAAGTATATACTACCATAAACCTCTCCTGCCTTCGATTCGTGTTACACTTAACACGTCATGTATTTTAGATAATTTTGCAACAAGCGTATCAAGCTGTTCTTTACCTGAAACAGCTATTGTCGCTCTTATTATAGTGTTTCCGTTTTTCATACGTTTTGACGCTGAATTCTGAATAGGAGTCTTTGCATCTGATATTACTGTTATTACTTTCTGAAGTACTCCTACCTTGTCGATTGCTACTATTTCTATCATAGCATGGAAATCCGTCTTATGAGTTTCTGTCCATTCGACTTTTCTCCATCTGTCTGCATTTTCGGGTGCTGAAACCGATGAAAGGTAGTTCGGGCAGGTCTTTTTGTGTACGGAAACACCATGACCTCTCGTAACAAATCCGACTATCTCATCACCGGGAAGCGGATTGCAACACTGTGAAAATCTCACCTGAACATTTCTTAAAGTATCCTCAAAAATAATTCCGCTGTCACTTTTTCTTCTCTGCGGTTTTACTGGAACTATCGGTTCAGGATCAGCAGGTTCTGAATAAAGCTTTACATAGTTATCTTTAAGACGTTGCATTATTTTCGGGAGAAGTACACCGCCGTATCCTATAGAAGCATAAAAATCATCAAGCGTATTGCAGTTATGTCTTTTTAAATCATCAGCAAGAAACTTTTCTATCTCATTATCCGGAATACGCATTCTGTAGTGCTTAAATTCTCTTTCAAGCTCCTGTTTTCCACGAATGATATTTTCTTCCCTGCATTCTTTTTTGAACCATGAACGTATCTTGGCTTTGGCTTCATTTGTCTGAACGATATCCAGCCAGTCACGATTAGGACCTTTGTTTTCGTCCTTTGTCGTCATGATTTCTACAATATCACCTGTATGAAGCTTGTGATCGAGTGGTACTATCTTTCCGTCAACCTTCGCTCCTACGGTTCTGTGACCTATCTGTGTGTGAATTCTGTAAGCAAAATCTATAACGGTAGAATTTACAGGAAGTGTAAATGAATCCGCCTTAGGAGTAAATACAACAATATCATCGGTAGAAAGGTCCGTCTTTATTATACGTACTATTTCCTCAACGTCATCGGCTGTCTGCTGTGCTTCTATGACCTGTCTTATCCAGGAGAGTTTTTCCTCCATCTTGTCATTATTCTGCACACCTTCTTTGTATTTCCAGTGTGCCGCAATACCGTACTCCGCTGTATAATGCATATCCCATGTTCTTATCTGAACTTCAAAAGGTATACCTTCTCTTCCGAAAACTGTCGTATGGAGTGACTGATACATATTCGCCTTAGGTGTGGATATATAGTCTTTGAATCTGTTAGGGATAGGAGTAAACATATCATGAACTATGCCAAGCACTGTATAACATTCGGGGATAGTGTCCACTATAACTCGTACAGCATATTTGTCATACACTTCTTCTATATCTTTTCGGTGTATATATATTTTCTTGTAAATACCGTAAATACTCTTAACTCTTCCATCTATCTGCGGAACTTTTTCAAAATTTTCTATCTTAAATCTTTCCGCTATTCTCTCTTTAATACTGTTTATAAATTTTTCACGTTCATCTTTTTTTATCTCAAGTATATGTTCTATCTCCGAATATGCGTATGGGTCGAGGTACTGGAAAGAAAGGTCTTCGAGTTCTTCCTTTACAGCTTTTATTCCGAGTCGGTGTGCTATCGGCGCATAGATATTCATTGTTTCAAGTGCAGCTTTTCTCTGTTTGAAACCCGGACGGAAACCGAGTGTACGCATATTATGAAGTCTGTCACAAAGTTTTATCAACATGACACGTATATCCTGTGACATAGCAAGCAGGATCTTTCTTACGTTTTCAGCAAGCTGTTCGTCCTGATTGAATATAGGCGCTTTTGAAAGCTTTGTAACTCCGTCAACAAGCATAGCTACGTCCTGACCAAATGCCTTTTTTATCTGATCAAGTGTCACATCTGTATCTTCAACAACATCATGAAGCATAGCAGCACATATTGTATCTGTATCCATACCAAGTTCAAGAAGAATAAATGCCACTGAGAGCGGGTGAACTATATACGGCTCGCCCGATGAACGTTTCTGCCCCTCATGAGCCTTTGCGGCAAATTCATAAGCAGAAATTATTTTACTCATATCATATTGTTTTTCATCGTCCAGAATTTTCTGGATAAGAATGTTTATTGTACAACTCTGATTCCCCATTTGCATCGCAACTCCCTTAATATATTTGAATTTTCCAGATCTACTTTTTTCTCTACTTTTATCTTTGTTATCGTATCACAAGAATCACTTATACTAACAAGACCCATTTCTCTGAAAATGTCCAGACAAATCTTTATCTTGCAGTAATTCATAGTTTTCGGATCTATTTTAGCATAAAGTGACATAAATGATATATCTGTCTGTCCGATAGCAGAGTACACTTTTACAAGTTCATTTCTTTCAGGACACATTCTCTTGTAATATGCCTCCGGAAGTTCCTCTTTTCTTATATATTTTTCATAGGCACTCGTAGCGGCAAAGAAACTTTCCTGATTTATTCCGTTCTTTCTGAAATCGCATATACGTAAATTTATTGACTTCATTCCCTTGTATTCGTTGATTTCAAGCATCACCATGAAATCCCATACTTCCCCTCTTGTAAAAGGAAGTGTTTCCGCTCTTGTATTGAACATAGGTGCAAATAAACTGATACCGCCATATTTAAGATGCAGTTTTGTGTGTACCCCTGCCGACATCGGTATAATATCCTGAATAACTGCTCCGATAACAGCAAATACAGGTTGTCTGTTTCCTTCTCCAAAAGGTTCAAGCAATTTAAGACTTTCAATATTTGCTACAGTTATTTCCTGTGGCATGATAACCTTTTCTGCTTTCAGTGTGTTAAGAGGCATATTTTCGTGATTATCATGAGCATATTTTTGTATCTGTTCTGAAAATTTTTCTACATCGGCTGTAAGGAGTGAAAAACCGCCTGCGCCCTGATGTCCGCCAAATCTGGAAAGCACATCTGAACACGCTGTAAGACAGCCAAAGACTGAAAAATCACCGAAAGCTCTCGCTGAGCCTCTTGAAGTATCGCCCTCACGAGTGATAATGAAACAAGGCTTGTCAAATCTTTCAACTATTCTTGAAGCGGCTATTCCTATAACGCCATGATGCCAGCCATCTCCGCTGAACACCAGAACCCTTTGTGAAAGTATGGACGGATTTTTATCTATATATTCATATATTTCATTTATGATATTCTGTTCTTCTTCTTTTCTCTTCTTGTTAAGCAAGTCAAGTTCAAGTGCAAGTTCGTGTGCTTCTTCAGGATCATCACACAAAAGAAGTTCCACCGCCTGCAAAGGCGAGCCAAATCTTCCTGCCGCATTTATTCTTGGTGCAAGCATAAATGCTACCGAGTTTGATACTATATCCTTGTACTGTTCGTTTTCGTCAATAAGCCCTGCCACTCTCATAAGCTCAATAAGCCCGCAGTTCTCAGTATTTTTTATAAGACGAAGTCCTGTTTCCACTATAAATCTGTTTTCACCTGTAAGCGTAACTATATCGGCAACTGTTCCGACTGCCGCAAGGTCGCCGAACTGTTCGATCGCCATATCATAGTCACCGCCGTCAAGCGCCGCAATAAGTTTCAGAACAACACCTGCTCCGCACAAATACTTGAAAGATGAACCGCAGTCTTTTCTATGCGGATTTACTATTGCATCAGCCTGAGGAAGTGTTTCACCGGGTTGATGATGATCTGTTATAACGAGCGACATACCAAGCTCTTTTATAAGCTTTGCTTCTTCAAAAGCCGATATTCCGTTATCAACAGTGATAATAAGTTCTGTTCCGCTCTCACTTATCTTGTTTACCGCCTCACTGTTAAGACCATATCCTTCACTTCTTTCAGGTATATAGTAGAACACATCTGCACCAAGACACTCAAGATATGAGTAAAGCATAACTGTTGATGTAATACCATCACAGTCATAATCTCCATAAATGCAGATTTTCTGACATGATTCGACTGCTTCGTTTATTATCTCAACTGCCTTCTCCATATCCTTCAACATAAAAGGGTCTTCAGGTTCTTTTGTTCTTATAAAATCTGCCGCCTGTTCAAGACTGGTCACTCCTCTTGATACAAGAACATCTGCACACAAAGATGTCAGATCACTGCCAGATGTAAGTTTTTTTGATAAATCGATATCAGGTTTACCTATATTCCATTTTTTCATAAGTACGATTTTTACTCCTATGCCATTTCACATTTCAATTGTACCTTAAATTATAACATTTTTCAGAGATAAATACAAGAATTAATTCATCATTATTTGATATTATTTTAATTTTAAAAAAATTTTTTCAAAAAACTATTGACATCACTCAAAAAATAGTGTACTATCTAACTAGTGAAGTAATAAGGAGGTGCAGTATTGGAGTTTGATTCAAAATATCCGATTTATCTTCAGATCGTTGCGGAAATAAAGCGAAAGATAATCATAGGCGACCTTATCCCCGGTTCAAAACTTCCGTCAAATAACGACCTGGCGATGATGTATAAAGTAAATCCGAATACAGTACAACGTATTTATAAGCAGCTGGAGTTTGAAGGTATCTGTTTTACTAAAAGAGGCCTCGGAACTTTTCTCGTAGAAGACCCGAATCTTCCGACCAGACTGAAAATTGAATCAGTCACTTCGATGGTTTCGGTATTTCTCGAAAAAATGGCTGCACTTGGTTTTACTGCTTCAGAAACTATTAATATCATAAAAGATATCGAAGGAAATAACAGAAAAGGAGAAAATACTGATGTTAAGATTTGAAAATGTCATTAAAGGATACGGTAACAAAAAAGCACTGAACAACCTGAACGTATCCTTTGAAAAAGGAAAAGTTTATGCACTTGTAGGTCCGAACGGCAGTGGAAAAAGTACAATGATGAAGATTGCCGCAGGTCTTGTAAAGCCAACGAAAGGCAGTTGCACCTATGACTCTCAAAATATAGGAGCATACTCAAAATCAAAAATAGCATATATGTGTACAGAGCCTTTTTACTATGACTATATGCGTATAAGCGATGTTGAAAAATACTATGCCGACTTCTTTGAAGATTTCAACCGTGATAAATTCCGAAATCTCCTGCAATTCATGGAGCTTGACGCGTCAATGAAAGTAAAGGCGCTCTCTTCCGGTATGGCGGCAAAACTCAAGATTTCCGCTACTCTTGCAAGAGAAGCAGAAGTAATAATGCTTGACGAACCTCTTAACGGAATCGACCTTCTCGGACGTGACCAGATAATCAACGCTGTTATCAAAGCAACAAATCCGGGTTCAACATTTATCATTTCCAGTCATCTTTTTGATGAACTTGAAAATATAGTTGACAACGTTGTAATGGTTAAAAACGGAAATGTAGTCCTTGAAGGAGAACTTGAAGATATAAGAGCACAATACGGAAAATCAATATCCGATCTGTATCGTGAAATATACGGAAGCAACGACGGTTTATCAGACGAAATATGGGGGAAATAAGACATGAAACTTTTAGCTAAACACGTAAAATATGATCTTCTTAAATATAAAAACGCATTGCTTGCAGTGCTTATCGGCTCAGGCGTAATAGAAATGGCTCACATCATAGCATATCTTACAGAATTTAAAACACTTTATGTTATAACTGTAATAATTCTTATGATCGCACTTTTTTCTGCGTTTTTTGTATTGCTCATCTATTCGGTAGGAATATTTTCTATTGATTTATCAAAGAAACAAGGCTATATGCCATTTTCAACTCCTACAACCTCCCGCACTTTGATCGGTTCAAAGATTATTACAACACTTATTGTATCAGCCGCAACAATAGTACTTATTTTACTCTATGGCGGAATCGACTCATATCTTGCTGCACGTGAAGCAGAACCCGGACTTTCACTCGGTTACGCAGTAAAAACCATACTTGATGAACTTGATGGTTCCTGGGGCTATATTGCAGTTACTGTTATAAATATGATAGCACAATGGGTATGTAACATACTTACAATTTATCTTGCCCTTGCCCTCTCGGCAACACTTCTTGGCGAAAGCAAACTCAAAGGTTTGGTTTCATTCGGTCTTTGGATTGGCGTAAACGTAGTACTTTCTATAATATCTTTAATCGTAACAAAGATTTTCGGTAATATTATCAATTTCAACGTAGACGCTTATGCTGAGACTCCGGCTGAAATATTCTCAGTAGCATTCGGCGGTTCTGCAGCAGCTCTCTCAATCGGACTTAACGTTGTAGTTGCAGTAGGAATTTACTTCCTGACCTGCTGGATAACAGAAAAGAAACTCAGCTTGTAGTTCTTAAATCGAAGCGAACAAATAACAAATAAATATTGTAGGATAAAGGTTTAAATATACTATTATAATACAAATAAAAAGTAGATATCTTAAATGTGTTTTCAAAAAAGATATCTGCTTTTATTTTTTTACAATTACAGTCTTGATTTTTTATTTTTAATGAAATATAATATATGTGAGAAGACAAATAAAGGAGTAATAAAAATGACAAACGATTTATCACTTAACAGAAAATCTAAAGACAGTGTTTTTGTGAAATTTTTCAGTTACATTAAAAATGTAAAACAGTTATATGAAGAATTTCACCCTGAAATCACTGATCTTACAGAAGATGATATCCAGATTCAGACACTTGATTCGGCAATCGTAAATACTATTTACAATGATCTAGGATTTATTGTAAAAGATAAATTTGTTATGCTTGTTGAAGCACAAAGTTCATGGAATCCGAATATAGCTTTGCGAATGCTCTTCTACCTGAACGAAACATTTCGCAGATATCTTACCGATACTAAACAAAGTGAACACAGCAATTCAAAAGTTAAACTTCCGACACCTGAAATGTATGTTATTTATACCGGTGACGGTGTAAAACCTGAAACTGTTTCTCTTAGTGAAGAATTTTTTGACGGAAATCCGGATATTGAACTACGAGTAAAGGTTTTAAGCCAGATCAATACTACTCTTGCAGGACAGTATATAGGTTTTTGTAAAGTCTTTGACACTCAGAGAAAACTTTATGAAAACGGTATACTTGCCGCAAAAGAAACTTATCGTATATGTATCGAAAAAGGATATCTTATAGAATTTATGAAAGATCACGAGAAGGAGGTAATTGATATGATGACTCAGCTTTTTGATGAAGAAACCATGCGTAAACAGTATGATATCGCAAGTCGCAGAGAAAGTCTTGAACAGGGTATAAAAATTGGTGAAGAACGTGGGTTGAAAATCGGCGAAGAACGTGGCTTGAAGCTTGGCGAAGAGCGTGGCTTGAAGCTTGGTGAAGAACGTGGCTTGAAGCTTGGCGAAGAACGTACAAAATTATCTTTGGCTAGTGCATTGATTACTAAAGGCATAATGTCACTTGATGAAATTTCACAGATCACAGGTTTACCTCTCGAAAAAATCAAAACACTTACAATGTCTTGATACGTTCAGAATATAATTCCTTATAGAATTTATGAAAGATCACGAGAAGAAGGTAATTGATATGATGACTCAGCTTTTTGATGAAGAAACCATGCGCAAACAGTATGACATTGCAAGTCGCAGAGAAAGTCTTGAACAGGGTATAAAAATCGGCGAAGAACGTGGGTTGAAGCTTGGTGAAGAACGTACAAAATTATCTTTGGCTAGTGCATTGATTACAAAAGGCATAATGTCACTCGATGAAATTTCACAGATCACAGGTTTGCCTCTCGAAAAAATCAAAACACTTACAATGTCTATTTCTTAATGTAATTTATAAAACAGGCAGTATTTCAACGTTAATGTACTGCCTGTTTTTTGTTTGCAAATATCAAATCGGCGTTATGTAATGATGTTATGAAATATTATTGTATTTTAAGGGTTGACAGGTTACAGAGGATTTGATATAATTATATCATAGCAGACTGACGAAATCTCGTTTTTGCCCCGATGGCGCATTTACGTGGTTTGAACGGTATCAGAGCGGATATTTGGATTGATAAGATCCATTTTTTCATTTTCCCCCGCAAACTGCTATTTTAGCCACGTATCTACGCGGCTACAGAGAACAGGGTTTATTAAACTTATTCCCCATCAGGGGACGACAAAAACAAGCAGTACAGATTTTAGTTACTGCTTGTTTTTTCATTTATTTTACCCCAAATAACCCCATACGCACTTGATTTATTGCACTTGATATGCTACAATATACAAGTATTTTAAACATAAAAAAAATTAAAGGAGTTTTATATGGGATTTTTAGATGTTTTTAAGAAGATAGCAGATACCGCTATAAAAGAAGCTGTTGAAGCGGTTACAAACGGTTCGGATAACAAAGCAGTTTCAAAAACTTCAGATACTGCATCAAATACTGCAAAAGATAATATTCTGGCTACAGGAAATGTTCCGCCGAAACCGTCTTATAAGTATAATGATGATTTCGCAGATAAGGAATATTCATTTATGATTTCACGGGATTATATCGAATTTGACAGTGCTTGCGAAATTCAGCCGTCATTTCAGTATGAACCGTTTAGTAATGAGGACTATGCTGTATTTGATAAAACACGTCCATGCATAGGTATCGGTCCGTATGATGATATTTATCTGGCAGTCGAAGAATTTGAAAAGAGCGGAAACCTCCCTGATGGTGACTATGAAATTTGTAACAGTCCGTATTTTGCTTTCAGATGCAAATTTGAAGACCGTTTTTACGAATATTATGCATACGCTTTCAGAACCGATACTGCGAGAGAACGTGAAATGCTCCATGTTTGTTACCCTCCCGAAATCAAGGGTACACAACTTGAAAAAAAGCTTATTTCCGCTCTTGATGAGATAGCTTCTACTTATGAGGAACATTAAACAGTGTAGCAATAACTGCAAATAAAAATAATTAAAGGAGTACGATCAAAGCCATTTCAAAAGATGACTTGATCTAAAAATATATCATGAAGATTTTATTTTCACCACTTGGTATGACCGATCCTATCAGATTTTTCAAAGACGGCGCTTTGTTAAATATTGCCCGTCACTATCAACCCGATGTGATTTATCTGTATATGTCAAAAGAAATCGTAAAAAACCATGAAAAAGACAACCGATATGTATACTGCCTTGAACAGTTGGGAAAGCTGATAAATAAAAAGTTTGATATAAAAATAATCAAACGCCCCGACCTTGAAAATGTCCAGATTTTCGATTGTTTTCTTTCGGAGTTCAGAGAAATTTTAGATGAAATATACCACAACGAACCCGATGCCGAAATACTGCTTAACGTTTCTTCGGGTACACCTGCTATGAAAAGCTCTTTGCAGATCCTGTCGCTCACACTTGACTACGAATGTACACCGCTACAAGTGTCCACACCTAAAAAAAGCAGTAATCCTCATGAAAATGACGAAGCTACTCTCACACCCGATGAGCTTTGGGAACTAAACGAAAGTAATGATGAAGACGATAACAGATGCATAGAGTCACAGACCGAAAACCTTCTTATCGAATTTAAAAAGCAGATGGTACAAAAGCTTATCCTTTCATACGATTATCCTGCGGCATATAAAATGGTTGAGAACTCCCCTGCTTTTTCCGAAAAATTTAAAGAAATGCTTGACGGTGCTTGCGCACGAATGGAACTTTCTTATTCAAAAGCCAGAACTATTTTCAGAAAATACGGTGAATCCATTATCCTTGATAAAGACAAATCCGTAACCGATATTTCCGAATATCTTCACCTTCTTAAACTTAAACTTATCAAGAAAGAATATGCCGACTTTATAAGAGCGATAACTCCGATATTTGCTAATCTTTGTTCTATGTATCTTAAAAACAAGTGTTCGGTTGATATAAGTCGTTATACATACGAAGTGCGTCCTGATTTTATGGTGTGGAAAAGAAATAAGTTAGAGGGAACAGACATTCTTTCTTACCTTGATGCAAAGTACGGTACATTAAAAGACGAATCCCCTGTTTCTTCGGATTCGCTGATAACTATAATATATGAGATAGCACCCGATATAAGTGTACGTGATGCTGTAACAAATCTCCGAAAAGCTGAAACAGGTATCAGAAACAGTGTGGCTCATGCTGTGGTTTGCATTACCGATGAATACATCAAAAAAGTCTGCGGATATACTTCAAAGGAAATATTTGATATGCTAAAAAAAGTGTTTAACAGTTGCGGATATGCTTTTGATGAAAAATCTTATGATAAGATGAATGATGTGATAATTGAAAATATGAATAAATAATCATGTGGTTTATTTTGTATTTACAGAGCCCTGTTGTGTTGCAGTCCGGCATTTTGTAACAGGTCAGAGTTTTGTGAATACTGTTTATTTTGATTGTTGACAGATTATATTAGATTTGGTATAATTGTATTGTAGCGATGAGTAAAAAACACATTTTTTCATTTTCCCCCGCAAACTGCTATTTTAGCCACGTATCTATGTGGCTACAGAGAACAGGGTTTATTTAATTTATTCCCCATTAGGGGACGGAAACTTAACAGATACTTCATAAGTGAATTGGTAGTATGTAGTAACTAATATTTATTCCCCGCCAGGGGACGGTAAACATTGAATTTATTGTGATTTATAGGTGGTTGTAATCGCTATGAGTTATTTGTATGTTGTTGATGATGGTGCAACTCTTGGGGTGGACGGTGGTTATTATGTTGTACATTATAAAAACGGCGATATAAAGAAAATACCGTCTGAAACACTTGAATCTGTTGCATTGTTCGGAAATGTTTCCATAACTACACCATGCGTAAAAAAATTCCTTGAAAATGGCATAGCAGTAAGTTATTTTTCAAAAAAGGGTTCGTACTTTGGCAGACTTGAATCGACAAGGCATACAAATGTATTTAGATTGAAAAAACAAATTCATCTTTCTGACAATCCGTATTTTAAACTTCCGCTTGCACAAAAAATGATTTCTGCAAAAATTAATAATCAGGCTGTTATACTTACAAGATACCAGCGAAGTACCGATATAGATGTTTCATATGAACGTTTTATGATGCATAGTTCAGAAATCTGCCTTTGAAATGATTCTTGATGATTCAGGATACAGAAGATTGATGTGTTCTTTGCCACGTTATATAGAACCGGAAGACAATCTCAGAGTTTACAGACTGCCTTTAAACGGTGAAGTTACTGCATGGGGCAGTGAGATTACTGAGCAGGAAGAAGTTATAATAATATAAACAAAACTCACTGGTGACCTGAACATAAATCAGATTATCAGTGAGTTTGTATTTTATCGGGTGTGGGACGGTACGGAGTTATTTTTTAGGGTTGACGGATTATATGAAATTTGGTATAATTGTATCGTAGTAGTCGGACGGAAAGTACATTTTGCCCCGATGACGTATTTACGTGGATTGAGTGCTGTTTTAGAGGGTGATTTGGTTGATAAGATGCATTTTTTCATTTTCCCCCGCAAACTGCTATTTTAGCCACGTATCTATGTGGCTACAGAGAACAGGGTTTATTTAATTTATTCCCCATTAGGGGACGGAAACACGCCCTCAGCCTTTGTGAGTTTAGCACGCTTAACAGTTTATTTAATTTATTCCTCATTAGGGGACGGAAACTTACCCGGCTTTCTCCATGCAAGTCCAATCTTGCGTTTATTTAATTTATTCCCCATTAGGGGACGGAAACGAAATGAAATATAAGGACTTGTTATTCTAAAAGGTTTATTTAATTTATTCCCCATCAGGGGACGGGCTTTAAAAAAATGAAAAAACACTGATAATTTGAAAAACAGATCAAATTATCAGTGTTTTTTATTTACAATACATTCAAACAAATTTTATAAAAATTCACAATTTACAATTGACATCATAGCACAAATGTGTTAAAATTATTAAGTAACAATATTTTAATAAATAGGTAGGTGAAATTCAACTTTTGATTACAAAAATTAAAATAACTTTTGACCCCACCGATAAAGTATTGCCACGTCCGATACTTGCGCCTTTATTTCAAGGAGCACTTATGGACCTTGTTCCTGAAGGGTTTGCGGAGATGATGCACGTTTCGATGCTTCGTCCTTACAGTCAGTTCGTAACATCAGACGGTGACAGCGTAGTCTGGACTGTGACTGCACTTGATGAATATGCACAAAAGTTTATAATCGACACGCTTTCTGACAGCGATTTCAAATCAGTGACTCTTACGCACAAAGACGCCACTCTGAAAGTACGAAAAAAAGAAATATCGCATATCTCTTACAGTGAACTGCTTGACAAATACTACATACGCAGAGAAAGCAACAGATATATAACATTAAAATTTATCACACCAACTGCTTTCAAATCAAACGGTAAGTATATAATCATGCCCGATTCATCGCTTATACTCAACAACCTCGTGAGAAAATACGACTCTGTTGCGAAAACAACACAACTATATGACGAAACACTTATCGAATACATAAACAGTCATACCGAAATAGTCGAATACAATCTCAGAAGCTGTAAATACGCAATGGAAGGCATAACTATTCCGTCATTTACAGGCACTGCAAAGATAAAACTCGGAGGAAATCATGAATTTATATGCCTTTGCAATATGTTACTTGATTTTGCAGGGTATTCGGGAATAGGAATAAAGAGTGCCATGGGAATGGGTGCGTGTGGAATAATAAACACAGGAGGTGCTATTTAAAACTTGGAACTACAAAAATTTAAACTGGCAGTCGGCAGTCTTTTGCATGATACCGGAAAAATATTATACAGGTACAACGACAGCAGAAATCACAGCGACAGCGGATATGACTTTCTCAAAGAAATTATTTCCGACAAGGACATACTCGACTGCGTAAAATATCATCACTCGGCAAAACTGAAAAACTCAGGAGTTTCCGATGATGCTCTGTGTTATATAACATATATCGCAGACAATATCGCCGCTTTTTCCGACAGAAGAAAAAATGAAACAGGAGAAAGTGGTTTTGTAAAAAATATCTCATATGAAAGCATTTTCAATATACTCAATAAAAACAACGGAAACAGTGCATATCAGCCTGCTATGCTTACGGAAAAAGAAGGCATAAACTTCCCTGTTACCGATGATATAACCTATAGTGAAAGCTTTTATGCAAAAGTAGTCGATACTTTAAAAAATGCCATAAGAGGAATAGAACAGACTCACGAATATGTAAACTCTCTCGTGGAGATCTCGGAAGCCTGTCTTTCATATGTCCCTTCTTCTACTCAGACAGGAGAACTCCGTGATATCTCACTTTTTGACCATGTAAAACTTACTTCGGCTCTGGCACTTTGTATTTATGAGTATGCAAAATATAAAAATATAACAAACTTCAAAGATACATTTTTCAAAAACAGTGACTTATTCTATAAAGAAAAGTCATTTTTATTATATTCAGCCGATATAAGCGGAATACAGAACTTTATCTACAATATCAGCCGTAAAAGTGCCTTGAAGGGACTAAGAGCAAGATCTTTCTATCTTGAAATAATAATGGAGCACTACGTTGATACTATACTCGAACGTCTCGGACTTGCAAGATGCAACGTTATGTACACAGGTGGCGGACATACATATCTCCTGCTTCCTGCTACTCCGAAAACACTCGAAACAATAACAGAAACCGAAAATGAAATAAACAGCTGGTTTATTGATAACTTCGGTTCTGAACTTTTTATTGCAGGCGGATTTTCAGAATGTTCGGCAGACTCTCTGCGAAATGTTCCGGAGGGCAGTTACAGAGAAATATTCTCACAGATAAGCAAATCACTCTCTATGCGTAAAATGAAACGATACAACGCAGAAGAAATAAAACGTCTCAACAGTCGCAAACGTTCAGACAACGAACGTGAATGCGCTATCTGCAACAGCTCGGACAAACTTATAAAGTGGCATGATAACGGTTGTATATGTCATATATGCAACGGACTCCTCGGACTTTCAGACAGTATAATAGATAATGAAAACTCCAGCTATTTTACTGTCATTTCCGAAAAACCGGATAATAAAAATTTCGTACCTCTCCCCTTTAACAATTTCCTTATTTCCGATAACGCAGATTCTCTCGTATCACGAATGAAATCTGAAAAAGGTTATGTAAGAAGTTACAGTAAAAACTCTATGAATTCGGGAAAAAGAATAGCCTCAAAGTTGTGGATAGGTGACTACTCGGCTCAGAAAGATTTTTCTGAACTTATCAATAATTCGGAAGGAATCGAAAGACTTTGTGTTCTGCGTGCCGATATAGATAATCTCGGAAATGCATTTGTAAACGGATTTCCTGAAAAATATACAACTATCTCACGCACCTCAGAGTTTTCATCGAAGCTCTCACTGTTTTTCAAGCACAATATAAATAGTATAATGAAAAACCCTGTATTTTCAGTAACAGGAACTGAAAAATCTCAAAGAAACGCCTCAATTATCTATTCGGGCGGTGACGATGTATTCGTAGTCGGAAGCTGGGAAGATGTAATAGGCTTTGCAGTTGACCTAAACGACAGCCTTGAAAAATTTTCACAGGGCACACTGACCATATCTGCAGGAGTCGGAATGTTCAGTAAAACATATCCGCTCTATGCAATGGCTGAAGAAACAGGAAAGCTTGAAGAAATAAGCAAAGGATACCCAAACAAAGAACGTCCTTTAAAAAATGCCATCACACTTTTTGATGAAAATAACTGCTACAACTGGAAAGAGTTCAAAGAAAAAGTAGTAGGTGAAAAACTTGCTTGTATCAGAAAATATCTTCACAACAATAACGAACACGGAAAAGCTTTGCTCTACAATATACTCTCCCTGATAAGAAAAGATGAAAAAAGCCAAAACTCAGACAAGCTCAATATTGCCCGTTTTGCTTATCTTCTCGGACGACTTGCGCCTACTGATAAAAATGATAAGAACTATGACACAAAATATGAGGCACACAAAATATTTGCAGGTAATATATATAAGTGGGCAAACTCCGAAGAAGACTGCAGACAACTTATAACCGCAATATATCTGTATATTTACTCTGTCAGAAAGAAGGATAATAACAATGAATGAATTTCTTGACAAAAAAACATATGTAAAACAAGCTGAAAATGTTATAGGAAAACTTAAACGTGACAAATTCAAAAATACTATCGCAGTTTCCTATTCACAGCTCAGAAACATACTCGCTCTTATGAATGAACTTTACAACGCAGTTCTCTATAGTTCAGATGAAAAACTAAATGATGATATGCAGAGCCGTATCCAATACGTAAAAATGAAAATAGTATATGCCGCAGGCAGAGATATGAATGTAAAAGATTTTGTTACCTGCTCGGATATTTTAAACTATATGGATATGATCGGTGGCAGTCGTGAAAGATTAATGCTTGTCTGCCATTACATGGAATCACTAATAGCATATCACAAATTTATGGGCGGTAAGGACTAAGGAAGGAGAAAAAATATTATGTATTCAAAAATGTTAATAAGCGGAAGTATAGAAACCGTATCAGGACTTCACATCGGAACAGGCGGCGGTTTTTCTGCTATAGGTGCTGCTGACTCTCCTGTTATACGTGACGCTGTTACAAGAAGACCTATGATCCCCGGAAGCAGTCTTAAAGGAAAACTCAGAACTTTGCTTGCCAAAAAACTCAATACAAGTAAAGTAAGTACATACGATGATGACTGTGATAAAATACTCAGACTTTTCGGCGGAATGAAGAAAACAGGCAGAGCTATTTTTTCCGATATGTACCTTGAAAACATGGACGAACTTGAGAAAAGCGGTATCTATGAACCAACCGAAATAAAGTTTGAAAACAATATAAACAGACTCTCGGCTATAGCAAACCCACGACAGATAGAACGTGTTATCAGAAGCTGTCGTTTTGGATTCAGACTTATCTACAACATAGAAGATGATGTAAAAATATCCGAAATAGAAGAAGACATAAAAAATCTGTGCGACGGAATGACTCTCCTCACCTATGACTATCTCGGCGGAAGCGGTTCAAGAGGATACGGAAAAATCAAGTTCAAAAATTTAAATGCCGAATTTGTAGTAGGAAATGATGACGGAGAGTTTGATAATATACTTGATAACTGCAACAAACTGTTAGGAAGTGTTGGTGATTTGTGATGAACTATAAGCTTTACAAGCTTTCATTCAGCACTCCTGTTCACTTTGGCAACGGAAGACTCGGTTCATGCGAAAACCGATTTCTTGCCGACAGATTATTTTCAACAATATGCATCGAAGCAAAAAAGATGTTCGGTACAGAAGGCATAGAGTCCGTATATCAGTCAGCTGTAAGCGGAAAACTTCTGATATCCGACAGTATGCCATACTGCCATGATACTCTGTACATTCCAAAACCAATAATGACAATAGAACGGGATACTGATAAATATGATAACAATTCTGTAATCAAAAAATCATTTAAAAAGCTTTCATACATTCCGTCTGACAGCATAGACAAATATATAAAAGGCGACTTTGACGCAACAGCAGAAAGCCAAAAACTGTCAGGTCTTGGTGTTTTCTCGGAAAAAACATCAGCCTCAATACATGAAGATGATGACGCACTCCCTTATAATGTCGGTACATATAACTTCAATCCCGACTGCGGACTGTATTTTATTATCGGATATGAAAACGATGATATTTTCTTTAAGTTTGATGATATCATGTATTCACTCGGTTATACAGGAATAGGCGGAAAAGTTTCTTCGGGATTCGGAAAATTTGAAGCTGTCATAACCGACGTACCAGAAGAACTTCTTAAAATGCTGACAAATCAGAACGCTGACCGATATATCACACTTTCTGTATGCATGGCAAAAGAAGACGAACTTGAAAATGCAGTTTCGGAAGCTGAATTTTCTATGATACGAAGAAGCGGTTTTGTAAACTCTGTTTCTTACAGTGAAACTTTCCGTAAAAAGAAAGATATGTACTGTTTTGCAGGCGGTTCAAGCTTTAAAAACAAGTTCGAGGGCGATGTGTATGACATTTCCGATGGTGGCAGTCATGCGGTCTATCGCTATGCAAAGCCGTTATTTATGGGGGTGAATCTGTGATGATCAAAAACTATACTATTACACTTACTACATTTTCACCTGTATTTATCGGTGATGGCATACAGATATCAAAAAAAGACTGTCTTTATCTTTCAAACGAACGTAAAGTGTATATAATGGATAACATGAAGTTATTTAACGGTATACGCAAAGCAGGTCTTCTCAAACAGTATGAAAATTTTCTTATGGACAGTTCACAGCGAAATTTTTCTGTATTTACAAGAAACAACTCGATTCCGTTAAATGACGTTAAGAAATGGGCGGCATATACCCTGCCTATGAATGATATAACCGATATAAACAACAGCAGAAAAAACGGTGGCGGTTCTGACAATATTCTTTCCTTCATAAAAGACAAATTCGGCTGTCCGTATATTCCCGGAAGCAGTTTAAAAGGAGCTTTAAGAACTGTTATACAAAACGCTGTCTGTATAGAAGGCAATAAAGACAGTATGGCAGGTATAAGAAAAAATATCGAAACAGAAGTTTTTGAAAAAAGACCAAAATATCTCTTGTCCACTGAAAAAAAGCTAAGTGAAAATCTTTTTCACACGCTTAACCGCAAAGAAGAGAAAAAATCAGATATGTTAAATGACGCTTTTGCCGGTTTTCGTGTAAGCGACAGCCTCCCTCTTGACGTTTCATCACTCATACTCTGCCAGAAAATAGACCGACACCCTGACGGACGTGATATCTCATTACCTATAAAACGTGAATGTATCAAACCGGGTACAAAAATAGAGTTCCAGCTTGAAATTGATACCGATATGATGGATATTTCAGCTGATGAAATCATAAGATATGTTCAGGTTGTCTTTGATGAATACGAAGAAACATTTCTCGATGAGTTCAACGATGACAACATTGTTTACTGCGACTGCAACGCTCCTATAGTAATAGGCGGTGGTACAGGATATGTTTCAAAAACATCTGTATATTCACTTTATAAAGAAAAAGCAGATGCTGTAAAAGCTGTGCAGAAAATTATGATAGATACAACATCAACCAAAAAACAACGTGATCCTCATAAACACTATGAAGACACCAAAATACACAGAATATCTCCGCATATACGTAAACTGACAAGATATGACGGTATTTTGTACGACATGGGAATATGTAATATTGAGATCAAAGCTGTGAAATGATAAATAACAAAAAAATTCCGACACACGACTTGTCGGAATTTTTTTGTTATTTATCAGATTTATTATTCAACCGGAACAGCGCTTTCAACTGCGTCAAATGCGTCTGTAAGCCACTGAGAATCTTCGCAGAGTTCAATAGTTCCCTTGTCGCAGGCAGATGCGAGTTTAGGCTGTATTGGCATACGGGCAAGAGCCTTGATGCCGTACTGAGCAGCAACTTCGTCAAGTTTGCTTTCACCATAGAGGTTTATCTTTTTACCGCAACAGTCACATTCAACATAACTCATGTTTTCTACGATGCCTATTATCGGAATATTCATCATCTCAGCCATTTTTACTGCTTTTCCTACTATCATAGAAACGAGTTCCTGTGGTGAAGTTACTATAACTATTCCGTCAACAGGAATTGACTGGAATACTGTGAGCGGAACGTCACCTGTTCCCGGAGGCATATCTATAAACATATAGTCTACATCGCCCCAGATAACATCTGTCCAGAACTGCTTTACTGTACCTGCTATTACAGGACCTCTCCAGATAACAGGGTCTGTATCGTTTTCTACAAGAAGATTGAGAGACATAACTCCTATACCTGTTGTAGTTTCAGCAGGGAATATACCATGATCGTTACCCTTTGCCTTTTCATTTACACCAAAAGCCTTCGGAATAGAAGGACCTGTGATATCTGCGTCAAGGATAGCTGTCTTATAGCCTTTTCTCTGTGACATAACTGCAAGAGTTGATGTTACCATTGACTTTCCTACGCCACCTTTACCGCTGACAACTGCGATAACTTTCTTTACTTTTGAAAATTCGTTTGTTTTTTCGATGAGATCATTTGCCGCACTGCATTTGCTTGAACATGATGAACAATCGTGATTACATGATTCACTCATTATAATTTAATGTTCCTTTCATTATTAAAATTTATACAAGACACTTAGTCGTACAATCTATATAATGATATCATATTTTTCATGATATGTCAAATCAATATAGGAAATTAACGGAAAATAAGTGATAAAAAAATATGCACAAAAATCAGCAATTTTGGCATTGAAAAAAACATGGTAAAATGTTAAAATTAACTTATCAGATATTATTGCACTTCGTGTTTTTTTGGAGGTCTTATTTTTATGAAGAAAAAATTTTTTAAGCGTGGACTTGCGGCTGTCGCAGCTGTAGCCATGCTTCCCTCATGTATTTGCACAGGAAATATAAATGCTGCAACAACAGGTGGAAAAGCTGACTACTACGAAACAGAAAATAACTGGGCAAAGCTTTTGCAACACTCAATGTATTTTTTTGACGCAAATATGTGCGGTTGTGGTGTTGACGAAAACAATCTGCTCGAATGGCGTGGCAACTGTCATGTGTACGACTCAAAAGTTCCGCTCAACTCAACTGCTACAAATCTGACAGATTCTTTTATCGAAAAATACAAGGATATACTTGACCCTGACGGTGATGGTTGCGTTGACGTATCAGGAGGGTTTCATGATGCCGGAGACCATGTAAAATTCGGACTTCCTGAAGCTTATGCCGCTTCTGCTGTATCATGGGGATACTACGAATTCAGAGAAGCATATGAACAGACAGGTCAGGCTGAACACGCTGAAACTATATGCAGATATTTCTGTGATTATTTCATGCGTTCAACATTTCGTGATGACAACGGAGATGTTGTCGCATTCTGCTATCAGGTCGGCGATGGTGATATAGACCACAAGTACTGGCAGTCACCCGAAATAGACGCTATGGACAGACCCGCATTTTTCGCAACTTCAGAAATAACCACAACAGATAACGTTTCCGAAAGTGCTGCCGCTCTGGCTATAAACTATTACAACTTCCTTGACACCGACCCCGAATATGCCGAGAAATGTCTTGACTACGCAAAAGCATTGTTTGCATTTGCCGAAAAAAATGATAAACAGGTAAATGACCCTAAGGACGGCCCTAAAGCTTACTATACTTCAAGCAAATGGGAAGATGACTTTTGTTTTGCTGCCTGCTGGCTCTATCTCATAACAAAGGATCATCACTATCTTGAAGTAAGTCTGCCGTATGTTGACTACTACGCACCTCCGGGATATGTTCTCTGCTGGAACGATATGTGGAACGGCGTAGGTACTCTTCTCGGACGTATCCAGGAAATATATCCGGAAGTAGCCGAAGAATACAGAGAAGTTGCCGGAAGAAATCCTTATGAGCTTATTGACTTCTGGTATATGCAGGCAAAAGCAATAAATGCCTATATGGACAGCGAAATAGGCCAGATAACTCCTGCCGGATACTTCTGGTTAAATACATGGGGTTCTGCACGTTACAATACAGCTGCTCAGTTTACTGCACTTGTATATGACAAGTACAATAAAGGCAAAGACAAATTCAATGAAAATAATAAAGACTATACATTTTCACAATGGGCACTCGGTCAGATGGAATACATTATAGGCGATAACCCTATAAACCGCTGTTATGTTGTAGGCTACAATGAAAATGCTGCTAAGTTCCCTCATCACCGTGCCGCATCAGGACTTACCATGTGTGAAGACCCTGCTGATCATAAGCACGTACTTTACGGTGCGCTTGTCGGAGGTCCTGACAACTCAGATGAACACAAGGATATTACAAGTGACTACATCTATAACGAAGTTACGATTGACTACAACGCAGCATTTGTAGGAGCAGCCGCAGGTCTGTATCATTTCTTCGGAGATGAAACAATGAAACCTGACGAGGACTTCCCGCCTGCCGAACCTGTTGATGACAGCAATATTTTCTCAGGAGATAATTTCTGGGTATCGGGATACTGTGAAGACAAGCCCGAAAATGACGGTGCAGGTGCAACAAAGCTTACTTTCTTTGTAAATACCGATTCACTGACACCGCATGATGATATATCTATAAGATACTACTTCAATATATCAGAGTTTGAAAACAATGACGGAATCCCTGCATCTTTTGTACTTCAGACACCATATGACCAGGTTCAGACAGAAGTTGATGACCGTCATGCAGTTGTTTCAAAACCTATACAGTACAAAGATAATATATACTATGTGGAAGTTTCATGGCCGGGCTATGCAATAGCTAACTCAAACAAGAAAATACAGTTAATTATCGGTATGTACTACGGCGATATGTGGGATCCTTCAAATGACTGGAGCAGACAGGGTATGACCGATATCGGCACAAAGTATGATGATATCACCGGCGGTACTGAATACGCTGAAAAATGCGATAACGTATGCGTATATGCAGATGGCGTTCTTGTTGGCGGTACTGAACCTGACGGAACAACACCTAAAAAAGTTTACAAAGCCTCTCATCTCGTAAGACTTGTCCAGGCACTCCTTAATGTCACACCGTTCTCTTCAGATGAAACAGCAAATCAGTTTGACTTTGTTGCTGACGGAAAGATCGACATTCTTGACCTTGTAAAATTAAAATCCCTTATTCTTGAGGGCTGATATCCATAAAAAAAGGTTGTACGGATTTTTTTCGTACAACCTTTTTACTCTTATTTTTTTACTCGCTTACAGGAACTTCAGGTATCTCTGAAGGTACAGCATCATCACTTACGGTCATTTCAACGCTCACTCCGTAAGTATCAGGTTCTGACATTACAGGTTCATTTTCAACGCCTTCATTACTTTCTTCTTCAAGAAGAGTATCATACTCTTTGCGTTCATTTTTTCTTCGCATCATACCTGTCATCTTTGCCATCTGATAAAGCTCGGCGTCATACTCCATGAGCTTCCTTTCGTCAGAAGCAGGAACTATATCACCGCTCGAAATTCTTCGCATTATCTCAAGAGCGATAAGTTCATCTTTCCACGCATCTGCCTCGTCTTCTGCCTGTTTCTGAGCTACCTGAAAATCATAATCAAGCATTGCTTCTTCACGAGAAGCAGAGTTCAACTCAGATACTTCGTTTCTTTTCTGCTCAAGTATGCGCAGTGCTTCATCGGACAACTCTATCGTATCTATACGCTTTTGTGAAATTACCTGCTGTAACTGTGACGCATCATTAAAATAATATTTCTGTGTACCATTTGCCCTTGTTACATTCTGTCGTTCTCTGTCCGGATTGCATTTGTATACATCAGCACTTAACCCCTTTATCTGCATAGTCTTCACCCCCATTTCCCGACTATTCTTATGTCTTTATTATACAACATCGCTAAAGACAATACAATAGATTTTTCAAAAAAAGAATCTGAAAACAACACATAAAAATGTTATTTTCAGATTCATATTTAAAAACTATGATTATTTTTCCGCATTAACAGCTGTAAGATATTTTTTTGCATACATAGAATATTTTTCTTTGAAGTGCGGGTCTTCAGCCTTTGTTGCTCTGAGTGATTCGTGGATATTGAGGTTTATAGCCAGAGCGTCTATTATACAACCGGCAACGTTTGAACAGTGGTCTGATACACGTTCAAGATTTGTAAGGATATCTGACCATACAAAGCCTGTTTCTATACTGCAGGTTTTCTGCTGAAGTCTTATTATATGTCCTGTACGCAAGCTTTCTTTGAGTTTGTCAATTATTTCTTCAAGTGGTTCTACATCAGTAGCAAGTGAAGCGTCATTCTTTTCAACTGATTCAAGTGTAAGACTGAGTATTTCGTCTGTAGCATTAAGTAAATTATCAAGTTCTTTTTCGGCACTGTCTGAAAATGTGAGTTTCTTTTCATTCATTTCCTCAGATGATACTACGATATTTACAGCATGATCCGAAATACGTTCAAGGTCGCCTATGATTTTGAGAAGCTTTGAAGATTCAGCACTGTGAGCATCGCTTACCTGATGAGTACTGAGTTTTACAAGATATGTTCCGATTATATCTTCATAATGGTCGGTTTTATCTTCAAGTTCTCTTACCTCCTGGGCTAGCTCAGGAGTGTATTTTTTAAGACACACTATACTCTTTCTTATTGATTCTATTGCTTCACGAGCCATTTCTACACTAAGTTCGTGACATCTTTCAAGAGCGATTGAAGGAGTAGCAAGAAAACGTTCATCAAGTTCTGCGACAACGTCAGGACTCTGTGTTTCCGGAACAAGTTTATAAGCTACTTTTTCAAGTATTGATGACATAGGGAACAATATTGCGGTGCAGGCGATATTAAATACCGAATGAGCAACCGCAATACCTGCAAGCGATGCACTCTCATCAAGCAGTATCGGTGCAAGTGTAGCTTTTACAATGCAGAATGCTGTAAGACAAACAATAGTGCCTATTATATTAAATGACAGATGTACAATTGCAGAGCGCTTTGCATTTCTGTTTGTTCCAAGTGACGAAAGCATAGCAGTAATACAAGTACCTATGTTCTGTCCCATAATTATCGGAATAGCGGCACCATATGAAACAAGACCTGTGGTTGCAAGCGCCTGAAGTATTCCGACTGAAGCAGAACTTGACTGGATAACAGCTGTAAGAACTGCACCGGCAAGAACACCGAGTACAGGGTTTTTGAACATTATGAAGAGATTTTTAAAGCCTTCAACTTCTGCAAGTCCCGAAACAGATGATGACATGGAATCCATACCGAACATAAGTACAGCAAATCCAAGCAAAATC
Source organism: Oscillospiraceae bacterium (assembly GCA_017848115.1). Lineage (GTDB taxonomy): Bacteria > Bacillota > Clostridia > Oscillospirales > Ruminococcaceae > HUN007. The sequence continues at coordinate 28,924 of JAGAKZ010000040.1, forward strand.
GTTCCCGTATCTTTTTTCTTATCACTCTTGCAGAACATATAGAAAATGATACCTATAAGAGCAAGTATTGGCGTAAAAGATGTTGGTTTAAGCAGTTTGATAAATATATTATCTCCGCTTATTCCGCCAAGACTGAGTATCCATGCGGTAACTGTAGTTCCGATATTGGCACCCATAATAACATTTATCGCCTGTTTAAGTGTCATGATACCTGAGTTTACAAATCCGACTACCATAACTGTAGTAGCAGATGAACTCTGAATTATCGCTGTAACACCCATACCTGTAAGTAATCCTGCAAACTTGTTTGTAGTGAGCTTACCTAACAGTGACTGTAGTTTTCCTCCTGCACGACGTTCAAGCGCCTGTCCCATTATGTTCATTCCGAACAGAAAAAGACAAAGACCTCCGATGAGTTGTAATGCGTCAAAAATTGTCATGAAAAACTTCCTTTCGGTTTAAATAATTTTTGATAAAAAATCATACCTATTTGATTATACCGACATTTTTCATGATATACAAGTCCAGTCACATTTTTTTTACTTAAATTTTACGTTCGCTTTACATTTCAGTTTTCATGTCAGGAAATCATAATCTTTTTTATAGCGAACAAAAAAATATCTTTTTATTCACTGCATATCTGTTTTTTTATCAAGAGGTAAGTTTATTTGCGACAGCTATCCAGACAAGACGATTTTTTCCCCATATAGATTCATATTCTGATATAACAAGCGGGGAATCTCCTGTGCCTATTTCTATAGTCTGAGCTACTATTCCTTCACCGGCAACCCAGTTACTGCATCCTGAATCATAATTGTCTGTACCAAGAAGATAATAACCCGTAGATTTGCTTACTACTGTTGCCATCTGACTACTCTTATTTCTGAATTCTCCTCGCTGACCATATGCCCAATAAATATATGAGCCGGATGAATGATATGATATTACCATTTCAAGTCCCGAAAGTGATTTTACAAGATTTTGAACAGTCTGTGTTTCAATCTCAGACACAGCGTGTTCACCAGGATAACCATGACTTCCCGGCTGGCGGATCTCTCTTTCTGACGTCCAGTAAGATGCAAAGTTTCTGTTGATATCGACACCTCTGCCATTCGCTTTCCATTTTCTAAAATATGTAGGTGCATCATAATTTGTAATACCGTTTGCTCTGTCAAAGTTATACATACCATAAAGCGCTGCTCTCATATCCAGATTGTTTATTGCATCTGCACCAAACTGACTTATTGAAACTCCGTCCGGATTAAGCATAGGTATAACGTGAAAACATACATCGCCGAATATTTCTTCATAAGTTCTGCCTGCGTATGTACCCATATAATAAAGTTTAAGATAATATTCAAGCTGATTCATCACAAGCATACTTGTCATATATTCTCTTCCGTGACAAGATGCATGAATGATTACTTTCTTTGAAGCATCGGGATTTCCGAAAATGACATCATATATATTTCTTCCGTCATAGGTCTGAGCCAGTGCATTTACTCTTAGCACACCCGGATACTGATTTACAAGTTCGTTTATATCATTTTCCATTTCTGAGTAAGTGTATAATGATTTGCTTGTATCAACTATCGTAGGCAGGTTTTGCCAGTCAGTTTTCAGTATTCCCTGTTCATCAAAATAATAATGTCCGCCGTTTATTATACTATTTCCTTTATGAGCTTTATTGTTTACGGGTTCAAAATAGTATCTGCTGTCAGCTATAGTTTTCCAGCCTGACTGATTGTATCCGAAATCATCCGAAAAATATATATCGCCTTCATTTTCATACAAACCTGTTTTAAATCTTCCGTCAGCCAGAAAATTATAGTTTGTTCCGAAGATGTTATTTTCACCTGTAAGTTTGTTTCCCGCATTAAAAAAATACACTTCTTCGTTTTCTGTACACCAGCCTTTTACAGTCTTTTCAGCAGGCAAAGATGATTTTAACAGCAAGTCGGAAACCAGTACGGAATAATCCTCTCCTGTGATACCAAGACTGTCATTTACATCGGCACTGAGAAGTACATCGCCACTTAGTTTATCACCTGATAAAAGATGCTGTTTTAAACGTATTGTATCAAAAATATTTACTTTGCTGTCAGCGTTGCAATCTCCGTATATCACTTCACTCTGCGCATTTATAGTCATATTCTGAAAAGACGTGAACGCAAATACAGTTCCAAACACTGCTGAGAGTATTCTCTTTTTCATTTAAAATTCTCCTTTTTTTCATAAACCATATCCATCAAATACAGGAATAAAACTTTCATCTGCTGTTTCACCTTCCTGCACAAATGCATTTTCCACTCCGAGTTCCACTGCGTAATTTATGATATCATCATATTCCTGCTTAGTAACTTTACAGGCAAGTTCAGGGTATTTTTCAGGATCTGCAAGCGGTGTATACTGGTTCATTATACTTATAAATATATTATTTTTATATGTTTTGTACAGATAAGATATTATTTTTTTGGCGTCATCAATGAGCGAAGGAAGAACAAGGTGACGCACTATAACGCCCTTTTCCATTATTCCGTCATCTCTGAAAGCAGGACTTCCTACCTGACTTACCATACAGTGAACTGCTTTTTTTACTACTTCCGGATAATCGGGTGCATTTGAATATTTCATAGCAGGTTCACAGCGTATATACTTAAAATCCACAAGATATATATTCACCAGCCCCTCAAGAAGTTCCAGTGTTTCTGTTTTTTCATATCCAGAACAATTATAAACTATCGGTATTTTAAGACCGTTTTTTCTTGAAATAACAATAGCATCGGCTATAGAAGCTGTATAATGAGTAGGTGTTACCAGATTAATATTATTTGCTCCTTTTTCCTGAAGTTCAAGAAATATCTCCGAAAGCCTGTCAGTCGTAATAATTTTTCCTGTACTCCCGTCAGAAATGCTGTTATTCTGACAATACACACATCTGAGCGGACACCCCGAAAAAAACACCGTCCCCGACCCGTTCTCCCCTGAAATACAAGGTTCTTCCCACATATGCAAAGATGCCCTCCCCGCCATTATATTCGCCGGCGCTTTACAGTAACCTGTATTCTGATTTCTGTCAACACCACATTCTCTCGGACATAACCGACAAGGATTAAACTTATCCAAAAAAATCGCTCCTCTTTTTTTATGTTAAATTCAAAACAAATCACTTTTTGATTATAACATTTTTGGTGTTATTTTGCAACTTAATTAGTGGTTATAGTTTTCTATTGCATTATATTTCCATCGACTATATCATTCCGTATTGCAATGGTTCTATAACCTCACTCCACCAATTATTTTCTGATGACAATATTCTAGGATCAATATCATCAAATAAACTTTTAATTTTATAAAAAATTTGTTCTTCCTCGTAATCATTTAGATTTTCAGAAACATCAATAAAAGTTTTTTTATAAAGATACAGACAATATATAAAATCAGATAGACTTTGATTTATATAACATTGTTTTGAAAATTGATCAATTGATACAAGTTTATCATTGCTGATGTCAATACATATATCCCCTAACCCGTCATTGCCAATATTAAGATAATGTCCATTTATAAATTTTATTTTTCTTATATCATAAAATAATAAATCTTCTATAATAAAAACACTGTTAAGTTGTGGCATTCCATACTTTTCAAGAAAATCATCATCTGATCTATCAATAATAAATTCAATTTTTCCAAATGTAACACCACTTTTCTTTAAAAATATCACTGCTTCCTCAATGTTATACATTACTGATCCTTTCTGTTTACATATCTCCTAAATATTAATATACTTTTTTTATTTAACTTTCCTTATTTCTTTTTATTTGAGATTTTCTTTATTTCTACTAATCCGGAAAACTCAGGATTGTGTTTTATTGTTTCAATTATCATATTATAAACAGCACCTTTTTTAAGTACAAACGGAGGATTAGCACACCCCTCAAACAGTGATTTTAAATCATTGTCATAATAAAAGCACTTTCTTAACTTTACTATCAATTTTTTATCTGTAACAGGTTGTATCAAAGTTACATCACATAATTCCGGATTCCAGACAGAATAATAGTCTTTTTCTTCAATACATTCATCTTCAAAATATTCATGATATTTATTTACAGTTTCCAAAGAATTCAATCTCAAAGCTCTCTTGTAATTTGAATTTTCAGGAGGCATTATTTCAGCATTGATTAACATATTATATCTATATTGACCCTTGCCGAACGTCCCTTTTTCGACAAGAATCTGCATTGCCTTTTCCATGCTATCTATCCAGCGGGTAATTTCTTCTTTATATCCATCATCTGCAACAATTCCACCAAAACGTCTTTTAAATAACTTTTTTACATCTTCAAAATATTCCTCAAACCCATAAGCACAATATGGTGAATCAGCATATGACCATCTATACATCAATTCATTTTCATTAATCTTATCTTCGGTTTTATACTTTTGAATTAAAAAATGTTTTAAAGCTTCTTCTGACCAGGCAGAAATATATGGAACAGCATCTTCTGCCATAATTAATGAACAATAGTAAAAATTTTCATTGTAAACTGCAAATAATTTTTTAAAGCTTTTTTCAACGGCAGGCACCAGAATATTTATGATTTCATAATCAAACATATATTATACCCCTTAAATATATTATGTTCTTCTTTAGACACAAGATTGTCCATTTACATATCTCCTAAATATTCATTAATTGTGTTATTTTTAATCAAACCTTTTAATCCAAGTATCCCACTTCTCTTTTTTGAAAAACATAAAACGCTCATAATCCAAAGTGATAACATCTTTCAGGATTTCTCTGAGCAACCGATATCTTTCAAAAAGAATATCCTCCGGCACATCTTCAAAATATTCAACATCATTTTCATCATAGCCAAAATCAATAATATAATTTTATTGCTACCAAATAATCATCTTACCTGTAACAACGCATTTCCATTATACCATTTTCTTTACATATTCCGCAAGCCTGTAAACCGCTAATTTATGATAATGCATACTAATTTGCAGAGCAGATACAGAAATATCACAAGAGCAGTTGCTTTTTTCATAAAAATATGCTATTATTTTATCAAGAGTATTTGTATATGAAAAGGAGGAGTCGTCTTTTCATTACTGCTTTTGCAGACACAACGACGACTGATTGTTTTATGAAGACTATTACACAAATTTTAACTGAAATTGTTTCCGATGCATTTGAAAAATGCGGTTACGAAAAAGAACTTGGTGCGGTATTTGTATCAGACAGAATGGACTTGTGCCAGTTTCAGTGTAACGGTGCATTTGCAGCAGCTAAAAAATATAAAAAAGCTCCGTTTATAATTGCCGAAGAAATAAAAAATATAATCGTTGAAAATCCTGCATTTCTCAAAGTAGAAGTTGCAAAACCGGGATTTTTAAACCTTACTGTTACTGATGAATACCTTGTAAGCCTTCTTTCCGAAATGTCATCTGACAGTTTCCTCGGTATTCCTCAGGTAGGCGAAAACAATACGATCGTTATTGACTACGGCGGACCAAACGTTGCAAAGCCACTTCATATAGGTCATTTGCGTTCTGCTATCATCGGTGAATCTTTAAAACGTCTTGCACGTTCATGCGGTTATAAAGTTATTTCAGACGTTCATCTCGGTGACTGGGGTCTCCAGATAGGTCTTGTAATAGCTGAACTTCAGGAAAGAAATCCTGACTGGGAATGCTTTAGCCCTGACTTTACAGAAGGCGCTGTACCTGAACTTGATGCCGATATGCTCAATGAGATCTATCCTTTTGCAAGCAAGAAGAGCAAAGAAGACGAAGACTTCAAGGTAAAAGCTCATCAGGCTACAGCAGAACTTCAGAACGGCAGACCGGGATATATAGCTGTATGGAAAGAAATACTCCGTGTATCTATAGCTGACCTCAAGGGTAACTATCAGAAACTCGGCGTTGACTTTGATTTATGGTACGGCGAAAGTGACGCTGACAAGTACATAGACGAACTTGTTTCTATACTCACACAGAAAAATCTTCTCCACGAGAGCGAAGGTGCTATGGTAGTAGACGTAGAACTCGAAAGCGATAAAGCACCTATGCCTCCGGTTATCATAAAAAAATCAGACAACTCAAGTATATATGCAACAACAGACCTTGCAACAATAATCCAGAGAAACAAGGATTTTGCACCACAGAAAATATGGTATGTTGTTGATAAGCGTCAGGACCTTCACTTCACTCAGGTGTTCAGATGTGCAAAAAAAGCCGAACTCGTTCCACAGGATACAGAACTTGAACTTCTTGGTTTCGGTACAATGAACGGTAGTGACGGCAAACCCTACAAGACCCGTGACGGCGGTGTAATGAAACTTTCTGACCTTCTCGAAACAGTTACAAGCGCTGCTGCCGAAAAACTGAGCAAATCTGAATTTGTTTCAGACGAAGACCATGCAGAAATATCAAAGCGTGTCGGAATAGCTGCAGTAAAATTCGGCGACCTTATAAACCACCGTTCAAAAGACTATATATTTGACCTTGACAAATTCCTCTCCTTTGAAGGAAAAACAGGTACATATCTGCTTTACACCATCACAAGAATCAACTCTATTCTCAAGAAAACAAATACAGCTGATTCCGATGCTCCTGTAAAGAAATTATATACTGATACAGAACGTGAACTTATCCTTTCTATTCTCCTTACAGGTGACGTGTTCCGTCATGCTATAGAAGAAAAAGCACCTAACTATATCTGCGACAACGCATACAAACTTGCAACAGTATTCTCAAAATTCTATCACGACAACCATATCATAAATGAATCTGATGAAGAAAAGAAGAACAACTGGCTTGCACTTATTGCGTTTACAAGAAAGCTTATATTAAAGCATCTCGATATCCTTGCAATAGAACCTGTTGAAAATATGTAACAAAAAACGCCTTGCTTTGTGAACCGATACCCATTCGTCAGATCAAAAATCTAACGAATGGGAGGTCGGTTTATTGCAGGGCGTTTTTTAAAGTTTTTAATTTTAAGTTTTTATTTTTAATAGTTATCAAAATGACTGCAACCTTGCTCTATCTCATCAAGCATATCAAGCTGACCTGCACGTCGCATTTTTTCGCCGTACTTTTCACGTACTGCTTTAATAAATGACGGTATGGAACGTTCGTGATTTTTAAGAAACCATTCTATATGATTTAAAATATATTCTTTTCTTATATCGGGGTCATTAAGGTCATTTGGAACTCGTTCCATTCTCGCATCAATAGAGTCAAAACCATCAAAAGGTCTGAGCAGTCTGTCCTTACACATACGTATATACTCCGGATTTATATCTATTCCAATACAATTTCTTCCGGTATTCTGACATACTCTGAGTGCTGTACCCGAACCTACAAACGGGTCAAGAACTGTATCTCCGGGATTTGAACTTGCAAGTATTATTCTTTCATACAGTCCTTCGGGCTTCTGTGTAGGGTGCTGTAAACGATGCTTGTTGCAATAATGCATATGAGAAAACTCCCACACATTTCCCGGATTTGCACCTCTCATATTGTTGACAGAACGGTAATATTTCTGCGGTATTCTTATATTATCAAGATTAAATGTAAACTCTTTGCTTTTGGTAAACATGAGTATATCATCATGACGTGGACTAAAACCTATAGTTTTACCTATTCCCTGTGTATAATACCAGACTATCCATGAATTGAAATGATATCGCATATCACTTTCAAGTATGTTGTATATGTACGAAATGTATCGCATTCCCATAAATACATATATAGTACCTGTTGGTTTCAGTACCCTGTCAGCCTCTTTGAGCCATTTTTTTGAAAACTCCATGTATTCTATAAATTCTCTTGTATCCTGATTGTTTCCGTAGTTTTTATTCAGATTGTACGGTGGGTCTGTAACTATGAGATCAATAGACTCCGATGGTATATCCTTCATCTTGTCAAGCAGGTCCGCACAATGAATTTCAAGGTTCAACTCATTATCCATTTAAAATATTTCCCTTTCACTCACATGATATTTCAATTATATCATACAGAGAAAATATTTGCAATTATGATTTTTGTTTTTTATCGCTTCTTTTCGCAAGAAAACATTTCTTCTTTTTCAATGCGATTTGCTCGTATTTAAGTTTGGTCGCCATTCCTCCCCTTATGTGCCTTTCTTTTTTATTCATCTCCAGAACTTCCTTGACAGCCATATAAAGTGCCGGCTGAATTTTTTCAAGTCTTTCCGATACATCTTTATGTACTGTGGACTTTGATATTCCAAACTGCTTGGCTACTGCTCTGACAGTCGATTTATTTTCAACTATGTACTCGCCAAACATAACCGCTCTTTCATGAAAATCTGAAAACAATTTTTCATTCAAACATATTCACCTCACATTATATTTCTGTATAGTTATAGCAAACTGAAAATATAGTTTTCGTTTACCATAAGCCGATATGCACGAAACTATCGGAATTTGTGGATGTGCAGGGCAATAAAAACAATAAGACTTTAATGAATGTCAAATTTATTTTAACGTTCATTATGATTATATGGTGAAAAACATTTGCTTATTACATATTTAAATTGGTAATGAAAGTCACAATGAAAGAATGTGAAAGCTTGGTAATGACTTGCCATTTAAAATATATTATTAATATAAAGTTTGGTAAAAAAATATATTTACTATTTCAAAAAAGTATGTTATAATTATAACATATTAAATTTTTATTGAAATGGATTAGGCAAATGAAAATCAATGAAATCAGATTAACATTTTTAAAAGCACTTACCGCTGGTGTTATTATCGGTGTTGGCGGCATCGTTTACACGGTTGTCGAAAACAAATATCTTGGTGCTGTTCTTTTCAGTCTTGGATTGTTTACTATAATGCAGTTTGAATTTGCATTGTACACGGGAAAAGTCGGCTACATACCTGACAAAAAACGTTCATATATCATCGAAGTGCTTGTTACTCTTATCGGAAACATCGCCGGAACCGCATTTACAGCCTTTCTCATATTACAAACAAGGCTTGGAAATGACATAGCTGAGAAAACGACTGAAATAATGAACAGTAAGATAAATGATACTCTTATAAGTAAACTTATCCTTGGTTTTTTCTGTGGCATGCTTATGTATATTGCAGTTGAAAACAACAGATTATCACGTTCCAAAGACTTTGATCTTTCAGCTGTTTTCGGAACAGTATTTCCTGTTACTGTCTTTATACTTTGCAGTTTCAACCACTCTATCGCGGATTGCTTCTATATGTTTGCGTCAGGTGTTTCGGTATCAGGTATCCTCTACATACTCACTGTTGCTCTTGGAAATGCAGTTGGTGGTATGTTCATAACTCTGATAAATAAATTATCAGGAAAATCTTAAAAATGTTCCTCGAACTATACGGGTAAAAACGGCAGAATCACACAGGTTCTGCCACTTTTATTTTTTAACATATAATAAAATATAATGTAATATCTAAAAAATATGCATTAATCAATATTTATTTTCCTAAAATCAAATAATATTTTTTCATTTAATTTAATAAATTATTGATTTTTCTCACCAAATATGATAGAATAAATTGAATTGATAATTACACGATTCGGACTATTTTTTTATGAAAGGTTGTGCTTAATCTTGAATAATAAAATTTCTTTATATGGATTTAACAATCTGACAAAAACACTAAGCTTTAATATCTACGATGTGTGCTACGCAAAATCTGAACGTGAACAGACAGATTATATAAGGTATATAGATGAACAGTATAATTCTGAACGTCTTACAAAGATTTTATGCGATGTAACTGAAATCATAGGTGCAACTATACTTAACATTTCAAAGCAGGATTATGAACCGCAAGGAGCTTCTGTGAATGTACTTATTGCCGAGGGTGATGTTTCACCTGAAAATATAGATCGTTCGTGCAATCAGGGAAATATGCCCCATGAAACTGTACATGCTCATCTTGACAAAAGTCATCTCACAGTACACACCTTCCCCGAATCACATCCCGACAACGCAATTACGACTTTCCGTGTTGATATCGATGTATCTACGTGTGGGGAAATTTCTCCGCTCAACGCTCTTGATTACCTTATTGAAAGCTTTGACTCTGATATAATAACCATAGACTACCGCGTGCGAGGTTTTACACGTGATGTACATGGAAAAAAATATTTTATAGACCATGATATCACATCAATACAGGACTATATAAATGAAGATACTCTTCAGAGATATGATGCTATCGATGTAAACGTATATCAGTCAAATATTTTCCACACCAAAATGCTTATAAAAGAATTACAACTGCAAAACTATCTGTTCAACACTGATGTATATGAACTTCCGCCAAAACAAAGACTTGATATTTCCAATAATCTCAGGCAGGAAATGATAGAAATTTTCAGCGGTATGAATATTTACTGATAAAAATTTATATTTTAAACGGAGGAAATGCTATTGAAAAAAGAACTTTTACAAAATAACGCTCCATTATATGAAGCAATGAAAAACTTTCGTTTAAACCGCGTCGTTCCGTTTGATGTACCGGGACACAAAGGTGGCAGAGGAAATGAAGAACTCACTGAATTTCTTGGAATAAACTGCCTGAAGGCTGACGTAAACTCCATGAAACCACTTGACAATCTCTGTCATCCTGTATCGGTAATAAAAGAAGCACAGGAACTTGCAGCTCAGGCTTTCGGAGCAGATTCATCATTTTTTATAGTAAACGGTACTACAGGATCTGTCCAGGCAATGATAATGTCCGTCTGTAAAGAAGGCGACAAACTTATAATGCCCCGAAACGTTCACAGAAGTGCTATAAATGCCCTTGTAGTAAATGGTGCTATACCGATATACGTAAATCCTGGGGTAAATAAAAATCTTGGTATTCCTCTTGGAATGTCTGTTTCAGACGTAGAAAAAGCAATAAAAGAAAATCCTGATGCAAAAGCAGTTCTTATTAACAATCCTACTTATTATGGTGTTTGTTCTGATCTTAAAGCTATAGTTGAACTGGCTCATAAGCATAATATGAAAGCACTGGTTGACGAAGCTCACGGAACACATCTTTATTTTGGCGAAGATATGCCGATAAACGGAATGGCCGCAGGTGCAGATATGGCATCTGTCAGCATGCACAAATCAGGTGGCTCGCTTACTCAAAGCTCCATACTTCTCTGCGGAAAATCAATAAATTCTGCCTATGTACGACAGGTAATAAATCTTACACAGACTACAAGTGCATCATATCTCCTTATGTCATCACTTGATATTGCCCGAAAAAATCTCGCTCTAAACGGAAAAGAAATTTTTACAAAGGCTGTAAAATATGCAGAATACGCACGAAGCGAAATAAATAAAATAGGCGGTTACTATGCATTTGGCGCGGAGCTTAACGACAATGATGCTTTTTATGCATTTGACAAGACTAAACTTTCTATAAATACGCTTGATACCGGTCTTGCCGGAATAGAAGTTTATGACATATTACGTGATGAATATAATATTCAGATAGAATTCGGCGACCTCGGAAATGTACTTGCATATATATCTGCCGGAGACAGAGCTCTTGAAATAGAACGACTTATTTCCGCACTTGCAGAAATTAAAAGACGTTATTCAAGAGATAAAGCAGGTATGTTTGACCACGAATACATAAATCCTATTGTTGTACTCTCACCAAAGGAAGCCTTTTTCAGCAATAAAAAAGCTAAAAAACTTGAAGAGTGCTGTGACCATATCTGTGGTGAATTTGTAATGTGTTATCCTCCGGGAATACCGATACTGGCACCCGGCGAAAAAATAACTTCTGAAATAATCGACTACATATCATATGCCAAAGAAAAAGGTTGTTCTCTCAGCGGAACACAGGATATAAATGTTGATTTTCTTCAGGTTCTCGAATAAATCCAGGATAGACTTCAAAAAGGAGCGTGAATGAAATGGATCTGTGGTATACAGAGAATCATACTGATGATGTACAATTTTCGATAAAAGTAGACAGACACCTTGAAAGCTATACGAGTGAATTTCAAAGAATAGATATCCTTGAATCCAAAGAATTTGGTCGAATACTCACTCTTGACGGCTATCTTATGATAACCGAAAAAGATGAATATATCTATCATGAAATGATCACTCATGTCCCTATGGCTACAAATCCGAACATCAAAAATGTTCTTGTTGTAGGAGGCGGTGACGGCGGAACAGTCAGAGAACTTACACGTTACAGCCATATAGAGAACATAGATATGGTCGAGATCGATGAAATGGTTGTGGAACTTTGCAAGAAATACATTCCTTCAACCGCTTGTTCTCTTGACAATAAACGTGTTAAGATATATTATGAAGATGGCGTAAGATTTGTGAGAAACAGTGAAGATAACAAATATGACCTTATAATCGTTGATTCTACAGATCCTTTTGGCGTAGGCGAAGGTCTTTTTACAAAAGAGTTTTACGGAAACTGCTATCGCTGTCTTACAGATGACGGAATTCTTGTAAATCAGCATGAAAGCACATTTTATGATTCGTATGCAAACTCTATGAAACGTGCTCACAGCAGAATAAAAGAATTTTTCAATACAGCACTTGTATATCAGGCACATATTCCTACATATCCTTCCGGACACTGGCTCTTTGGTTTTGCTTCAAAAAAATACGATCCGAGAACCGATCTCAAAGCTGATTGGTGGAATAGTCTGAATATGACTACACAATACTACAATACTATACTTCACACCGGCTGTTTTGCTATTCCGAATAACGTAAGAAATCAGTTGCGTGAAACATACACGAAAGGATGAAAAATACTTTGAATAAAAATATATGTACTTTCATAGCTTGTGATGCTGAATATGATGAAAGTAAAATCGTTTTGTTCGGTGCACCGTTTGACAGCACTACATCATACAGACCCGGAACTCGTTTCGGAAGTTCTGCTATCAGAAATGAAAGTTTTGGTATTGAAACATACAGCCCTTATACCGACAAGGATCTCACTGATACAAAGATATTTGATGCTGGCGACCTTGAGTTGTGTATGGGTAGCAGTGAACTCGCCCTTAAAGATATCGAAAACTTTACAAACAAAGTTCTCGATGACGGAAAAATACCGTTTATGATAGGTGGCGAACACCTTGTTACACTTGGAACTATGCGTTCTGTTGTAAAAAAATATCCTGATGTTCATATCATACACTTTGACGCACACGCTGATCTCAGAAATGATTACCTTGGTGTAGAACTTTCACACGCTTGTGTTATGAGAAGATGTCATGAACTTGTCGGAGATAATAAAATATTTCAGTTTGGTATAAGAAGCGGTGACAGAGAAGAATTTCTCTGGGTAAAAGAACACGTATATACAAACAGATTTAACTTTGACACACTCAGTGATGTGGTTGAAAAACTAAAAGGAAAACCTGTTTATTTTACGCTTGACCTTGATGTACTCGATCCATCAGTATTCTGCGGAACAGGTACTCCTGAAGCTGACGGTGTTTCTTTCCGTGAACTTATAGATGCAATAAGAAAAATTTCAGAGTTGAATATAGTAGGTCTTGATATGAATGAGCTTTGTCCTATATATGACCAGAGTGGTGCTTCTACTGCTCTTGCATGCAAACTGCTCAGAGAGATACTGCTTTTCATATATTAATTAAACAATCAAGGAGGAATAAAAATTGGGTAGAGCTTTAATTATTGGTGCAGGTGGCGTTGCAAGTGTCGTTGTACACAAGTGTTGCCAGAACAGTGACGTTTTTGAAGAAATTTGTATTGCAAGCAGAACAAAATCAAAATGTGATGCTTTAAAAGAAAAACTTGACGGTGGTAAAACAGTCATTACTACTGCTCAGGTTGACGCTGATAACGTAAGTGAACTTGTTGAACTTATGAAAAGCTACAAACCTGATATTGTTATAAATGTTGCACTTCCGTATCAGGACCTCACTATTATGGACGCATGTCTTGAATGCAAGGTTGACTATGTTGACACTGCAAACTACGAACCTCTTGATACTGCAAAATTTGAATACAAGTGGCAGTGGGCTTATCGTGAAAAATTTGAAAAAGCAGGAATAACAGCACTCCTCGGCAGTGGTTTTGATCCGGGCGTTACAGGTGTATTTTCTGCTTATGCAATGAAACATTACTTTGATGAGATCCACTATATAGATATTCTTGACTGCAATGGCGGTGACCATGGTTACCCATTCGCAACAAACTTTAACCCTGAAATAAATATCCGAGAAGTTTCTGCAAACGGAAGCTATATAGAAAACGGTAAATGGGTTGAAACAAAACCTATGGAAATCAAACGTGAATATGATTTCCCACAGGTAGGTAAAAAAGATATGTACCTTCTCCACCATGAAGAACTTGAATCTCTTGCACTTAACATCAAAGGTATCAAGAGAATAAGATTTTTCATGACATTTGGTCAGAGTTATCTCACACATCTCAAATGCCTTGAAAACGTTGGTATGACATCTATCGAACCTATCGAATACGAAGGAATGAAGATAGTTCCGCTCCAGTTCCTTAAAGCAGTGCTTCCTGACCCTGCAACACTCGGTCCAAGAACTGTAGGAAAGACAAATATCGGCTGTATCTGCCACGGTGTAAAGGACGGCAAACCTGTTTCTTACTATGTATATAACGTTTGTGACCATCAGGAATGTTACAAGGAAGTAGGCTCACAGGCTATTTCCTATACAACAGGTGTACCTGCAATGATCGGTGCTATGATGGTTATGACAGGCAAATGGAAGAAACCAGGTGTTTATAATATTGAAGAATTTGATCCGGATCCGTTTATGGAAGAACTCAACAAATGGGGTCTCCCTTGGGTTGAAGACTTTAACCCTGTTCCGGTTGACTGATTTTTACGAGAGGATTTTTATTAGAAATGCTTAATTTTAACCCAGATGATTTAAAGACACCCTGCTATGTTGTCGATGAAAAATTACTTACTTCAAATCTTGAAGTACTTGATTTGGTTCAGAAAAGAACCGGTTGCAAAATATTACTTGCACAAAAATCATTTTCAATGTATTCCGTATATCCGCTTATAGCAAAATATCTGTACGGAACAACTGCCAGCGGGCTTTTCGAGGCACGTCTTGGATATGAGAAAATGGGTAAACCATTCGGTAAAGAAACTCATGTCTTCTCCCCTGCTTTTTTAGATGAAGAATTTGATGAAATAATAGAGTATTGCGATCATATCGTCTTCAACTCATTTGCACAGTGGAATAAATTTAAGGATAAAATTAAAAACAACGGTAAAAACATTAACTGCGGAATAAGAATAAATCCGGAATACTCCGAAATAGAAACTGACATATATAACCCATGCTTTACAGGTTCAAGACTCGGAACTACACTGGATAATTTCGATGAAAAATCCCTTGACGGCATCTCAGGACTTCATTTTCATACAATGTGCGAACAAAATTCCGACACTCTCAAACGCACAATAAAAGTTGTCGATGAAAAGTTCGGAAAATACCTTGCAAATATGAAATGGATAAACTTTGGTGGCGGTCATCATATAACAAGGGACGACTATGATATAGATACACTATGCGAGTGTATAAATTATTTCAGGGACAAGTACGGACTTGAAGTGTATCTTGAACCGGGCGAAGCTGTTGCATTAAACAGCGGATTTCTTGTAACAACAGTTCTTGATACGTTAAAAAACGGCATTGACATCGCAATAACTGACGCATCAGCCGCATGTCATATGCCTGATGTACTGGAAATGCCATACAGACCTAATATCATAGGCAGTGACCTTCCGGATAAAAAAGAATTCACATACCGTCTTGGCGGTAATACCTGCCTTGCGGGCGACATTATCGGTGATTACTCATTTGACCAGAAACTTAAAATCGGTGATAAGCTTGTACTATGCGACATGGCTATATATTCGATGGTAAAGAACAACACATTCAATGGTATGCGCCTGCCATCTATTGTACTATGCAAAGAAGATGGTTCTCTTGAAATAGTAAAAGAGTTCGGGTATGATGAGTTTGAAAGAAGATTGTAATTAATAAAAAATTGTGCTCTTGCAAAACAAAATGCAAGAGCATATTTTTTTACTTATATTAAAAAAAAGCAAAACACGATATATAATGCAATGATCATACATCGTGTTTAATCTGACATTTCTTCAACGACCTTCTCTACCTGCGGTCTTACTTTTAAGAAGCATCTGACAAGCAGTGGGTCGAATTGTTTTCCGCTTTCGTTTTCAATAATCTTATAAACTGTACTGACAGGATAAGACTGTTTATACGGCCTTTTTGATACCAGAGCATCAAAAACATCCACTACAGCCATAATCCTTGCACAAAGAGGAATATCAATATTTGAAAGACCTTCAGGATAACCTGTTCCGTCCCATTTTTCATGATGATAAAGTGCAAGCTCTCTTGCAAGATGATAATACTCCAGGTCATCAAGCCCTGATAATGTATCATCTAATATCTGCGCACCGAGAACCGTATGCTTTTTCATTATTTCAAATTCCTCATAGGTAAATCTGCCGTTTTTATTCAATATACTGTCCGGAACTGCTACCTTTCCTATATCATGAAGCGGAGCAGCGAGTTTTATATGAGAAATATATGATGGCGTTAGTATATCTGTGTATGTCCCATCTTTTACAAGACCTTTTATAAGAATGTCAATATACATACTTGTTCGTTTTATGTGGCCGCCTGTAACGAAGTCACGACTTTCAATAATATTGGCAAATCCCATAATGACTTTTTCCTGAACATCACGTAACTTTTGCGTCTGAAGTTCAACTTCACGTTCGAGATCCTTCTGATAGTTTTCAAGAAGATCGGTTTTTTCTCTCTCCGCTGTAACATCATAGAACCACACCACAAAACCCATTACTTTATCTTTGTTCTTAATATTTTTTATTTCAGGCTTATAGTATCTGCGATTTACGCACAACTCTTTCATATCACGATTTACAACTATGTCAAATAAAGAACCATCAAGAGAATGTATTTCATCATCAATCGAAAAACCTCTTAAAACAGGAAACAACTCTTTTGCTTTATTGTTACATCCTTTAAATTTATAGTTATCATCTATAGCAAGTACAGCGTCATCTATCGTATCATAAGCCATAGCCTGAGCGGTATTGTTAAAGTCATATATATGCGTTCTGTACACAAGACTGAGTGTTAATACTTCAGCAATCGCAAGTCCATAGGGAGTAAGATATATTTTAACATAGCTCATTTTCTCGATGGCATAAAGAATACACGGTATAGTTATCACAAAAAACAAAAGTACAGTGTTTTTATAACTTCTCGATGTGTTTCTTTTGTTTATATTAAAAATAGACATTACCAAAATAATGATAACATAAACTGCCATCATGACTTTGAACAACATATTGCCTACTCCGCTTTCTTTTTCCAAAAAAGCACCGTATTCAGTAGAAACATATTCAACATTTTTGTAAAAAAGCTTATGCTTATCAAACGTTAACGCCAAAGTCATAATAACAGTATTAGAGAGTAAAAGTAAGACTCTGAATATTTTCTTGATGTAGATATCACAGTAAATCGCGATAAACCGTAAAATAAAATAAAAAATATTACTTGTTCCAACGTACACAATCTTTTGTGCTACACTGGCAGAACTCAGGTCATCTGCCTGTACAAGAAACCAATATCCCAGCATAACTGCTAATATGCAAACACCGGACATCAAGGTGAACTGTTGCTGTCTGCTGACTTTCTGATGCATAATCAGAAAAATACACAACACTGAAACAACCACACATAACGTAAGTGAATAAAAAATTACATCGTGCAACTGAATCATCCCCCTCAAAAATATATCTTGCAACAAAACTTACTTAACAAGTAAATCCTTATACAAAGCAATATATTTTTCAGATGATTTATCCCAACTAAAATCTTCTTTCATAACAGAAGCGATAAGTTTTTTCCATTTTTTCTTATCTTCATACAACTCTTTCGCTCTCAGACACGCATTTAGCATATCATGAGCATTGTATGTCTTAAACGTAAATCCATTACCGTCTTCCCCGCCACAATCTCTGACAGAATCTCTGAGACCACCTGTCTCACGAACAATAGGGATTGTACCATATCTCATGGATATCATCTGTGCCAAGCCACATGGTTCATTTTGCGAAGGCATCAAAAACATATCTGCACCCGCATATATTTTTCTGGCGATTTCAGGAATGAATCCTATATTTACGCTGACTTTATCAGGATATCTATAAGCCATCTCGTTAAAGAAGTCCTCATAAATCTTTTCTCCGCTTCCAATTACAGCGAACTTAAATCCCTTATCTACAAGTTCTTCAAATATATACTTGATGAGATCAAGACCCTTATGTCCGACAAAACGTGTAACTATACCGATCAAAGGTTCATCGCCTTCCTGAAGACCGAGTTCTTCAAGAAGTTTTTCCTTACAAGTCTTCTTGCCCTTAAGAGCCGTAGGAGAAAAATTAGCCGGAATAAGAGGATCAGTCTGTGGATCATAGACTGTTGTATCTATACCATTAAGAAATCCCGATAACTTGTATTGTTTATTTATCAAAATCCTGTCAAGGCCATAAGCATACCATGGATCTAAAATTTCCCACGCATAGCTCGGACTCACAGTTGTGATATGATCTGCTGCTTCAAAAGCACCTTTCATCATATTTACGCAATCATCGTAAATAAGAAGATCCGAATGATACATAGGTATTCCCATTATTTCATTTATGACTTCTGTACCATACTTACCCTGATACTGTATATTGTGTATAGTAAACACGTTCTTTATATCTTCAAAGCCTTGCTGATATTTATAAAGCACCTGATAATATACAGATATCAACGATGTCTGCCAGTCATTTGCATGAATTATATCCGGCTTAAAGTCAATGTATCGAAGCATTTCAAGTACGGCTCTTGAGAAAAATGTAAATCTCTCACAATCATCATAAAAGCCATACATACCATCTCTTCCGAAATAGTACTCATTATCTATGAAATAATAAACCACTCCGTTATATATCGTGGTAAACACACCACAATACTGTTTTCTCCAAGCAACATCAACCGTTATATTTGTAAGGTAAGTAAAATTCACCCTCAACTGAGGCTTTATACCCTTGTAGAGTGGCATTACCACTCTACACTCATGACCTTTCTTGTTTATTGCTGACGGAAGAGCCCCTGATACATCTGCCAGTCCGCCTGATGCCATAAATGGCAATGCTTCACTTGCTGCATATAAAATGTTCATACTCCTCACACCTCCAAAATGTCTTAATCAAATAAAAAATCAATCGTCCTCTATTTTCTGATTTTTCTTTATGAAGAGTGCATTTGACTTTGCAGCAGTCAAAAGCTTATTCTTTCCAACTTTAACTTTCTTATCAGTAATAACTGCATGAAGCTCAGCATTTTCACCTATCTGAGTGTTCTGCATAAGAATGCAGTTTCTTACCTGCGCACCCTTGGCAACCGTTACTCCTCTGAAAAGTATTGAGTTCTCTACGATACCCTCAATGATACAACCATCGGCAATAAGAGAATTTTTAACCTGTGCACCCTCCTTATACTTAGCAGGACCTGAGTCCTTTACTTTTGTATATATCGGCGAAGAATCCAGGAACAGATTCTTTTTATTTTCCATATCAAGAAGATTCATATTTGCCTGATAGTATGAATTTATATCTTCTATCTTCTCATAATAGCCTTTGTGCTCATAACCATATATCTTATAATTTGCTTTGTTCTGCTGCAGAACCTGACGGTCAAAACTAGCATATCCTTCCGGAGCAAATCTTTCAACGATCTTTTCAAGAATCTTTCTTTCTATTACAAACATATTGAGAGATCTGTTTGCAACACCCAGTATATCAGGATTTATAATAGCACTCTTTACCTTCTTATCATCGCCTACTTCAAGAATAGTTGAAGCTCTTGAACCTATACCCTTGTCTGTAAACTGATGCTTTGCATAAACAACAGTTATATCTGCATTGTTTCTTACATGTTCTCTGATAACTGCTCTGAAATCAATTGTTGTTACAACGTCGCAATCCGCCATTACAACGTATTTTGCGTTTGAGTTGTGAACAAAAGGAAGAACACCTTCAAGCGCTTCTATACGTCCTCTGTAAAGTCCACTGTTGTTGTGACTGAAAGGAGGCAACAAGTGAAGTCCGCCATTTTTTATTGATAAGTCCCATTCTCTGCCTGAACCAATATGATCAAGCAGTGACTGATAATTTGACTTTGTTATTACACCTACTTCAGGTATCCCTGAGTTTGCCATATTTGAAAGTGGAAAATCTATTAATCTGTATCTTCCGCCAAAAAGTATTGAACCCATTGTTCTTACAGTAGTAAGCTCCGAAATAGATTCATCATGCATATTTGCAAAAATTATTCCTAGTACATCATTATAAATCACTTAATATATCCCCCTTAACCTCACTACATAGCCGGTATCATCTGTCCGGGAGTAACTACTATTCCGGAAGATATGGTTTCACCATGGCCAATTACCGCTATCTCATACTCTGCATTTTTACCCTTGTCTCTTAATAATTCTTCTTCAGATACACCGATCTTTGCATCTTTTTCTATAACGGCATCTTCACCTATTATTGCATATCTGATAACAGCACCGGTCTTAATAACAGCGCCCGGCATTATTACACTGTGATCTATCACAACTTTTTCTTCTATTGTAACGCCTGAATATACAACAGAATCATTTACTTTTCCGTTTACATTACAACCATCACATACAAGTGAATTGTTCACACTTGCTTCAGCACCGATATACTGCGGCGGTAAACTGAGGTTTCTGGAGTATATTTTCCATTCAGGATCATAAAAATCAATAACATCCGAATCAAGTATATCCATATTTGCTTCCCATAGACTACGAAGCGTACCTACATCTTTCCAATAACCTTCAAAAGCAAAAGCAAATAACTTTTCTCCATCGGAAAGCATAGCAGGTATTATTTCCTTACCAAAGTCTTTAGACTCACCTGTCTTTTCATTTTCAACGAGATATTTTCTCAACTTTTCCCATGTAAATACGTATATACCCATGGATGCAAGAGTTGACTTTGGCTGCTTTGGTTTTTCAGTAAAATTGATTATTCTCTCGTTATCATCACAAGTCATTATTCCGAATCTTGATGCTTCCTCAAGAGGTACATCAAGAACAGCTATAGTTGCATCTGCACCCTTCTTCTTGTGAAATTCAACCATTTCTGAATAATCCATCTTATAAATATGGTCACCGCCAAGAATAATGATATATTCGGGATCATATCTTTCAATAAAACGCATATTCTGATATATTGCGTTTGCGGTTCCTTCATACCACGAGCTGCCTGATGCAGTTTGATACGGTGGCAAAATGTGAACACCGCCACGAAGTCTGTCAAGATTCCACGGCTGTCCGTTTCCGATATAGTCATTTAGTTCGAGTGGCTGATACTGTGTCAAAACACCTACAGTATCTATTCCAGAATTTGTACAATTTGATAATGGAAAATCTATTATTCTGTATTTTCCGCCAAAAGGAACTGCGGGCTTAGCCATTTTCTGTGTCAAAGCATATAATCTGCTCCCCTGACCACCTGCCAGCAGCATTGCTATACATTCCTTCTTCATAAGTATTACTTCCTCCCTATTTCACCTGATAATTTCTTGTCGTCTTTCTTTTTTGACGACTTTTTTTCAGCACTTTCATATCTGAGATAAATTACTGACAATGGTGGCAATGTCAATGAAATGCTCTGGTCATAACCATGCATACTGATATTACGGCTGATATAACTTTTTTTAGCAATACCGCTTCCGCCGAATTCTACGGCATCTGAATCGAATACGAGTTTATAAACCCCTTTTTCTGGAATACCGATACAATAATCATTTCTCTGTACCGGAACAAAGTTGCATACAACTATAATTTCATTTTCTTCATCGTCTATACGACGGAATGAAATTACACTCTGATTATAATCGTCATTCGATATCCACTTAAATCCACCCCATGAGTTATCATTTTCCCACATAGGTGAATTTGAAAGATAAAACTTGTTAAGTTTGCAGTTAAAACTCTGAAGTTTCTCATAAGGCTTTTGTTCAAGAATAGCCCAGTCAAGTTCTTCTTCATAGTTCCATTCCTTACGCTGCCCGAACTCCTGTCCCATAAACAAAAGTTTCTTTCCCGGATGTGCCATCATATAACACATAAAAGCCCTGTAAGAACTGAATTTTTGTTCTTCGGTGCTTCCGCTCATTTTTTGAAGTAAAGAACATTTTCCATGCACAACCTCATCGTGTGAAATCGGCAATATAAAGTTCTCGGAAAAACAATAGAAAAAAGAAAATGTGATCTTGTCATGATTGAATGCTCTGTACACCGGATCAAGCGACATATACAAAAGCATATCATTCATCCAGCCCATATTCCATTTGTAATTATAACCAAGACCGCCAACGTCAGTTGGTTTTGTAACCATAGGCCATGCAGTTGACTCCTCTGCAATCATCAGAGTGTTTGGATTGTTCAGGAATATTGCTTCATTAAGATGTTTAAAAAATTCTACTGCTTCCAGATTTTCTTTACCGCCATAGATATTAGGTGTCCATTCTCCATCACGTCTGTCATAATCGAGATAAAGCATGGATGCTACCGCATCTACTCTGAGTCCGTCAAGATGAAATTCATTTATCCAGTAACAAGCATTTGAAATAAGAAATGACCTTACCGGACCCTTGCCATAATCGAATACATGTGTACCCCAAGCTTTGTGTTCACGCTTGTTCGGGTCCTGATATTCGTAACAACAAGTTCCGTCAAACATATAAAGTCCATGCGCATCTTTCGGGAAATGTGCCGGAACCCAGTCAAGAATAACACCGATATTATTCTGGTGGAACATATCTATCATATGTCTGAAATCATCCGGAGTTCCATATCTCGATGTAGGAGCATAATATCCGGTAACCTGATAACCCCAGGAACCATCAAAAGGATGCTCTGTCAGTGGCATGAATTCAATATGTGTGTATGACATTTTCTTAAGGTAAGGAATAATCTGTTCCGCAAACAACGAGTAGCTGTAGAAAGTTGAACCGATATTTTTCTTCCATGAACCAAGGTGCACTTCATATATATTTATCGGTCCTTTGTAAACTTCATGAGAACTTTTTCTCTTTAACCATTTTGAATCGTTCCATACATATTGTGATTCGTAAATTTTAGACGCTGTAGCCGGTCTTGTTTCAAAATGACTGGAGTACGGATCTGACTTAAGGACAATATCTCCATCAATAGTCTTTATACTGTATTTGTACAATTCGTATTGGTCAAGTGCGGGAATCATAACTTCCCATATTTCCTCGGATATTTTGTACATAGGCTCTGCTTCATGATCCCAGTCATTAAAAGGTCCAACAAGTGAAACTTCCAATGCATTCGGTGCCCAGACCCTGAAGCAGTGAAAATCCTGTCCGGATTCCTGAACCCTGTGTACTCCGAGAAATTTATAGGCTTCGTAATTTTCTCCGCGTTGAAATAAATAAATTGGCATATCATAATTTGCGTTTGTTTTTGTAAAATCTTTCATCAAATCGCCCTCCCACAACTACTTTCTATTTTAACAGAATATAAAAAATTAATCAAGTCTTTTGACGAATTTTCTATACATTTGTGTAATAGCAATATGATGAAAAAAATTAATCGTATAATTTGCCATATTAAATATCAAACTATTTGTGCAAAGATACAAAAACGAAACTAAAATCATCGTTTTTTCTACGCTTTTTGACTTATGATTTTTGCGACTATTACGCTAACATCATCTTTCGCAACTCTTTGTGCAATATTACATATACTGCCCGAAATATCACTGACATCTTTTTTTACATCCAGTAATTCTCTTTTTACAAGAGTATAAACTTCTTCCGGAACGCCGTCTGAAAACATAGCTATCATATCGTTCACTTTAAGTGAAAATCTGTTCGAATAACATTCACTGTTTCCCGAAACGCCAAGCGGACAGGAGTTCGACGAAATGCTTGAAACATTTGCATTACGTCTTAGAACAGTCGCACCTGCTCCCGCTTTATAAAGTGTAACATTTCCTGTGTCAAGGTCAACTTTTGCAATATCCATAGTCGCAGAAAATTCTTCTTTGCCATGCACCATCATAGCAGAATTTACTATTTTTATACTCTCCTGGGCACCTACGCCACTGAGGATCAATTTTTTAACCTGTGCTACAGCTGTTTTTGAATAGTCAGATGCATTATGACCTGTACCCATACCATCTGATATCATCATATATACGCTGCCCGAATCATCTTTGAAGCAATCACAAGTATCACCGTTCGGTTCTCCTTCATTCATACTTTTCTGAGAAATATATGTTTCAATATTGTAACGAGGACGTTCGGATATTAAAAATCTTATTTCCTCACCATCATAATTTTTGGTACAATCAAAAGTTTTTTCAAACTCATCGCCAAGCACTTTGTATATTCTGTAACCGCTTATATAAGCATTTTTTGAACAGTATACCTCAACAACTAGTCTTTTGTTTACATTGTAATATGCAGCAACAGATGTAAATCCTATATCATTTTCGATAAGACATTTCTTAATACGTTCAGTCACTCTTTTGTCAGGAACAAAACCACACACTATTTCAGAAGAGATTCCCTTTATTATCTGAGCCGATGTACGAAGCTGTTCTTCAAACACATTTCTTGAAACACGCATACATCCTGCTGCTGTTATGTCTACCAAACGATTGTTCATTATATTTCTGAATTCGTAAACCACTTCATTTAGTCTGAAACAATAATCAAACTCTTCAGGGATATCCGAAACAGATATATTTTTATTTTCCACAGCTGCTGAAAACACGTCATATGTTGTATTGTTACGACATCCCCAACAATAATTTTTTCCTGAACATTCTTTACATACGATGTTATACACTGAACGAATATTTCCATCATTTGAATATCTGATATCTGCTGTCTGCGGCATATCATTGCTGACTCCTGACAGAGCTTCTGCCATTGTACGCATTCTGAAAGATGCAAAGCGCTGGAGTTCACCATCCATTTCCGAATAACATGATATATGATTTCCCTCAGCATGAAGTTCCTCTACGGGAATAATACAAAATATGATTGCACCTATTATAATATCTACATAGGACAGAATATCACTCATAGTATATCCGGAAACCGTACCACTGAGTACATTTACTATGAGAAATGCCGCCGCTGCTGTAACTTTTTTGTACTTCATAAAAATACCTGACACAACACCTGATAAACCAAGAAACACTGTATTATAAACACTACCGGCACCACACATCAGCAACGTAACAGATACAAGTGCGCCTGCAACAGCTCCTCCGGCACATTTATAATTTCTCGAGTATGCAAGAATAACAACTACAGCAAGTATTCTTCCTATACTTATACCTGCAATCGCAAATGAAGAACACACAGAAATAAGCACAAAATAAACTATCGCTGAAACATATTTGTCAGACGCCATTTCTGCACGTATACCCTTTTGAGAAGAAAAAAGAACTGAAAGATAATATGTAACTATGCCCGAAGCTATTACTGCATAAACATAATTAAACAATATTCTGTAGTCAAATCCATAAAGCATAAAGTCAACCATATATGATAAAAATGCGCACAATGTTACGATTATGGAATTTTTCAAAGGTGTAGTTTTCATTGACGCACACTTTAAGACAACAGCAAAAACAACAGCAAGTGCAAAAGGTAATGTATAAACATCAGGAAAAATAATATATGAAAAAATACTTCCAGCCATAACTGCAATCGAAAAAATCGGAGGCAGTGCACCTGCCAGCGAAACTGCAAAAGGTGACTTCATCAGTCCAAATTTCGTAAATGAAATCACAAACGCTGCCGTAAAACATGATATAAAAATCAAAATATTAATAATTTTATTTTTACCGACAGAATTTTTTTGAATAAATTGAGATACCATATTTTTAACATTCCTTTCAAGCATATTACGCTCATTTGTTAATATTTTACATCTATATATTAACATATTTGATTGTAGATAAATGTCAAAAAAAGATATCCCTTTAAAATTTATTGATATTCTTTAAGATTTTCGGAAAATTCTATGAGAGATTCCATATCAAACTGTTCTACTCTCATATTTTCACTAAGCCCC
This sequence comes from Oscillospiraceae bacterium, assembly GCA_017848115.1. GTDB lineage: Bacteria > Bacillota > Clostridia > Oscillospirales > Ruminococcaceae > HUN007. The sequence goes on from JAGAKZ010000040.1 coordinate 55,220, forward strand.
ATTTTTTTCAGAACTTCATAAACTTTCTGTTTGTTTATATTCATCATTGATGATACTGAATTTGCAATAGTTTTACGTCTTTGTGAAAAAGCTGCCTTAACAACCTTAAAGAAAAATTTTTCATTTTCTGTTTCCAGTTTGTATTTCTTTTCTACATCTATTCGTATAACCGCCGAATCTACATTTGGTGCCGGCATAAAACTTCCTCTTGAAACATTAAAAAGCAGCTGTGCATTGCCATAATAATTAACCGCAACCGTTATAGCACCCGATTGTCTTGTTCCTACTGATGCGCACAATCTGTCAGCCGCTTCTTTTTGTACCATTACAGTAATGGAATTTATCCTCGCATTGCTTTCTAAAAAATGCATTATTATAGGAGATGTTATGTAATACGGAAGATTTGCGCACACTGCTACCTCCATACCCTCAAATTCATCTTCGATAAGTTTATGCAGATCAATATTCATTATATCATCATTTATAACTTTGACGTTTTTATATTCTGCAAGGGTTTCCGAAAGTATAGGGAGAAGTCTTTTATCAATTTCAACTGCTACGACCTTGTCGGCTCTTTTAGCCAATTCTGCAGTAAGCACACCTATTCCCGTACCAACTTCTATAACTCCAAATCCTTTTTTCACATTTCCCATTTCCGCTATTTTCGGACACACAGACGGATTTATAAGAAAATTTTGTCCAAGTCCCTTGGAAAAATTAAAATCATGTCTTGAAAGCAGCTCTTTTACAAAGCCTATATTTGTAAGATTGTCCATTTAAAAATCACCTTTCAAAAAAATATATATTAAAAGTATTGCAATAAGCACAAAAATCTATTATAATTATATTATTCATATAAAAATAAGAGGAGGTTTTTTTGTGACAAGATGCGATAAAATAAATTATTATCTTGACATAGCCGAGACCGTTCTCAAAAGAGGCACTTGTATCAGAAGAAATTTTGGTGCTATCATAGTAAAAAACGATGAAATAATTTCAACAGGATATGTCGGTGCTCCAAGAGGACGTGCAAACTGTTCAGATCTCGGATACTGCACACGTGAAAAGCTCAATATACCAAAAGGTGAACGCTATGAGCTTTGTCGTTCTGTTCATGCAGAAGCAAATGCAATAATATGTGCTCCGCGTCATGAAATGATAGGTGCTTCAATATACCTTGCCTGTCATGATTCAAAGACAAATACACTGTATGGGAACGTTGAACCATGTTCAATGTGTAAGAGGCTCATAATAAACGCTGGCATAAGCCAGGTCATCGTAAGGACATCGCCAACAGAGTACAAAATTATTGATGTTGAATCGTGGATAGAAAATGACGAGTCACTTACGCTCAACAAGGGATATTGATATAATACCATATTTTATACATTTTTACAAGCGTATCGTAATATATTAAAATAAAAACAGTGTTATTTAAAATATTTCTATATTTTTTAAATAAAATTATAGAAATATTATTTAATATTTGCTATAATTATTCTATCGTATATTTTTAGTATTGTTTTCAATATTAAATTTTATATCATTAAGTATTATACCAGAGGTGAATAAGGATTATGGGTGATTTGTTTTCTCAAAACACAATTAACGAAGCTCTTCTGAAGAAAAGTCCTACCGGAAATAACGGGCCGGAAAACTATTCTTTCAGAAACAACGAAAAAAAAATCAAAAACTACGACTTCAAAATGCCTCAGAAATTCACCAAAGAAGATCTGAAGCTGATAAGGGATATCTACGAAGTTTATGCAAGACTTGTTGCTACATATCTTACATCTATAACAAGACTTTATTGCCACGCATCTGTATCAAATATACGTGAGCAAAAATATCATGAATTCAGTGATACGTTGAGTGAATACACTATAAACGGTATAGTAAATCTTGGAATAGATAATCCTGATATTATGGATGCAGAGTGTACAATACAGTTTTCAAATGAACTCACATCTTCTCTTATTGACAGAATGATGGGCGGACAAGGGGTGCCGCTCGAAACACAGCGTGATTTTACTGAAATAGAAGTCGCTCTTATGAAAAGTATACTTGAAAGATTTGCTTCCCATCTTCAGGAAGCATGGTCAGGATATATTGACATATCTCCTACACTTTCAAAAATAGAAACAAATTCAAAACTTACAAAATCAATTGGACCTGAAGAAGTAACTGTTACTGCTACTCTGGACGTTATACTTGAAAAGAACAAGAGTACAATAACAATCAATATACCGGCTGTAACTATGGAAGAGATAATGCTTCACTTCTCCAGACGATATGTAAGAACTTCAAAACGCACTGTAGACGAAGTACAGAAGAACGAACAAAGAAATAATATTCTTAAAGGCGTACGCAATTCAACATTGACTTTGAATGCTGTTCTTGCAGAAACACGCATAGATCTGAGCGATATCCTTTCACTTCAGGTCAACGACATAATTCCGCTTGACGTACCTATAACACAAAACGCAATCATAAAAATAAATAATGTTCACTGGTTCAATGCAAAACCCGGTGTAAGCGGAAATAAAAAGGCAATAAAAATTATTGATGTATGCGATTCTACAGAGGGGGATGAAGAGAATGCCGAACAATAACTTCAGCAATGATTTAAAAAAATGTTTATCTGAAATGCAGGATATCACAATGAAAACCGCTGCGGGTGCTGTATCTTCGCTTATCAGTGCAAACTTTACAATACAAAATTCTTTAACATCAGAATATAACATTTCGGAACTGGAATACTCCGAATACAATCCGTCCGTAATTATTAAGACAAATTATACTTCAGGAATAAACAGTTCTTCTATAATGGTTTTCAAGCAAAGTGACATACAGTGTATTCTGAATCAATTAATGAACAAGAGTACAACCGGTGTATCGGATTTTAAGTTCGATGATATCAATATGTCCGCACTTAATGAAATCATGAATCGTATGATGATCTCTTCTGCTGCGGAACTTTCAAATTTATGTCATACAACTGTAGAAGTTAAAAAGCCTGAAATATATACTGATTCAGAACAAACTATAGAAAAACTTCTTAATCTTGAACCGTTTGATACAGTGTATGTGATTACATCTGAGTTGTCAATCAGTGACAATATAAAGAGTAAATTTATATCAATAATAACTCCGGATATGGCAAATGATATAGCTACTAAAATGAAACCTGCTCCATCAGGTTCTTCTGACACAGGCATTCCCGATACACAGATGTTCAACGTATCATCACCGTTTGCTGCTCCACCTACTCAGCAGCCCGTATCTTTCAATTCTTTTCAAAATACACTTACTCAGGAACAGTTAAATAATCTCCAGCTTCTCATGAATGTTCCTCTTGAACTTTCCATAGAAATAGGTTCAACACAGAAAAAAGTAGATGATATACTTTCTTTCACACACGGAACTGTACTTGAACTCGATTGTCCTGCGGATGCACCTGTAAATGTAATAGTAAACGGCCATCTTATAGCAAGAGGCGATGTTGTAGTTGTAGATGATTATTTTGCAGTCAGAATAACAGAGATTTTACAGTCAAATCTTCTTGATACTTTAAGGGAAAATAACCTTTAACCTTAAACTAAGTAACAAAATATAATCAACCCCCTCAAAAACGATTTAAACAGTTTTTGAGGGGGTTGTTCTTATGCCGCCTGCGATGCCTTAAGTGTTTTATCCTTTCCTGTAAAGATATAAATTATCATAAACACAAGACTCACTGCAATTATTATTGCATTAACCATTATAAGCTGATCTGTAAGCTTATTGAACAAGCCTGTCATAGCAGCAAATACAGGTGGTGCTTTTATTGCAAATCTATCAAAGTAATCCGTAGCTTTCAGATAAATACACACTCCCATGATAAGCAACGATGACGAACCTGCAGAAATACTTATCCAGTAAAGAGCACCAACGATTTTTCTGATATTTGCTATAATAAGAATAATAATCAGAACCGCTGTTGCAATAACAGAACCCATAACAGCCGTATCTATATAACTATATACTTTTTGAGCATATTTGAGATATCCGGCAGAATCTATGGTGAGAAATTTATAAACATCTGATGCATCCATAATAAATTCTTCCGAAGCTTCGTATACCGAAGCTGTTTTTTTGTAAAATGCATCATCTTTTTCATAATTTATTGAATCAGCATAATCTTCAAAAAATTTATCTATAGATTCTTTCAGTGGTACCAGCTTTTCTTTGCAGATCTTGTAATCGAGTTTATTACTGTCACCTTTTATAAAACTAAAAGCGTCTGTAATGCAGCCAATTACCATTTCTTTTGTTGTGTCTGCATCAATAACTGACGTATATGTTTCAATCGGTACGCCTGTAGCGTTATACTCTGTTTCATAGTGATCATATATTGTATTATATACTTTGTCACTGATATTTTCTTTTTCAATAACATCTGTGTAAGTTTTTGTATCAAGTACAGAATACTTGGCAAATACAGCCCCCTGTACAGCTATAGCTGTGAAAAATAAAAATATAGTCAATAAAACACATAAAATATAATTTCTTAATCTATGCATATCACACCTCAATTATAAAAAGCTTTTTCTACCGGTTCACATATAACAGCTATTCTCTGATCTGATGAACCGAGAACCTGCTTTACACAAGTATAGAGTGTAAGTCTTTCTTCCTTGGTAGGTGCTATATATGTCTTATCTGTCTTTACAAATGTAACTTGTTTTTTAACTTTATATGTAAACTCGCCATAACTTGTATTGATCACAACAATATCGCCTTCCGCAAGTTTTTCAAGGTTCTCAAAAAACGTATTTACATGTGCGTCTATTACCGCGTTGCCTGCCTCGCCTACAACTGTTGAAGCAGACATCTGACACGCTCCTTTTTTAAGAAGTTCATTGTCACTTCCCCAGAAAACCGGAACATACAGATCAATTGCTTCGCATTTAAGCGTGGCATACTGTTCGCCAAATACAGGATATACAACCTCTCCTGTATCACTTACAGAAACTTCCGGTTCTTTTTTAAACTCGTTTACTTCCTGTTCCATTTCTTTGAGAACATCTGAGGCTGATGTTTTCATCTTCATCTTGTCACTAAAAGCAATATTAAGGTATGTCGTAAGCTTGTTGTACGGTTTTATACCTATAACAACTGTCAGTGCAGTACATATCAAAAAAATCAGAACAGGTGTAAGAACAAGAACTACAGCAGGTGTACGCTTTACATCTTTTTGTTTTTCTTTCATATTTTTTATTCCTTCCGAACTTCAAATGTTTTTGATTTACTTGTCAATACATTTTTTCTGCCACAAAGCAAACGCAGTTATCCCCGACACAGATAAAAATATTATCAATGCCATCGAAAGCACAAGCATGGTATAATCTATTCCTGTGTTATCAACCGAAACGCCTATAGATGAAACATCAACGATATTTCCATCGTTATCCCAGACACTGAGTTTTACTGTATCTTCGGTAAAAGAATCAACTGCAACGTTGATTCCAAGAGCTGAACTTGCGTCTATCATCTCGTCTATTATTTCAAGCTGAACTTCCTGATCAAGCTCTTTTATCATCTGATTTTTTTGCGCCTGTGTAAGATTTGAAACATATTCTTCTTTTTCCTCATCAGTCAAGGAAGAATATTCTTCGCTTTTAGACATATTATCGACTATCTTATCATTGGTTTCTCCAATATAACCTTCAAGCAAATCTATCATGTTTTCATATTCTTCAGTCGAAAATGTTCCTGACTCAAGATAATTCAGCCCCTGTTGAATAGAAGCCTGCGGCAATCCTGCATTTTGAGCCATAGCAATAACATCCTCTTTGGTTACTGCCTCCACATATGTACTATCTGAAGCAGCAATTAATGCTGCTATAGCTGAAAATGACACAAGAAATTTTTTTACTATTCTTTTCATTGACATCTCCTAAAAAAATTATCCATTCTTTTTCTGCAAAAAAGCAAATGCTGTTATTCCTGTCACAGACAAGAGTATTATCAGTGCCATCGAAATAACAAGTACAGTATAATCTATTCCTGTATCATCGACCACAACACCTATAGCAGAAATATCTACAATATCGCCTTCACCATTTCTGATGCTGTACTTCAAAGTATCATCACTGAGGTCATCAACTGTAACAAACATACCAAGCTCAGAACTCGCATCTATGAGTTTGTTTATAATTTCAAGCTGTGTATCTCTGTCAAGATCTTTTATTATCTGATTTTTTTGTGCTTGTGTAAGACCGGAAATATACGCTTTTTTCTCTTCATCTGTAAGCGATGAAAAATCTTTTTTCGTAGTAGTATTATTTTGACTTGCACTGTTTTCCGGCACTGCAGGTGCTACAGGTGTTTGAGGTTTCGAAACAACCGGTGCTGACGGCTCATCCTGAGATGGCTGATTATCCGGTGCCTGCTCATTTATCGCCGGTTCTGTGACCTGAGGTGGAGCTGTTTCTTCCGGCGGTGTTGATTCAGACGGAATCTCTACTTGTATTCCGGCGTTATCAAGATAATTTTGTATTTCACTGTCTGTCATTCCGGCGTAGCTGTAAAGAGCCGCTATCATTGCATCATATTGTTCAGATGTGTATGAGCCTGATTCCAGAAAATTTATGCCCTGCTGTATATACACTTCAGAAAAACCTGCACTTCTGGCTGCCGCAACGACATCTTCCTTTGTAGTTGCATATATATCCGTCGTCTTCAATGCCGCACCGGAAATCATCAACGTTGCAAGAAAAGATGCAAAAACATTTCTGAACTTTTTCATAATTTAAAGTACCCTTCTTTCTATTCATAATGACTTTTATATGTATACCATTGATTGCAATATACAAAATAATTGTACCATATATTACAGATGATTTCAAGAATTACATAAAAGTAATTTCTGTAAAAACATCGGAAAATTAAATTTTATATTTTTTAAATTTTTTCCGCAAATCATCTTGAAATTATAATTTATTTTGTATATAATTAATAGTGAATGTGTTGATACGATCAATTGAAAATATGTTTTAAAAGCTCACATTTTTAGATAAATTATAGTTAAATTTATCAAATTCCTCTTAGAAAGGTCTGGTAACAAATGAAAACTATTGGTCTTGATATCGGTTCTACAACAATAAAATGTATTGTTTTTGATGATAATAAAAACATAATACATCAGGAATATAAAAGACACTTCTCTCAGATAACACAGAGTACCGCTCAGATGCTCTATGACATAAATGAAAAATTTGATGATACGGACTTCGGTCTTTGTATTTCCGGTTCTGCCGGAATGGGTATAGCAAATGCAATGAACATTCCGTTTGTTCAAGAGGTATATGCTACAAGATCAGCAGTAAAAAAATATCTTCCTGATACAGACGCTGTAATAGAACTTGGTGGCGAAGACGCAAAAATATTATTTCTTTCTGATCAGCTCGAAGTAAGAATGAACGGTAGCTGCGCCGGTGGTACAGGTGCCTTTATAGACCAGATGGCAACACTGCTCAATATCACCCCCACAGAAATGAATGAAATCTCAAAAAATCACGAAAAAATTTATACCATAGCATCAAGATGCGGAGTTTTTGCAAAGTCAGATATTCAGCCTCTGCTCAATCAAGGTGCTCGTAAAGAAGACATATCAGCCAGTATCTTTTACGCCGTTGTAAATCAGACTATTGCTGGTCTTGCACAAGGACGTGAAATTTGCGGAAATATAGTTTATCTTGGCGGACCTCTTACATATTTCTCTGAACTCAGAAACAGTTTCGACGACACTTTGAAGCTAAAAGGTACATGTCCTGAAAATTCCCTTTACTTTGTTGCAATAGGTTCAGCACTTTCTGAAACATCGGAAACTTTCAATCTTTCCGAACTGGTAAAAAAGGTACAGGACTACACATCTGACGAAGCATACACAAGCTGTCCTCCGCTCTTTACAAGCGAAGAAGAATTCAATACTTTTATAGCCAGACACAAAAAGAATTCTGATAATATAAAACTAACAGATGATTACAGCGGAAAAATGTATCTCGGTATAGATGCAGGCTCTACTACGGTAAAGGCTGTAATAATAAATGAAGAAGGAAACATACTTACTCAAAAGTATATGTCCAACAGCGGCAATCCTGTTCCACATATCAAGGACTTTATAAGCGAAACTTACGAAAAATATCCGGGCATAAAAATAACATCATCGGCTGTAACCGGGTATGGTGAGGAAATTATCAAAAATGCCTTTAAGATTGATTTTGGCATTGTTGAAACTATCGCTCATTATACAGCTGCGAAGAAATTTCGTCCTGATGTTGATTTCATAATAGATATTGGCGGACAAGATATAAAATGCTTCAAAATAAGAAATGGTACAATCGACAATATCTTCTTAAATGAAGCTTGTTCTTCCGGTTGTGGCTCTTTCCTTCAGACATTTGCTGCCGCACTTAATTATTCCATAGAAGACTTTGCAAATCTTGGTCTGTATGCAAAAAAACCTGTTGATCTTGGTTCAAGATGTACAGTATTTATGAACAGTAGCGTAAAACAGGCACAAAAAGACGGCGCACCTATAGAAGACATATCTGCCGGACTTTCAATAAGCGTTGTCAAAAACGCACTTTACAAAGTTATACGCGCTACAAGTGCAGAATCTCTCGGAAATCACATAGTAGTTCAAGGTGGTACATTCCTTAACAATGCTGTTTTACGAGCATTTGAACAGGAAGTTAAATGTGAAGTAGTACGTCCTGAAATTTCCGGACTTATGGGTGCTTACGGTGCCGCACTTTTTGCTGCTGAGAAAAACACTTCTGAAAGCACTATACTTACAAAAGAACAGCTTGCTGAATTTAAACATGAAGTCAAGGCTATAACCTGTAAGGGATGCAGCAACCACTGTAAACTTACAATTAATACATTTGACGGTGGAAGAAAGTTTATAGGCGGAAACAGATGTGAAAAACCTCTGAGCACCGGTAATAATACAGTTCATTATAATATGTACGAATACAGCAATACTCTTTTGAGTGAATATGCAAATGCTCAAACAAATGTAACACGCAAAGAAGTGATCGGTATACCACTTGGTCTGAATATGTATGAACTTCTTCCCTTCTGGCATAAGCTGTTTACAACTCTTGGTTTTAAAGTAATTGCATCTCCTCCATCAACAAGAAAAATATATATAAAGGGTCAGCATACCATACCTTCTGATACTGTATGCTTCCCTGCTAAACTGCTTCATGGACATATCGAAGAACTTATCGAAGCAGGTGCTGATGCAATATTCTATCCATGTATGAGTTACAATATAGACGAAAACCTCGGTGACAATCATTACAACTGTCCTGTTGTAGCATATTATCCTGAAGTTATCAAGTCAAATGTAAAAGCAGTAGAAAACATAAAATTTATATGCGATTATGTCGGAATACACAGACCAAAAGATTTTGTAAAGAAATTCCATAAGATACTTACATCTTATTTTGGCGAGATACCTTTTGGTGATGTAAAAAAAGCAGTAAATCTCGCTTATGAAGAATACCGCATCTATCTCGAAAAAATAGAGAAAAAAGGTGCAGAATTTCTTGAAACAGCAAAAAAAGAGAATATGCCTGTAATCATATTATCAGGCAGACCATATCACATCGATCCGGAAATTTGTCACGGAATAGATAAACTAATATGTTCACTCGGAGCAGTTGTACTTACCGAAAGGTCAATAAGTCATCTGGTCGAAAAATTCCCGGTTAATGTGCTTAATCAGTGGACATATCACTCAAGACTTTTTGCAGCTGCCAAATATGTTACTGATTCCGAATACAAAAACATAAACATTGTTCAGCTCGTATCTTTCGGATGCGGTGTTGATGCGATAACTACTGATGAAGTACGTTCAATACTTGAAGACAGCAACAAAATATATACTCAGATAAAAATTGACGAAATCACGAACCTCGGTGCTGTAAAAATCAGACTCAGAAGTTTATTTGCTGCTACTGAATAAATGAAAGGATAGCGATTGCGCATGGAAAGAAAATACAAAGCAGTATTTACAGAGGATATGAAAAAGGACTACACCATACTTATTCCAAATATGGCTCCTATTCATTTCCGACTTATGCAGGCTCTGTTTAAAAAACACGGGTACAACGTTGAACTTCTCAACAATAACGGACGTCAAGTAGTAGATACCGGTTTGAAATATGTACACAACGATACTTGTTATCCTGCACTTCTGACTATCGGACAACTCCTTGATGCTTTACAAAGCGGAAAATACGATCTCAATAAAACAGCTGTAATGATAACACAGACTGGAGGCGGCTGTCGTGCTTCAAACTATATCCATCTTCTTCGTAAGGCACTTATCCGAATGGGTCTTTCACATATTCCGGTAATATCATTAAATCTTTCCGGACTTGAAAAAGATTCAAGTTTTAAACTCACGCCAAAAATGATTTATGAAACAATAGGACTTCTTGCATATGCCGATATGATGATGATACTTTCAAATCAGGTTCGCCCGTATGAAATTACTCCGGGACAGAGCGACAAAACTGTCGACAAATGGGTCGATATAATCTCAAACGAACTTTTAAACGGTACTCCTGTAAGCGGACTAAAAAACATATCACACAAATTAAGACTTATCTGCAAAGATTTTGCAAATATTAAAACTGAAAAACGTGAAAAAATCAAAGTTGGTATAGTCGGCGAAGTATATGCAAAGTTTTCATCACTTGCAAATAATAATCTGGAAGAGTTTTTACAAAGTCAGAATTGTGAGATCATGCTTCCAGGCCTTATGGGATTCATGATTTTCAAAGTTGATAACAGACTTGAAGATATAAAACTTTACGGAGGAAGCAAATTGAAGTCATTTGCTGTAAAGTTCATAATAAATTATCTCACAAAAATCGAAACTATATTTGTTGAAACAATAAAACAAGCACATAAATTTACAACACCATCTACATACGCACATGTAAAATCACTTGTTAAGAATATCATAGGATATGGTAGCAAAATGGGTGAAGGATGGTTTCTTACCGGCGAAATGCTTGAACTTATTGACAGCGGATACGAAAATATCGTATGCTGCCAACCGTTCGGATGTCTTCCTAATCATATCGTAGGAAAAGGCATGATCAGAAAAATCTGTCAGCGTAATCCTAATGCAAATATAGTACCTATTGATTACGATCCAGGTGCTACTAAAGTTAATCAGGAAAACCGAATAAAACTTATGCTCTCTGTTGCTCGTGAAAATAATGTATCTACAGCACAGTAAAAAGCTTGAATAAAAAATACGCACATCAAAAGCCTGATGTGCGTATTTTTTGTTTTATTTTATTATGCCGGAACCTCAGTACAAACGTTTGTAATATGTACGAAATTTTCAGTAGTATCAAATACAGCATCAACTACAGCTACACCATTGTCTGTAACACAATAGTCAGAGTCTATACATATATGATATTTCTCACCTCTCTTAAATGCTTCATCTGATACAAGTACATAATTATACTTCTTTTTAGATGTAAATGTCAGAGTGGATTCAGTGCCGGAGTTTGGAACAAGTTGGAATTTTTCTGTTTTTACATGTTCTCCGGCAAAATCAACTGCAAGAACCGGCTGTGTAAAGTTAGATACAGCATATGATGACTGATTATCAGTAGCTGTTGCAAATACTGTTCCGCCTGATATATCAAGTGTACCGACAGAAGTTATTCCTCGGTCGCCTGATGCAACTACAGAACCGCCTGCTATTATTACAGCTGTTTCACCCTGCAAAGCGTCTTTTCCTGATTTTACAGAAATAGAACCATCGTTTACTATTACAGCTTTCTTAGTCGATTTGATACCGTCACCTTCAGTATTTACAGAAATTTCTGCACCTTTAAATTCGATGTCGCCTTTTGCCTTTACAGCATCAGATTCAGCAAGTCCGCTTCCGTCAGAGTCTGTTTTTATATCAATAGCTCCGCCGTTGAAGTTTATATCATTGTTGCAGTAGATCGCCATACAGGCATTTGTATTTATTTTAAGTGTTCCGGTTGAGTTTTTGGTAAATGTTATATCATCTTTTGCATAGAAAACAGATGATTCTGCTGTTGCTGTATCATATGTATTTACAAAAGTATTTTCACCTTCAAAAGTGATCTTTGTTTTCTCTGCATTTTCAACCATAATACACGGTGTATCAGTTGAATTTGTCATAGAAACATCTTTTAGTGTTATCTCTACATCACCAAGATCTTCGGCAGAAGTCAGAACGGTTATTACAGCATCGGTAGTCATCGTGCCTTCTATTTTGTAAACGCCACTGCTGTTTATAGTTACATTTGTACCGTCAACAGTGATTCCTTTTCCACTCGATACTATAGTGTCACCTTTAAGTTTTATTATATTTTCAGAAGTAATACTGTTTTCTATAAATGCCCGTTTAAGCAGTACAAGATCAATTATATTTACACTAAGGTCACTGTTCATATCTGAGTTTGTCTTTTGCTCATCAGTAAGAGTCTTTTTACCAATAAGATACTCTTTCATATTCATGAGATCAAGTGCCGTCACTACTCCGTCGCAATTTACATCACCATAAATAATTTCATCTGCATATGATGCTACAGATAACATCGAAAAACAAGTGAGGATCGCTGTTATTCCGGCTGTGAATTTTCTGAAGAAACCTGAATTTTTCATAGTCACTTTCCTTTCTGTTTATAAAATACCTTTACTATAACTATCACAAAACTATAATTTTTTAGTTTTATATTATTATATCGCATCTGCACAATAAATACAAGTACTTTGCTGTTTTTTTATCTAAAATAACATTGATTTGCCATAGTTTGTATTTGGCATGTATACTCAGAAGTAACATGGATCTTATATATTTCCCAAAACCGAACCTGACAGAAAATCAAAAGTTCTTATTATATAATCTGATATGATTTCATAATTAAGACCAATATTTTCAAATGCTTTTGAAGTTTTAAATTCAGCAGATTTAATGCTGTTTATAATCATCTCCCTGTCCGGCATTTCATTTTTCAAAACATTTTTGCAAACCTCATTTGCAAGAAAACTATCAGTAAAAATATTTCCTCTGGTATCATCTATTCGTGGTACTCCGGTTGAAATAAGTCCGAGATTGTAGTCAAAACAAGGCGCAAGACCTGTGATCTCTCCTGTCAGACTATTTCTTATCACGCCTGCATTCTGATTATGACGGTCATCGTTATGAAGAAGTGCATCGTAAAATATCATCATAACATACGGTTTTACAAGCTTTTTATCTAATCTCGGAATGATGTATTCAGGTTCATCATGGTCAGCATAATAATTACAGAACGGCTCAAAATCAAATTCAGCATTATTTGTAAAATCTTTTGTTATAATATAAGTTGATGTTATTCCTGTTTCTTTTGATGTTGAATGTCTTATCTCATACTCTGCAACATTTTCACCCATCGCCTTTAGAAATTCATAGGAATAATACTCACTGATAAGTTCCTGTGTGTTCCCTTGTTTAAACATATACCAGTTACCATCAATATAACGCCATGCTTTTTCATAACTGCCCACTGTACCAAGTTCACGGTATCCATTTATATTTTTATTGTCGTGGACAGATGAGCCATACAAAGCTATATCGGCAAGTTCTTCATTATAATGTTTAAGCAACTGATAATCAAGGTTTTCATCACATTTTTGAACCCACCAGTTATCTGTTATCGTCACACCATGACCTATATTTATGATCTGCTCTATATTGTCGATATTACGAAGTCGGAGTGCTTTAAAGAGTTTTCTTGAATGAGATCTGTGAATATCTATATTTCTGTTATCCAGCCATATTTCAAGAGGCATACCTACTACAAAGCAAGCCGGACACAATTTTTTGTCGGTCAATTCATATATACCGTTTTCATTTGCAAAAGCAATTACTTTATCTTTATGCATTACCTTATAGTCCATATTTCAAAATTTTTTCTCCTGTTTTTATTTTTACACTGCCGAAGCTGAAATATTATATATGTATCATTGTATCATATTTCTTTTCAGATAACAACATAAAAAATTTATCAAAATACTGTGATAAAAACCCTTAAAGCAATATAGATGCTATTATACATTTGATAAAAATACGAAAAAGTGTTGATTTTTCGATTTTATTATAATAAATTTAACAATATATATATTATTGAAAGTTGGTAAAACTGATACATGATTTCAAATGTTCTGACGCTGGTGATATGAAATTATCACTTTTAGCCAAAAGAACAAAATATTTCAAAGAAACCATAGAAGGAGTGAGCTATATGTGCCTTACTATTGAAGAAATAAAAGACCTTGATAAACAAATTAAGAATGGTAACTTTGAATTATAGTAATAAAAAAAGCAGAAAAAACAAAAATGAAATTTGTTTTTTTCTGCTTTTTTATATTATCAGCTATCTAACTCTGAGCTATTTGTGGTATTATTACTTTCATCAATCTTTTTTTGCATAACTTCAGTTACTGCTTTCTTTTGTTCATCTGACATCTTTACTGACTTAGTATGGTCCTCAGATTTTAATACTTTTTCAGATTCCACTTTGGTCTTTTCAGATGCTTTTATTAAGTCAGCCTGACATACCAAATCACGTCCTGATATAGCAACCGTTACGCAAGCATCTTTTACACTATTTTTTATCTCCCTGCCACAAAATACGTATTTTTCAGCAAGTTCATCAAGATTAACATCCTCAGATAAGGGAATTCTTAATCCATCACCACATAGATGCTGATTCCAAATCAATTTTCTGGCATCAAAGTCCGGAACCGTAAACTCTATATTTATCAAACGTGATAAAAAAGCTTTATCATAATTTACAACAAGATTTGTTGCGAAAATTACAATACCTCGAAACTGTTCCAAACATATCAGCAATTGACTGCGCATTGAATTTATAGCCTGTGCTGAACCATCAGAAACATTTGTCAATCTTTTGGACAGCAATGAATCAGATTCATCTAAAAACAGAACAGCATCATCTCTTTCAGCGGCACGAAAAATTGCTTTTACCATCTTCGGACCTTCACCATGAAACTTACTTTCTATATCTGCATATGTTGCTCTTAAAATCTTTTTATTTAACTTCTGAGCAATTGCTTCTGCTGCCATAGACTTTCCGGTACCCGGCGGTCCATAAAAACTCATCGCTGAAGATGCATTTGGAATAATTGAACGTAATCCCCACTCATCAAAAACTTTATGTTCAACCTGAATAGTGCTAACCGCTTCAATTATTTGTTCTTGAACAGCTTTAGGAAGAATCACCTGATTAAAATTGTATCTTGGTGTTTCAGACTGATAGTTCTCAGATAACTTTTCATAGTCAAATTCATCACTCTTATTCTTGTTTTGGTTCTGCTGATTTCTTGATATTTCTGCATTTACCGTACTATTCAAACATGGATTAAATCCAGGATTAAACTGCTGATAATTTAAATATACATTAATATCCAAACCACCATAGAGTGCTCTCATTAACTTTTTTACATCAGCTATAATATTATCATCCTGATTACGATATTTCGCTTTATCCATTATATAAACATCAACAGAATTATTATAATACTCAGATATTGACTCTGTACCAAACTCGCCATAATATGGTTTTAATGTTTTTACTAAAGCGCTTTTTACACTCAAAACATCTGTATTGATCTTTGTTTTAGGAATCCCTATATATATCTTCATCTTATCACCTTTACGCATTTATTACCAACATATGTTCTTCTCCGAGCAACTGATTAACTTCTTCATCAGTACTCAGTAAATTTTTTACTACTTCTATTCTGAATATTTTATCATATTCGTCCATCAACACAATAGCGTAATCAAAACCTTCATTAATGTACTTATTTAATTTGTACTTCAATGAATTAATATTGTTTAAATCCATTATTGAGATTTTCTTAGCCTTTGTGTTATTAAACAATTCACGACTTTTGTTTATGATCCATTCTTTAGTAACTGCTGCACCATATGACTCTTCATCATATGGTGCTTTAATTATATCTTTATTATCATCAAAATCATCTTCATTTTCTTCACAAGATAATTCATCAAATAATTTATACAAACCATAACACGCTCCAGCCGCAAGAACAATTGAACCAAAAAATAATAAACTCTTCATAACCATCACCCGTTAATTACAATCATTCCTTCTGATCCCAGTTTTCTTGTAAATTCATCATCAATACTTCCGGCTTTAATACATTCAACACTATCTATTTTACCGTTTTCATCTACAGCTGCAATAATTTCATCCACGCCATCATCTAACAAATCTTGCAAACATGTTTGATTTGGACATTCATCAATAAGTGTTGTGGTATAATAGAATGGTAACAGGACGTACTAAGTTCCTGAAATCAAGTTGAAAGGATCAAAATAATGAACAGATATGATGATGACTTCAGAGAGAATATAGTGAAACTACATCTTGAAGAAGGAAGGACATTAA
>JAGAKZ010000041.1 GCA_017848115.1 Oscillospiraceae bacterium
GCGTTCATCCTGAGCCAGGATCAAACTCTTTATAAAGTTTATATATTAAGTTCTCTTTCGAACATTAACATCTATCCCGGTACTCTTTTTTTAGAATACTTAGCTTGCAAATTTTATTTTCGTGTCTTTTGCTTGACATCACTCATAATTCATTGATGTTACTCTTTGAATCTTCAAGGGTTTTATGTTAAAGTGCATTGTTCAATTTTCAAGATACTGTTGTTATTCTTACTGTCGTTCGTTTATCCTCTCGTCCGACAGCTTTATTATTCTAACATAAAAAAAAGCATATGTCAACACTTTTTTAAAATAATTTTTGAGTTTGTTAAATGTAAATATATTTTTGATATATTTATACAATTTATTAGTTATACAATACATATTTAATGATGTTTCAATTTTTTTTAAAAATCCGCTTGACAAACTACTTGCACAATGCTATAATATATAAGTCGCTTGTGAGCGAGATGAGACATTAGCTCAGTTGGCAGAGCATTTGACTTTTAATCAAAGGGTCTGGGGTTCGAATCCCCAATGTCTCATTAAAAAAGCCGTACATTTGTACGGCTTTTTTGTTTTATGATAAAGAATACAATATGAAACTATAGTAAAATACGCAACTCATCTTATTTAATAAAAGAAAATGAGTTGCGTATTTAATTATAATTCTTTTTTTGTCTTTTTCTTTCTGTTTGATTTTATAATCAAAAAAACCACAAATGATACTGCTGCTATAAACGGCTTCAATAATTTTGTTCTTACATTATCCATTATTATCTCTCCTATCTGTATTGTACTGCTACGAAACGATCAATCCATACGAAGAACATAATTTTTTCAGACCTTCACGATATCCCTGACCTATAGTATTGAGTTTCCATCTTGAATTATAACGATATATATCAAGAAATATTATGGTTGTTTCTGCAAACAATTCTGTTGCAGTATATTTATAGATTTCTTTGCCTTGACAAATCAAAGAAACAAACGGATCCATAACCTTTGAAAAATTATCCTTTGAATCCGGATGATATATCGAATACACAAACGATATTCGTTCTATATGTGATGGTATTTTACCAAGATCAATATCAAAAGTTTTATCTTCGTTAAATATAATACCTCCACATTTTGAATCAGTATTTCCAAAATAAATAAAATCGTCATCGCAACTTGTTATCCCCGTTGAATCAAGCATGAATACATAAGGATCAATTTCAAGATCCTTGAATAATCCACGATATCCCATCTTAACCTTTATTACATTCTCTGAAATATTATCTATATATACCCTCTCTCCCCTTTTCAGATGATATGTACCGACTATTTCAGGTGAAGAATGTTTTGTTGGAGTATTTTTTTGCACACTGTTATTCTGATTGTTTATATGCTGAACGTTGTATGAACTTTTTACGGTTGATTCTGATACAGCGTTCATATTTACAAGCTTTGATCTTTGTATTTCTGCAAGCTCCGACTGCGAGAACGCCGAAATACATTTATCAGAACATTTCTCACAATTATCCATAGCAGAACCGCTTAAGAAAAATCTTCTGTTTAGTTTGGTTTTTAATATTATATCGCCATAAACAAAAGAACCGGACGAAAGCGGAGCAACAGTTATTTTGATTTTATTTATTCCTGCTGTAAGATTTACAGGCTCTATGCTGATATCTTTTATATCTGTTGTAAGTATTGACATTGCATCGGGAGAATAAACCTCAAAAATAAATGTATTCTCTGTTTCACATAAAAATTTTCCCATACGAAGTTGTCTTTGCATTTCAGGAATACTGTCTTCCATACCAAGACCTTTTGTCTTGCCTATTACTTCAACATCTTTGTATGACGCTCTGAAATCTGCGTGTATTGAATAAATATCACTTTTTTCAGAACTATTCGCCAGCTCTATACGAACATTATTTATTGTAACACCGTCTGATTTTATGAACAAAACTGTTTCTGAATCGTTCCAAAGAGTAGTGTTTGTTCCTTCAATGATGCAGGGATTGTTTATATAAAATGGTCCTTTATACTCTCCGGGAGGCAAAGTAATTTTTGCGCCACCTGCATCAATCAATTGCTGTATTTTGTTCATATACTCCCCACCTTCGCTATTTTATCATCATACCAGAAATTATATAAACTATCACTCCAATTATCATAAAACATGTTATCACTAAAACATATGTTATCTGATATCTGAGAAGAGGAATTACCTTACTGTGATACAATTTTCTATCGCGAAAAAGATTAAAACCACTTGATTTCCAATCGTACAATATCATTATATAAAGAACTATTCCCGATGCGATCATTGTAAACCCTTTGGCTTCTTTGGGTACTATAAAAAACAAAATCAACTGCAAAAGAAAAATCAATATCTCTGTCTTATCCTTTGAGGTAAGTTTAAAATCCTTTTCACCAAGACATTCTGTTTTATACTGCTTTTCTATATACTTTAACGCCGAATTGCATGTACTAAAAAATATAAAATGCAACTCATTTCCAACACTTTTATCACCATATGTCAAATGTACCAACGCATATTCGTTATTAGGCAAACCAAATAATATATCATTGCGATTTTTGTGTTTCGCCAAAACAGTTGCAGATGTCGCGTATTTGTGTATATACAAATGAGGATTTCCATTAGTCTCCTCTATAAGCTGTTTTTTATAAATTTCCTTTTCTTCTGGTACAAACCAGTTAAATGTTTCATCATACTGACTGAAACAATCAGAAATCATATCCACATCTTCATAAAAGCCCGGCATTTTATCACCTCACTGATAATATAATCTTAGTATATGCTTAATATAATTATACGAAATTTTTTTTTATTCGTCAACATTATTATTAATTATTTTATAGTTTTATAGAAAAAAACATAGTAAATATATATAAAAATCAGACAATCATAATAAAGACTGCCTGATTTGATCTTATTTTAAATTTGTAAGCAATGTATGAACTATAGAATCGGTTGTTACTTCACCTGATTTACGATCCTCTATAAGAACACAAAAGGCTATCGGATGCTCCGGATTTGAATCAAATCCGACCAAAAACGAATTTTCTTCTGCTCCGTCTTTAATTTGTGCGGTACCACTTTTCACACCAAGCGTGTAACCCGGAATAGAAGATGTATACCTTTGACCATTATTCAGCATTATCTGTTTAACAAAAGCTGCTGTTGCTGATGAAAAAAATTCATCTGTAACACTATTAACTGCATGATTATCCGGTGTACCATCAACTCTTGTTGTATATTGTATCAAATACGGAACTGCAGCTTTTCCCGTTCCGGTCGCAATAGCACTCTGCCACATCATAAGCATACAAGGACTTACCATTGTTTCTCCCTGCCCTATAAATCCCCATTGTGTTGAAAAGTCACTTTTATCTGTAAGATTTGTAGATGCAGTTTGTACACTCATATTATTTATCTCCAAACGATATGGCGCCGAACCATTCACTGAATATCCCATTTTTTTCAACAGTTCAAAGGACGTTTCAAGATTAAAATCAGGATCTTCAACAAGCTGTGCAAAAAAAGGATTACAACTGTTTGCAAATCCGGCATCTATATTTTGAAAACCATGACCATATCTGTTATGGCAATATATGGTAGTCCTCCCTGTGTTCATGTATCCTCCTGAACAGTGGTATGACTTTGATAATAATAAATCTGCGCCGTACATTTCATGCGCTACGGCAAGTGTACTTACTTTTTGTGTAGAACCTGGGGTAAATTTATAAAAAGCTTTACAAAGAAGACTTCCTTCTTCAAGTCCTACATACCCTCCAAACGGATTGAGACCCGGTTTACTCACACATACAAGTATTTCACCTGTAATGTAATTATAAGCAATTGCTGCACCATTTTTAGAACCATACGCATTATACACTGCCTTATTAGCTGCATGGTCAATAGTTGTATGGATAGAACTTTGTCCATCTGATCCTTTTATTCCAAGCGAAAATGAATAATTACTTAAAAACTCAATGTTTTCTGACACAAGTGTATTTGTCATCTGACGGCTGTCATTTCCTATCAGATTTGCTATATCAGTAAAATGATCATATCCGTATGTTTCAGGAGTAGCCTTCTGATCAAATAAAACATCACCGTTTCTGTCATAAACTTTTCCAAGTACAGCGTTTGTTGAATTAACGATATAGAAAGAAGATTCTTTATAAATTTTAACAACAAGAATTACCATACCAATGCAGAACGCCAGAAGCATCAGTGTGATAAGGCGCATATTTCTTCTTATGCTCCTCACTTATCCCACCTGCCTTTCCGGTTTCTTCTCGATTATATTTCTTACACAAACAGGGTTCTGTGTAGCTTTCAGCATACCTATAAGGAAACCACTTGTAACCATTGAGGTACCACCATTAGAAAGCAACGGAAATGTGACACCCGTAAAAGGTATAAGATTACATGAACCAAATATATTTAGCGACATCTGCACAACAAAAACCGCAACAACACCAACCGCAATATTGCCGTGATAATAGCATTTCGGAGAATTTATAAGAGGTGTTGCCAACATAACCAACACAAGTATGATAAACATAATTGCTGCAAACATTCCCCATTCCTCAGAAACTGCTGAAAAAACAATATCAGTATCATATGCTGCAATTTCACACAAATGACCATGACCGGGACCTTTTCCAAGCCAGCCGCCTTCTGCTATTCCTATAAGTGCCTCACACTGCTGATATCCGTTTCCAAATCTGTCCGCCCAGATATCAACATATAATCTGTCTTTAACATATGATGGCGCAAGTTTAAGTGCAATAATAACAAGCACTATACCTAATCCTACTATTATGCCAATCTTTTTCTTTGAAAGTTTTGCTCTTGGATAACATATCCTATTTATAATTGCACAACACACTACTGCAGCAAAAGTCGGAATACTTCCGAGGTCTCGACACCACCATTGCAGTAAAAGAATGACAGCAGCTATTGCAAGCATATAAATCGTATCTGTATTTACTGTAAAGATACTTATCTTTTTCTTTGTCTGCTGTTTATAGAGAGATGTTGCACATATGAAAACAAGTAACGGTTTGATAAACTCGGATGGCTGAATAGAAAAACTTCCAAAGTTTATCCACATACTTCTGCTTCCGGTAAAAAGTAATATCACAACAATTAATAAACCAACACCGCCATAACAATACGGCTTAAAACTTTCAGCCTTAAAACTATTACGAGTTAAAATATACCCTATATGATACGCAACCATTCCCGCAACTATTGTTATAAAATGTTTTAAGTTAAAAACAACATCTCCAAAACATGATTGAAATATTAACCCTATATTAACTATAAGTACCATAAGATGATCAATTGTATACGTATCCTGTTCAAGAACGCTTGTTATCACAAAATAAATTATATCTGAAGCAATTACTATGACTGCCAGTTTTATTACTTCAAATAAGCTGTTATAATTTCCATTAAGCCATACGGCCCCCAGAAATATCAGATGTGTAACAATAACAAACAACTTGACCAGAAAATAATTAAGCTTTGTTTTTTCTCTTGTCATTTTCTACGTCCTTTATTTTTTTTAGGTGAAACGTCATCGAACCAAGCTGTATTTCATCGTTTACTTTAACTACTGCTGACTTTATTCTTTTTCCGTTTACATATGTACCGGATTTTGAATTGAGATCATCAAGCAAAAATATTCCATCTGAATATGTCAGAACCGCATGATAGCGGGATACAGACAAATCCGGAAACTGAATATCAGCAGAACGATGTCTTCCGAGTAATATTTCAGAATTTTCTACTGGTATCACTCGTGTATCATCAACTACTGCTATATAGCCAAAACGCTTTCTCCATTTTTTTAAGCAAAACTTCTTTTCTGAATAACATTTTAAAAAAATCACCATCATGCAGATATCTGTCAAAAGCAGTGCCACAAGCACAGAAATGCCCTTAAACGTCGAAAGTTGCTGACTAAATCCTTTAAAAAACTCTGACAATGTTTCCTGCATATTACTTCACCTTATTATTTCACAATATAAAGACTATATCCGAGTTTTTTTAGTTCGTCAACAGTTCCTTCCACATCAGATGTACCTGCTGACACAATGCATGGAACAATCTTCATATCATTACATTTATTCTCAAGCACTCCCATTACCTCTTCTATGTCTTTATCGGCAAAATCATTCATACTGATATTTATTACAACATACATAGAGCCAAATTCTTCGGGCTTAAATACTTCAGCTGATGAATTTATTACTTCATTTGCGGAAACACTAAGCATTACACGTCCGCCATTTGCCTGAGCAGTGTCGTCAAGTGTGTTTATAAGATCAGTAAGTCCCTTATAACGATCTTCTGACTGCACAATCTCTCCTATATATCCAAGATCCTTTTCTCTGAACGGCGGAAAATATGTATCTGTACACACAACACTTCCAATACCGGCTGATGTAAGCTCATCAACTATATCTGTAAGATAACTAATTGCATCATCGGCAAAAGGTGACAACCATGGCTTTCCCCCTGCTTCATACGCGTTGTCAAGCCATTCTCCGGTAAAACCATCTGCAAACTGATAGGCGGATTTTTTATAAGTTAAAGGATAAATGTGATCAACTATTGTACTTATTTCGGCAACCGGTTCCATACCGCTTTCTTTTACCGCACTTACCATTTCATCTATAGTCACATAACATGATATTACCCCGGACAATCTTGCTGTCCTTACTGAAGAATCATAGTTAAGTTTTCCACCGGTAAGTTTAAGTGGTAAAACAACACATGAGTAACCCTCAAGTGAAGACAATTTCTCTTTCATAGTATCAATATCCTGAACATCACTCTCTGTGAGATAATAATATCCGCCCTGATTTACAAGTTTTATTTTCGAAACAGGCTTTGTTGTTGTCACTGTTGTTATCTCTGTCTGAGGAACTTCAGTAACAGTAGTTACAGGAGTAGTTGAAGTAACTATTTCAGTAGTTGTTACAACTGTTGTAGTAACAGATATTTCGTCAGTTGTTGTAATATCCGGAACAGTTGTAATTATAGGTTCATCATCATTTTCTGTATTTACAGGAACTCTTGTTGCAGTCATATCGTCAAATATTTTTTTATGAGTAGTAACCAGGCTTTCGTCTGTAGAAACAGAAATATCAGACGAAGGCTCTTTTTCATTACCCTTCAGAAGATCTATAATAGGAACTGCAACTACATAATAACCAAATATGCCAACACCAAAAACAACAGCACAGGTCCCAAGCAAAGACATAATCTGATTAGAATTTCCCTTTCTTCTTCTTTTCTTTTGCTTATATATTTTCATACCTCTGTTTTTTTTCATAAACATTCTCCTTCATCAAATTAAGTGTTGTTATCACACACACCACTTAACACCAATCGTATATAATGTACTATGAACCGAATATATTTAAATCTTATGGTAATCATATTATTTACAAACGGAGGTGTCTAAATGATAATTGAAAAACTCAGCAGTCTCACTGTCAAGGTATCTCTCTCTCAGGAAGACATGGCAAGCCATAATATAAGTTTTGAGCATATACAAAAAGATGATATAAATACTACCAAACTTATAACATACATTGTGCATGAAATAAAAGAAAATCTTGGTCTTAACCTGTACAGCGAGCACTTGTATATTGAAGCTTTTTCATGTACCAACAATAACTGTATATTATATATATCAGCGATTGACAATGAAATAAATGAAAGTGCGAACTGTACACATGGATTCATTATACTTGAATCCACATCTGCCAAAAGCATAATAACATTTTGCACAGAACTTATAAATATTTTTAACGAATACAATGAAAACAGTTCCCTGTATCACTACAAAAATACATTTCGAATGATACTTGATATAAACCCTGACAAATTTGAAAGTATTGAAGAAACCGCTATAGTCAATAGCATAAAATATTATACTGACAAAATGACTATGATCTATACCAAAGAATATTTTAATCTTATATTCAAAAAAGATGCAGTAAACAAACTTTCAGGAAATTTGTCATTTTAGTAAAGAAACTGCTTCAGACATCGAAGCGGCTCCAAAAAGATAACTACCGGATACAAGAATATTTGCTCCTGCTTCTTTTACAAGAACAGCCGTTTTATCATTTATGCCACCATCAACCTGTATATCAATATTTATATTTTTTTCTGTTATATATTCCTTAAGCGTTTTTATCTTTTCAAGTGTTTCGGGTATAAAACCCTGACCACCAAATCCGGGCTCAACTGTCATGATGAGCACCATATCAACCATATCAAGATATTTATATATAGTTTCTACAGGTGTTGCCGGTTTTACAGCTATACCGGCTCTTATACCTGATTTTTTGATTTCAGATATGGTCTCTTCTGTATTGCTGTCACTTTCAACGTGAAATGTTATCATATCACTTCCTGCTTTTACAAATTCCCCTATATATTTTAATGGATTACAAATCATGAGATGAACATCCATAAAAATATCTGTACACTTATTAAGTGCATTAAGCACAGGCAAACCAAAAGAAATATTATCCACAAAACAGCCATCCATTACATCAAAATGCAACATATCAACATTATTTTCCTCAAGTCTTTTACATTCGTCAGCAAGATGTGTGATATCTGCACCAAGAATAGAAGCTGAAACATAATTTTTCAATAGAATGAACCTCCAAATTCAATAAAAATACTCATACATATTATATAATACCCTATTTTATGAAGAAGGTCAATAAGCAAAAAATATATTCCGTATTTAAATATATTTAGAACATTTTTATTATTAAAAATCATTAAAAGTGCATAAAAAGGGAGAACGCCCTATTCTAACAGAATAGGGCGCCCTAAAGGAGATATGAGAAAAACACTATTTATAAGAAAATTTCATTAATTAAGAGGGTTTGGGAAATTATCGTATTTCCCTTACCATGTTTATATTATAGCACAAACATTTTCCTTTGTCAATAAAGATGAATAAATATTATAAAAAATATTTTAATTTCGTGACTATAGACAAAAATATGTTTGGCAAATCATATAAAACAACCACATAATAAACAAAAATAATTAAAAATCAAAACATCATCTTGTGTAAAAAGGTAATCTGTTATCTGATGCCTTACTACCAAAAGAATCCTTTACAGAAGCAATTGACAGACCCTTGCCATCAAGACAACCGTTTACAGCCTCAGCAATTTCATCATAAAAACTTCTGCTCTGCTCCGGTGTATCATTTTCTGCACCATCATAATCAACAACAACAAGATATCCCTGCGCTGTTCCACGTGTCATTGCCAAAAGAAAAGCTTTTTCTACATTTCCTTTTTCTTCAAAGAAAGAAATCAATTTCTCAGCAAGCTTATCCGGATAATCTTTAAGTTCACCAACCATAACCTGTTCATTTCTGAACTTATCAGCTGCTTCTTTAAGCTTTACAAGAAGTTCACGAGGCATTATTATGTTTGAACCAAAAGGATCTATTACAAAACCATTTGGACCGTTTTCATCAGCGGTTATCATTGCAAGATACTGTTCAAATGTACTGACAACATTCTGAAGCTTTTCCTCTTTTCTCCACTTTCTCACTTCCTCGATACTTGTGAATGCAGGTAAAAACTTCTGACCATCCTTCTGTGAAAGCATCATAAAATTCACACGTGTGTTTTTAGGATCAGCTTTTCCCTCGACAGCAGGTACAAAATCACCATTTTCGTCCTTCACTTCAATAATTGCCGGCGACAACAAACGTGCCTGTCTTAACTGAACGATAAAGTTCTTTTCAGCATCTTTACTTTTCTGTTCTTTTAATTCTTCCATCGCCTTAACGAGAGCGGGATTCACTACCGGAGTAAACTCCTGATTCTTATTGTCTTCCATTCAAGTCCACCTCATATTCCTGTTCCAACTTTTTTTTAGCGGAACCTTATCATTACACAAAACAATCACTCAAAACAGAGTGATACCGTTATATAATTTTAACACTTTTATCGTACTTTGTCAAGCTGTTTTGTATATACATCAACAACAAATAAATCCTTATGTTTTTGTACAAAACACAAGGATTTATATTTTTATAAGATTTACTTATCAGAATGCAATTTCTCTTGCTATGTTGTAAAGATCTTCTTCGAAAGGTTTCTTCATTGAGAGAGCTTCCTGAATATCAAAATCTGTGATGCTGTTGTTCTGCATTGCAACAACTCTGTTACCGATACCCTGAGCAAGGAGTTCAACTGCATAGTGACCCATCTGGCTTGCTATAACTCTGTCTCTTACTGTAGGTGAACCACCACGCTGTACGTGACCGAGTATAGTTGCTCTTGCTTCGATACCTGTCTTTTCCTGAAGAATATGAGCTATTTCACTTGAGTTTCCTATACCTTCTGAAACCATGATGATAAAATGCTGTTTGCCTGATTTTCTTGTTTCAAGCATTTTCTTTGCAATATTATCGAGATCATAAGGCATTTCCTGAGTGATTATTTCTGTAGCTCCACAAGCAATACCTGCATTTACTGCAATATAACCTGCATTTCTGCCCATTACTTCAACTACACTGCATCTGTCATGTGACTGTGCAGTATCTCTGAGCTTGTCTACCATTTCAAGTGCTGTGTTCATTGCTGTATCATAACCGATAGTATATTCTGTGCATGAAATATCATTATCGATTGTTCCGGGAATACCAACGCAAAGAATACCCTTAGCTGAAAGGTCAGCAGCTCCTCTGAATGAACCGTCGCCACCGATTACAACTATACCTTCAAGGCCGATTTCTTTACATTTTTCAACTGCAAGATCTACACCTTCTGATGTTCTGAATTCATGGCATCTTGCTGTATAAAGGCAAGTACCGCCCTTCTGGATTATATCTGAAACAGAACGTTCTGTAAGTTCAATGATATCACCATTGATAAGGCCGTTATAGCCTCTTCTGATACCAAGAACCTTCATTCCCTTGCTTATAGCAGTTCTTGTTACGGCACGTACTGCCGCATTCATTCCCGGTGCGTCGCCGCCACTTGTTAAAACACCAATAGTTTTGATCATATCCAATACTCCATTTCTGCCAATAGGCTTATTACTTAATATGGTCATATAATTTAAATATGCACTTATGCATACATAAATCATACACACTGTAAATTTACAATATGTGAAATTTTTCACTTATTAAAAACATCGCTACTATATATTTTACTACATTTAAAAAGTTTGTCAAGACCTAAATGCAAAACATTTTCAAAAGATTTACTTTATCAGAGCAATATTTTCAATATTCAGATTATTTTTAATAAATTCAAGGCTGTTTTTTGATAAATTTATTTTGTTTTTACCTTTTTGTGAAATAAGTTTTTTCAAATCTGTAAGGTAAAAACATACTGACGTTTTTCCTTCATCGGTAAGTATTCC
This sequence comes from Oscillospiraceae bacterium, assembly GCA_017848115.1. GTDB lineage: Bacteria > Bacillota > Clostridia > Oscillospirales > Ruminococcaceae > HUN007. The sequence continues at coordinate 11,462 of JAGAKZ010000041.1, forward strand.
GCCAAGCCTGGAAATAACATCATTTAATTCATGTGTTTTGATTTTTATACATAGTTTTCGTCTTGAACACATATCGACAAATTCTTTTTCACTGAAAATCAGATCAACAATAAAGTTGCACTTTTCTTCTCTGACTGCCGGCTTTCCGGCTACATATACCGGAACTTCCTGTTCTACGGCATTTTTAAACTGTTCATAAACTTTTGGGAATACAACACACTCCATACTTTCTGTCATATCTTCAATTGTCATAAAACACATCTTCTCATTGCTTTTGGTGGTGTGAAGTTTAAGCGATGTGACCATTCCGAACAGCTCTGTGTATTTTTCATATTCATCGGACTGCGATGCAATAATATCACTTATATCCGGAATACGCATAAACTTTTTATAATCAATATACTGTGCAAGAGGGTGACCGGATATATACATTCCTGTTGATTCTTTTTCAAGCTTCAGAAGTTCTTTTTGTGTATATTCTTCCACCCAGGGAATATCATCCGTCTTTACATTTTTCTGAGTTTCTGTTTCACCGAACAAATCCATCTGACCTTCGATCTGTGAGGTAAGTGGCTTTGTCATTATCAATTCAAGGTTTTGTGCCATCTGATGTCTGTTTAAACCCATTTCATCAAATGCTCCTGCAAAAATCAGACTTTCCATCATTCTTTTGCTAAGACCGCACCTATGATTTCTTAAAAAGAAATCACGTATCGAAATATAATTACCGTTTTGCCTGCGTTCTTCTATAACAGTTTCAACTATTTTTACGCCGATATTTCTTATAGCAGACAATCCAAAACGTATACCTTTATCAGTAACTGTAAAATCAAAATTACTTTCATTTACAGACGGGCGTATAAGGCTGACACCTTTGGCTTCACATTCTGATATATACTCTGTCAGTTTACCTTGTGAATTCATACTTCCGGTCATAAGAGAAGCCATATATTCTTTAAAATAATTACACTTGAGATAAGCTGTGCGATAAGATACTATCGCATATGCCGCTGCATGAGATTTGTTGAATGCATATGACGCAAAACTAAGCATATCATCAAAAATACCGTTGGCAATTTCTTCAGAAATGCCATTGGCTACAGCACCGCAACATTCATAAGTGCCATCTTCTCTTTTTATACCGTATATAAAATTATGGCGCTCTTTTTCCATGACATCATGCTTTTTCTTCGCCATTGCCCTTCTTACCAGATCTGCTCTGCCATATGAATATCCAGCAAGTTTTCTAAATATTTCCATAACTTGTTCCTGATATACTATACAACCGTATGTGACTTCAAGAATTTCTCTCAGCATAGGGTGCTTATAGGTTATAATCGAGGGATTTTTTTTGTTTTCTATATATTTTGGAATAGAATCCATCGGACCGGGACGATAGAGTGCAAGTATGGAGATAATATCTTCAATATTTTCAGGAGCAAATCTTATGAGCACATTTTTCATACCCTGGCTTTCGAGCTGGAAAACGCCTGAGGTATCACCTTTTGATATCATTTCATATACTTTTTTATCATCAAGCGGTATTTTTTCGATATCAAAATCTTTATTTACTTCTTTTATCAGGTCGGTACATCTTTTGATAACTGTAAGGTTCCTGAGGGCAAGAAAATCTATTTTCAGAAGTCCCAGCTGTTCTATTACAGACATAGGATACTGGGTTATGACAATATCTTTGTTTTTTTTGAGAGGAACAATTTCCGACAGTGGTATGTCCGATATAACTACTCCGGCAGCGTGCAAAGAAGTATTCTGAGGCATTCCCTCTATCTTTCTTGCCATATCAATAAGTTTTCTTACTGTCTGATCACTGTCATAAAGTGTACGCAGTTCTTCCTCTTTTTCCAAAGCCTTATCAATTGTTATATTAAGCTCATTTGAGATAAGTTTTGCTGTTTTGTCACATATTTCATACGGTATTTCAAGAGCACGTCCTGCATCACGTACAGAACTTTTAGCTGCCATGGTATTGAATGTTATTATCTGTGCTGTTTTATCCAAACCGTATTTTCGGGTAACATAATCTATTACTTCCGAACGCCGTTCCACGCAGAAATCTATATCAAAGTCCGGCATCGTAATTCTTTCAGGATTTAAAAATCTTTCAAAAATAAGCCCGTATTTTATAGGGTCTATACCGGTGATACCAATACAATATGCACACAGACTTCCTGCTCCCGAACCTCTTCCCGGACCTACCGGTATATCATTTTCACGAGCATAGCGTATAAAATCCCAGACTATAAGATAATAATCGATATAACCCATACCGGATATTACACCTATCTCATATTCCATACGCTGTTTTATGGATTCATCACAATCCTTGCCGTACTTCTCAAACAACCCTTCATAACAGATCTGCCAGAAAAATTCTGATTTTTCTTCGTCACTCTCCTGACTATACTTTGGCAGACGGAAACCTCCTGTTTCCAGTTCAAAGTTGCATTTTTGCACTATCTCTGCTGTATTTTCGATTGCTGACGGAGCAAAGTCAAAAAGTTTACGCATCTGCTCTTCACTTTTCATATAAAACTCATCTGTCGGAAAATAATTTTCCGCTGATTTCTGAGAAGATGTATGTATACGCAGAAGAACACGCTGTACCTGTGCATCTTCCTTGTTGATATAATGAACATCATTGGTAGCAACAAGCGGAACTCCTGTCATTTCTGACAATCTGCAAAGCAAAGGCAGTATCATACGTTGCTGAGGGAGGCCATGATCCTGAATTTCTATATAATAATTACCCTGTCCGAATATCTCATTGTATTTATTTACAGTTTCAAGTGCCTTATCAAAATTATCGTCTATAAGATTTACAGCTACTTCTCCTGCTATACAAGCTGACAGACAAATAAGACCTTCATGATACTTTTTTAAGAGTTCGGTATCAACACGCGGTTTATAATAAAAATTTTCAACATGACTTTCTGAAACAAGTTTCAGCAGATTTTTATATCCTGTATTATTTTTGCACAACAAAATCAAATGATACGGTGACATATTATGAGTATGTACCGTATCATTCACATTTGTTCTTGCTACATATACTTCACAGCCTATTATCGGCTTTATACCTTTGCTCTTTGCAATATTGTAAAACTCTATCGCACCATACATAACTCCATGATCAGTTATCGCAACGGCCTTTTGTCCAAGCTCCGACGCTCTGTCAACAATATCTTTTATTCTGCAGGCACCATCAAGAAGGCTGTATTCGCTGTGAAGATGTAAGTGAACAAAATTACTTTCCATTAAGTTTACCTCTTATTTCATCTGCCATTTTCCCAAGTCTCTGAAGTCGGTGATTTACACCGGATCGCCCTATGGGAGGATCAAGTATTTCACCAAGTTCTTTAAGACTAAGTTCCGGATTATTTAAACGGGCAAATGCAATTTCTTTAAGTGTGGCAGGCAGGGTATCTATACCGATTTCTCTGTCGATAAGTTCGATATCCTGTTTTTGCTTTACAGCAGCTTCTATAGTCTTGTTACAGTTTGCTATATCACAGTTGGAAACTCTGTTTGCTCTGTTTCGCATATCTTTCAGAATTTTTACGTTTATAAGTTCAAGAGTTGAACCCTGTGCCCCCATAAACGTAAGTATATCTTCTATATTTTCACTTTCTTTAAAATATAGGATATATGAATTTTTGCGCATAACAAATTTGTTTTCAAGTCCCAAAGAACCAAGTATTGCAGATAAGTCGTTATATAACTGCTCTGATGGGATAACATATTCAAGATGATACTCATTATTAGGATTTGTAACGCTTCCGCAGCTTAAAAATACACCTGCTATAAAATTTGAAAGATTATTGTTATCAATATTTTTAAGGTCTATTTCCCTGTTATCTATGTCTATCTTAAAAACATCAGACACCTTACGTATAGATTCTGCTTCTTTTATTGAAAAACAATACAGCACTGAATTGTTCTTTCTTTCAAAGATATCCTTTTCAACCTTGACTGTACCCTTAAATACTTCTGCCACAAGCTTTGTGAACGTGTCTGCGACTATCTGACTTTCAGACTGAAAAACTATCTCTTTTTCAGTGAACTTCTTACAGAAAATCAGCATTCCATATAAACAGGCAAATTTCTTATCCTTATCGGTAACAGCAGAAATTATCTCTTTTTTTACTGTATTTGAAAAAGACATCTGCATCTACTCCTTTTATGTTTTTGAAATATCCCTGTGTGAACGGTGTACGTTGTATCCGAGCTCTTCTATAAAATCTGCTATTATCTCGGCAAAAGTTACCGAACGATGCTTCCCTCCGGTACAGCCAAATCCTATAACAAGCTGACTTTTACCTTCACTTATATACTGAGGAATAAGAAATGCAATAAGATCTTTAAGTTTTTCCATAAGTATCTTTGACTGCTCAAATTCCATAACATAATCACGTATCGCTTTATCTTTTCCGGTAAGGTTTTTAAGCTCCGGAATGTAGAACGGATTCGGAAGACATCTTACGTCAAAAACAAGATCCGCTTCTGTCGTACTTCCGTATTTGAAACCAAATGACATTGTTTTTATGGATATGGACTCTGTGTCACTTTCGAGGAAGAGATCTACCAGGGATTCTTTCAACTGTGAATTTTTCAGATATGATGTATCTATATAATAATCTGCTATTTCACGAAGACAGTTAAGTTTCTCTCTTTCATATGCTATAGCTTTTGAAACAGAACCGTTAAATTCAGCATCAAGAGGATGCTTTCTTCTGGTTTCACGATATCTTCTTATCAGTATCTCATCACTTGCTTCAAGATACAGAACTTTAAAATTAAAATGCCTTGTTCGCATATTCTCAAAAGACTGAAGAGTTTCTGTTGTAAACATATCGCCGGAACGAATATCCACAGCGATAGCTATCTTATCCATATTTTCATCACAACATATATCTATAAATTTTGAAATAAGCTGAGGCGGCATATTATCAATACAATAAAAGCCTATATCTTCAAGTGTATTCATTGCATATGATTTACCGGAACCGGATAATCCGGTAACTATAACAAACTGCACCAAAAATCACTCCAAACAGTTTTTATGGATATCAATGCTTTCAACTTAATATTTCAGGTTCAAGTTCAAGCTCATATCCTGTATCATTTTTTACTTTTTCTTTTACTTTTTCAACAAGTTCCATGAGGTCCTCAAAAGTAGCCTCACCCTTATTTATTACAAATCCGCTGTGCTTTTCGCTTACCTGGGCATCTCCTACTGAAAAACCTTTAAGACCGCACTGTTCTATAAGCGCAGCCGCAAAAGCGCCCTGAGGTCTTTTAAAAGTACTGCCAGCACTAGGAAAATTAAGGGGCTGTTTTTCACGTCGCTGATTCATAAGCTTTTCCATTTTTTGCTCTATATCCATGATAACACCTTGTTCAAGTTTTATTCTTACTCTCAGTATTATCCTGCCTGATTTCATAAAAGCACTGTGTCTGTACGAAAGATCCATGTTTTCTTTTGAAATGCTTTTTACCTTTCCGTCTATATCAAGATAATCAGACGATACTACAACATCTGACATTTCTCCGCCGTACGCACCTGCATTCATATACAAAGCTCCGCCAACAGTACCCGGTATACCATACGCAAATTCCAGTCCTGTAAGACCTTCTTTCATAACAGTTACACACAGTCTGCTAAGCATAAGACCTGCCTCGCACTCAACAACACCATTACGTATATAATTTATTCTGGAAAAATCGTTGCCTATTATAAAAACAGCACCTTCAAAATCCTTGTCATCTGCAATAATATTACTTCCGTTTCCAAGAATAAAATACTTTACATTATTGTCACGGCAATACGAAACCAGTTCTCCAAGAACTTTCTCACCGTTTATAAAAACAGCTATACGACATTTTCCGCCTATACGAAAAGTAGTATGATTTTTAAGTGATTCGTCCAGTTTATAACGACAATCATATTTTTCGCACACTGCTACAATACTATCTACATATGACATCACTATCACCTCATCGCAAAATCTGGTCTTTTTGCTTTTATTCTTTCATAAATTTTTTCAGCACAACTATTTGCAACGAGTGCTTTTGGGAAACCTATCTCTTCTATCATTTTTTCCGCATTTGAAACATTGCCTACTATATCACAGTAATGTCCGTCCGAATTTACCACTACCGGTATTTCGTATTTTTTGCATATTTTCAAAATTTCAAGATTACGTTCTATACCGTCACGCTTGTGAAGAATAGTAGATTCGTTGATCTCAACAAGTTTATCATATTCTTTAAAAACTTTTAGAACTTTTTCTTTCTGAAAACCAAAACCCAATGAACCGGGATGACCTATTACATCGACATAAGGGTTGTTTTTCGCAACATTTATATATGCATCGGAAAAATCTTCACAAGATTTGTTATCCACTACAACTGAATGAAAAGATGCTATGACCCAGTCTACAAATTCCAGATCAAAATCAGTCATATCTATATGACCTTCAAGATCTGTTATATTTGCCTCAACGCCCTTTATCACACGCATTCCTTCTATATAATCAGGAATAACTTTAAGATTTCTGAAATGCCATATATGCGGTGAATCAGGCATAGCAGGCGCATGGTCTGTCATCGCAAAACCTTTTATCCCGTTTTCCAAAGCACTGTGAGCTATTTCTTTTACAGTAGAATATGCATGAGTTGATGCAACAGAATGAAAATGTGTATCCAATTCGATTAACAAATAATCCCCTCCAGGTTTTTATAGTTTTATCAAAGATCTTTTATTTTATCTTTTCCGGTAAGATCAAAACCGAGTCTTCCGAGAAGCTCATGAGCTGCATTATAGCCCATCTTTTTCTGTCTTGCGTTCATAGCAGCTACTTCAAGTATAACTGCAAGGTTACGACCCGGTTTTACAGGAATCGTAACTGACGGAACGTTTACACCGAGTATTGAAACATACTCATTATCTACGCCCATTCTGTCATAAAGCTTTTCAGGATTCCAGATCTCAAGTTCAACTACAAGATCTATCTTCTCTGTTACCTTGACTGCACCTACACCGAAAAGTCGTCTTGCATTTATTATTCCTATGCCTCTAAGTTCAAGGAAATGTCTGATATTATCAGGAGATGTTCCGAGAAGACTGATATTTGATACTTTTCTTATCTCAACAGCATCATCTGCAACAAGTCGGTGTCCTCTCTTGACAAGTTCTATAGCAGTTTCACTCTTACCTACACCGCTCTCGCCGAGTATAAGTACACCTTCGCCGTATATCTCGATAAGAACACCGTGTCTTGTTATTCTTGGAGCGAGATTAAGGTTAAGGAACGCAATAAGAGCTGCTACGAAGTTAGAAGTACCGTCTTTTGATCTGAGTACAGGTATCTCATATTTCTGAGCAAGTTCTATCATTTCGGGAAAAGCTTCAAGACCTCTTGTAATTACAAGTACAGGTATCTTTTTTGAAAAGAATTTGTCTATTATGTCTTTTCGCTCATTTTCCTCAATAGTTGAAAGATATGCAAACTCCGTCTTGCCCACTATCTGCATACGTTCAGGATTGAAGTATTCATAAAAATTCACAAGCTGTAATCCCGGACGGTTTACTTCATTTTCAGAAATAAGTATTTCTTCCGCACTTTTCGGAAGATAAAGTTCTTCAAGCTTGAACTCATCAATTATCTGCTGCAATGTAACTGTAAATTTGTTGTTTGACATATTAATACACCTCTTTTTTACATATTTTGCTTTTGGCACGTATACATTTGTATATAACTATTATACATTAGATGTGTGATTATTTCAATAGAAAATTGTCTGCAAAAAATAATCATCACTGCTTATTGCATTTTCACCGCATCAATAGTATAATATATTAGTGCAAATAAATGCAGAATATATATTCTCTTGGAGGAAATTTATGAATATAACAGTATTAGCAGGCGGTCTGAGCGGTGAAAGAGATGTAAGTCTTACATCAGGACTTATGTGTGCAAAATCCCTTAAAAAACAGGGACACAATGTATTTTTGCTTGATGTTTTTATGGGAACTGATATCACACCCGATGAGGTTTTCAAAAGTGATATCGACTTTGAAACACAGACATCATCTATACCTTCAAATGAACCTGACCTTGAAAAAATAAAGGAAATGCGCGGAACAAGTGATGACGGATTTTTCGGCAAAAATGTTATCGGTATATGTAAAAAATCCGACATAGTTTTCATGGCGCTTCATGGTGCAAACGGTGAAGACGGAAAGATCCAGGCTACTTTTGAACTTCTCGGAATAAAATATACAGGTTCTGATTACCTTGGCAGTGCAAATGCAATGAACAAAGGTATCACACGTCGCCTTCTTATAGCAGACGGTATAAAGATGGCAAACGGTACTTCATATACATCAAAGGAATATAAAAACGGTAAAACAGACGAATGGAACAGCTTCCCCTGCATCGTAAAACCCTGCAGTGGCGGTTCAAGCATAGGTGTTTCAAGAGCCGATGACAAAGAAAGCTTTAAAAAAGCTCTCAAAGATTGCTTTAAATATGAAGATGAAGTAGTAGTTGAGGAGTTTATAACAGGAAGAGAATTTTCGGTAGGCGTACTCGACGGAAAAGCGCTTCCGGTAATAGAAATCATTGCTGACGGTTTTTACGACTACAAAAATAAATACTCAGGAAAAACACTTGAAGTTTGTCCTGCCGAAATCGATGAAAACACAACAAAGGCTTTGCAAAATGCTGCCCAAAAGGCATTTGCATCACTCAAACTCCGAATATATTCACGTATAGATTTTATTGTAAGCAGTAACGGAGAGATATACTGTCTTGAGGCAAATACACTTCCGGGTATGACACCGGCATCACTCCTGCCACAGGAAGCAGCCGTTATCGGTATGTCCCATGCTCAGCTTTGCGACTTTATTATAAACAAATCACTTGAAGCATTTGCTTAAAGGAGGTAGATCTCTTTTGAAAACTATGACTCTTTACGAGATAGCATCTGCGTGCAACGGTCAGATCATATGTGACAGAGACTGTAAAAACGATATTGTAAGTGATATTTCAATAGACAGCAGAAATATTCACGAAGGTACACTCTATATTCCTATAAAGGGTGCAAGATTTGACGGACATGATTTTATAGATTCTGTTTTTGAAAGCGGTGCAGTGTGTACTCTTACGGAAAAAGAACCTTCATGCACCTCAAAGCCTCATATATCAGTAAAATCAACAGCACAGGCTCTCAAAGATATTGCAGAATACTACAGAAGTCTTTTTGACAACCTTACAGTTGTAGGTATCTCCGGAAGTTCAGGTAAAACATCTACCAAAGAAATGATATACTCTGTACTTTCCGAATCTTTTAACGTGCTCAAAACAGAAGGAAATCTCAACAACGAAATAGGTGTCCCTCGTACACTTTTCAGAATCGGTGAAAAACATGACATAGCAGTTGTTGAAATGGGTATCAACCACTTTGACGAGATGACACGACTTGCAAAAATGGTAAGACCCGATATAGGCGTAATAACCAACATAGGAACAGCTCATCTCGAATTTCTCGGTTCGAGAGACGGTATACTCAAAGCTAAAACAGAGATGCTTCCTTTTATCAAAGAAAACGGAACAGCCGTACTAAACGGTGATGATGATAAACTATGCACAGTTGATTTTAAAAACACCTGCTTTTTTGGTATAGGAAATCAGAATGCTTATCATGTTCAGAACATAGAACAATGCGGTATCGAAGGGACAAAATTTGATATAGTAACTCCTGAAGGTACTGTAAACGCATTTGTACCCGCTCTCGGAAACCACATGGTAATGAATGCTCTATGTGCTTTTGCAATAGGTAAAAAGCTTGGTATGTCTACTGAAAAAATAATTTCGGGGATAAGAAACTTCAAAAATATTGACGGAAGATTTAATGTAATCAAAACACAGTCGTTTACTCTTATAAATGACTGTTACAACGCAAATCCGGACTCTGTAAAAGCATCACTTAAAGTTCTCGGAAGCCTTGACGGAAACAGGACAGCCATACTTGCAGATATGAAAGAACTGGGTGAAAACTCATCAAAAATGCATCTTGATACAGGTAAAACAGCTTCTTCTCTTGTTGACCGCCTCATATGCATAGGTGATGATGTACGATATATAGCAGACGGAGCACTTTCTGAAAATGCAGATCTTCAGGTATTTCATTTTAATAACAACAATGAAGCTATGGAAAAACTCCCTGATATACTTTGCAAAAATGACACAATACTTATAAAAGGTTCACACTCCATGAATCTTTCGGAAATAACCGAATTTTTAAAAAACATGGACTGAACAAATAATTCTGATAATAAAAATATAGTGATTTATCGCAAACCATAATAATAAAACCGAATAACATCTAAGCTTTTATCACTTTTCCACAAATCACACCATCATATATTGACAAACACGATAATTTCATGTATCATATTATATAGATAACAGAGATTTGTCTGTATAAATTAGAACAATGGCGTTTTGATTTCGACAAGCTTGATTCTGTACGGAAAAATATTATTCAGTATCGAATCTGCAATGAAATCAGAACGCTTTTCGTTTTTTTAAAAACAAAATAAATTAAAAATAAATTTTTTCAGGAGGATCTTATTTATGCCGGAAACAGAAAAAAATCAGAATGTTGCAGATTTTTTTGCCTGTAATGTATTTAACCAGACTATAATGAGAGAAAGACTGCCAAAAAACATTTTCAAAGCAGTTATGCAGACCAAAACATTCGGAACAGCACTTGACAGTACAATTGCTGATGTTGTCGCAAATGCTATGAAAGACTGGGCAATTGAAAAAGGTGCTACACACTACACTCACTGGTTCCAGCCTATGACAGGAATAACTGCTGAAAAACATGACGCATTTATCTCCCCTACTTCAAACGGCATGGTAATACTTGAATTTTCAGGTAAGGAGCTTATCAAGGGTGAACCTGATGCTTCCTCTTTCCCTTCAGGCGGTCTGAGAGCTACATTTGAAGCAAGAGGATATACAGCATGGGATCCTACATCAGACGCATTTATAAAAGACGATACACTGTACATACCAACAGCTTTCTGTTCATATACAGGAGAAATACTCGATAAGAAAACACCGCTTCTTCGTTCTATGGAAATAGTAAACGAACAGGCGCTCAGAATATTAAGACTTTTCGGAAATACACGTGCTACAAGAGTTACAACTACAGTAGGTGCTGAACAGGAATACTTCCTTATAGACAAAGCGCTTTATGATAAGCGTGAAGATCTTGTTATCACAGGAAGAACACTTTTCGGTGCAAAACCTCCAAAAGGACAGGAACTTGAAGACCATTACTTCGGAAATATAAAACAGCGTATATCAAACTTCATGAAAGAACTTGACGAAGAACTCTGGAAACTCGGCGTTCTATCAAAGACAAAACACAACGAAGCTGCTCCTGCACAACATGAACTCGCTCCGGTATTTTCAACTTCCAACATAGCTGCCGACCACAATCAGCTTACTATGGAACTTATGAAAAAGATCGCTTTAAAGCACAATCTTGTTTGCCTTCTTCACGAAAAGCCATTTGCAGGCGTAAACGGTTCAGGAAAACATAACAACTGGTCTATCTGCTCAAATGACGGTCAGAATCTTCTTGATCCGGGTGATACACCAACTGAAAATATGCAGTTTATCACATTCTTGTGTGCTATCATAAAGGCAGTTCACGAAAACTCCGATCTTCTCAGACTTTCTGCGGCCAGTGCCGGCAACGACCACAGACTCGGAGCAAATGAAGCACCGCCTGCTATCATTTCAATATTTATCGGCGAAGAACTCGAAGCTATTTTAGAAGCACTTGAAAACAATACAACAGCTCAGCTCAATTCAGAAGTAAAATTTGAAATAGGTGTTGACGCTCTTCCGTCATTCAAAAAAGATACAACTGACAGAAACAGAACTTCTCCTATGGCGTTTACAGGAAACAAATTTGAATTCAGAATGCTTGGTTCTGCTGATTCTATTTCATGCACAAATGTAATAATGAACACAATAGTAGCAGATGCCCTTTCAAAATTTGCAGATGAACTTGAAAATGCAAAAGACTTCAACTCTGCACTCAAAAAACTTCTTGTAAAAACAATAAAAGAACACAAATGTGTTATCTTCAACGGAAATGGTTATTCTGATGAATGGGTAGAAGAAGCAGTAGCAAAAAGAGGACTTCCAAATTACATCTCAACTGTTGACTGCGTTCCGCAGTACATGGCTGAGAAAAACGTAGAACTCTTTGAAAAATTCAAAGTTTACTCACGTACAGAAATAGCATCAAGAACAGAAATACTTCTTGACAACTATTCAAAAGTAATAAACATCGAAGCACTCACTATGATAGATATGGCCAAGAAACAGATATACCCTGCTGTTATGGCATATACCAAGGAAGTATGCGACACACTGTTCTCCATGAAATCTGTAGGAATAGAAAATAACGCACAGACAAAACTCGCAAACAGACTTTCTGTAACAGCAAACAGTCTTGATGATGCCATTTCTTCACTTGAACAGTCACTTCTGAACGCAAAGGAAATAGACAATGTATTTGACCTTTCAAAATTCTACAGAAATGACGTTTTCGCTAAAATGCAGGTTTTAAGAGCGGTAGCAGATGAACTTGAAACCATAGTTGCTGAAAAATACTGGCCTTTCCCTGTATATGCAGATCTTCTCTTCAAAATATAACACATAATAAGTCATAACATATCAAGGAGCTTTTATAAATGAGTATTCTCAATGTTGAAAATGTAACACATGGATTTGGAGCAAGAAGAATTCTTGAAGACTCCTCTTTCAGACTCCTGAAAGGTGAACACGTTGGCCTTGTAGGTGCAAACGGCGAAGGAAAAACAACCTTTCTGAACATAATAACAGGTAAACTTATGCCTGACGAGGGAAAAATAGAATGGTGTAAACATATTACTACAGGTTATCTTGACCAGTACAGCACTCTTACTCCCGGAAAAACTATCCGTGAAGTTCTCAGAGAAGCTTTCAGCCATCTTGCAGATCTTGAAAAAGAAATGCTTGATGCCTATGAAAAAATGGCTGATGTTTCAGATGAAGAAATGGCAGAACTCATGGAAAACGTAGGCGAAATACAGGAAATTCTCGAACAGAGCGGTTACTACACCATAGACAGCAAGATAACCGAATACGCAAACGGTCTCGGTCTTGGTGAAATAGGTCTTGATCATGATGTTTCCCAACTTTCGGGCGGACAGAGAGCAAAAGTTCTGCTTACAAAACTCCTTCTTGAAAATCCGATGATCCTTATTCTTGACGAACCTACAAACTTTCTTGACGAAAACCACATAGCATGGTTACAGAATTTCCTGCAGAATTATGAAAACGCATTTATACTTGTTTCTCATGACGTTCCGTTTATGAACTCTGTGGTAAATGTTATCTACAATATAGAAAATGCTGTTCTGACACGTTATACCGGAAACTACGAAGACTTCAAGAGAATGTACGAACTCAAGAAACGTCAGACAGAACAGGCATATGAAAAACAGCAGAAAGAAATAGCACACCTTCAGGAGTTCATCGCTAAAAACAAAGCAAGAGCCGCAACTGCTACCATGGCACGTTCAAGGCAGAAAAAACTTGAAAACATGGAGATCATCACTATAGCAAAAGAAAAGGTAAAACCTTCGTTTTCTTTCCAGTCTGCAAGAACTCCGGGTAAAGTTGTTATCGAAGCAAAAGATCTCATACTAGGTTATGACGAACCACTCACAAGAGCTGTAGATCTTCAGATAGAACGAAATCAGAAAGTTGCTATCAAGGGCGTAAACGGTCTTGGAAAGTCCACTCTTATCAAAACTCTGCTCGGTATTATAAAACCTATTCAGGGAACTGTCGAACACGACCAGTTTGTAAAGTACGGATATTTCAAACAGGAAGAAGAAGCATCATCAAAAACCGCACTTCAAGAGATATGGGACGAATACCCTTCAATGACAAATGCAGAAGTACGTGCCGCTCTTGCACGTTGCGGACTTACAACCGAACACATAACATCACAGATGAAAGTTCTCTCAGGTGGTGAAAATGCAAAAGTAAGACTTTGTCATCTTATGCTTCAGGAATTTAACCTGCTTGTACTTGACGAACCTACAAACCATCTTGACGTACTTGCAAAAGAATCACTCAAAGAGGCTTTGCAGAAATTTAAAGGTACTATCGTACTTGTAAGTCATGAACCGGAATTTTATGAAGATATCGCAACTGATATATGGAATCTGGAAAGCTGGACTACAAAAATAATTTAATATAAAAAATATGCGTCTGAGATTGATTGGAATGTCAGACGCATATTTTATTGACAACTCTTTAATTTATTTGTTATAATCTAAATGAAGAAAAAACAATACTGAATTGAAAGGAGTGAATACGTTAATGATACAACTGTCACCGGAAAAAATTAATGATATTTATTATGTATGCTCGTTGCTTGAATTTACTGCACGAAAAACCAAAAACAAACGATGTGATATTATAAAATATTTTACAAAATCAGATATATCAAGGCAGTTAAGGATCGCACAAGTAAATCACTGTTTATCATTTGAACAGGTTTCAGATGAACTGATCGAGCAGTATGAAATAAAAGACGGTGAATATGATTCGGTTGCAGAATGTAAATATACTGTTCCATCATATCTTTCCATAGGAAGTGTTTATCAGACTTTGATTACTGATGTGTGTGAAGACGGTGATATAGAACAGACACTTATAGACGTATTTTCATCATTTATAAGTGACGAAATTTCTTATTTCAACTCAAACGTTTACTACAGCAACCCGGATTATCTGCGTTGCTCATATCTTGAGGGGGAAATGTTAAGCTAAGTTTAGTCAAATATTTTTGCTCCCTCTTTAAACACTCTCATCATCTCACCGGTAAGACTTATTGAGTTTTCGTCTACTACGTCATTTCGTGAAAACCACTGTGCGCTGGCAAGTTCTTCTTCGTCAAGAAAAACTGCGTCATCGCCGTCAATTTCTGCCCAGAATCCAAAAAGTAAAGTATCGGTAAGTGACCAGGGCTGGCTTTTGTAGTACTTTACACGACTTACTCTGAGTCCTGTTTCTTCCATAACTTCACGCACTACTGTTTCCTCGATAGTCTCCCCTATCTCCGCAAATCCTGCAACAAGACCGTAACGTGTGTGTTCTCCACGAGCGTACTTTGTGAGAAGAATACGGTCGTTGCTGATAACACCTACTATTACCGCAGGACATATTTTAGGATATTCCATATGACCGCAGTCTGTACAGCGAAGCATTCGTTCTTTTGTATCGTGAACAAGTGGCTTACCGCATGAAGAACAGTATTTTCTCGTGTTGTACCAGTTTCTGAGCTGAAAACCTGTCATGCCTGCAAATACATTTGTAAGCGGTGCCATTTCTCTGAAAGGACGTATGTATATACGGCGTGTGTTTTCAAGCTCGATATTTTCTGTTTGTGGTATAAGAAAATATGAAGTATCATCTATTTTAAAAAGGTATATGTAATTCTGAGCTATATCAGGAGCTTGTGAAAGCACCTCGCCGTATGTCAGAAATGAAATTTCATCACTGTTGTCTTTTACGATTATATCCCTGTCCTTATAGCAAAGCACTATATCTGTTGATTTAGGTGAAATATTTTTATATGCATTATCATATCTTCCTTTTCCTATTTCGTGCATCATACCAGGTTATACTCCTTTAAAATAATTTTTTTAATCACCTTTGAAATATCAGGGGTGATATTTTTTATATTTTCTTTATTACATAACATATTATACTACAAATCTATGCTGATTTCAACCTTAATTCGTAAAACTCATATTCGATAAGCCTTTCATAAATAACAAAATAAAATATCACAACCACTATTTCGAAATGGAAGTTTAGTAAAAATATCTAAAAATTTTCAAAAAAATTTATGTTTTATATATAGATATTTCAGCCATTGTATGGTATTATTAATATATGAAATCTTTTATAATTATATTTAAAGGGGTAATTGGTATGAATAACAAAAAAATTTTAAGTGTACTCGCAGCAATATCTATTCTGACAATGAGTGGAGTATATCCGGTATATGCACTCGAAGAAACACCGGTTACAAGTATTGAATACATCACTTCCGATACGTTCAGAGATAATTGGGAAGTTGAAACTGTAAAGCTTCCGGACGGAATAAAGAGCATCGGAAAAGAGATGTTTTACAATTGCGAAAATTTAAACACAATAGAAATACCGGCAAGTGTTGAAAATATTGACGCTTCTGCTTTTATGTACTGCTGTGCTCTTACAAATATAAATGTTGACCCTGAAAACAAGAATTACAAATCTGTTGACGGTGTGCTTTTCAGCAGTGACATGAAAGAACTTGTAAGATATCCAACAGGCAGAACTGATATGGATTATGTTGTTCCTGACAGTGTAGAAAAAATATCAGAAAATGCTTTCCATTCTTCACAGCTTTTATCGTTAAAACTTTGTGACAGCGTAAAAGAATTAGATAAAGGTGCTTTTGCAAATTCGTTATCGCTGATATCAGTATCGTTTGGAAAAAATATTGAATCTATAGGTTCTGATATTTTTAAGCGTTGCATACAACTTTCTGATGTATATTATACAGGAACCAAAGAACAGTGGAATGATATAGATAATGTAACAGAAACTTTCAGTAATTCTGATCTTCAGCTTCATTATGGTACAGAGCTGACAGATGGTGTATCGGTGTCCGGTAAGTACGGAGAACTGATTACCTGGACACTTGAAAAAAATGTACTTAAGATAGAAGGTACCGGCGAAATTAAGTATAATAATCCATGGTATTATTATGATAGTTATGTCAGAAAAGTCGTTATATCTGATGGTATTACAGCAATAGGCAGTTCTGCATTTGGCGGATTTAAGGATATGGTGTCTATAGATATTCCTGAAAGCGTTACTTCTATAAGCTTTGATGCATTTTCAGGTTGTACATCTCTTAAGTCAGTATATATACCTTCCGGAGTAAAACAGCTTGATTATGGTGTATTTGTGGAATGTGCATCACTTGAAACTATTGATGTATCAGAAGAAAATGAAAGTTATAAAAGTATTGACGGTGTATGGTTCACAAAAGACGGAAAAGAACTGTTGCACTATCCTGAGGGAAAAACGGACAGTACATATACTGTTCCTGAAAATGTTGAAGCAATAAAAGGGCATGCATTTATGAGTGCAAAGTGTTCATCGATAATTATTCCTGATAGTGTTACATACATAAGCGATTATGCTTTTGCCGGTAGTAAAATAACGGATATCACTATTCCGGAAGGTATAACAGAAATCTATAACGGAACATTTCTTGACTGTCCTAAACTCGAAAGCGTTAAGTTAAACGGAGAAATTAAATCTGTAGGACAACTCGCTTTTGCTTATTGCAGTTCATTAAAATCAGTAGAATTCATCAATACTCCGGAAAACATCGAGGAAAATGCTTTCTGGAACAGTGACTTATTTAAACCGGTTACCGTTCCCGGAAATGTTAAAACTGTTGATCTGATCGAAGAAACAGTTTACGGTGACCTTAACTCCGACATGACAACCGATCTTACAGATCTTTCACTTCTTTCACTTCATCTTTTAGACGATGCATCTTTAGATGAAAGTGCGTTGAAAGCTGCTGATGTTAATGGCGACGGAGATGTAAACCTCGCAGACCTTGCACATTTTAAACAGTATATTTCAAAAGATGATGTGACTCTTGGTTTGCAGTAAAAAAATTAAAAGATAATATTTTGTTTTAAAATATTTTTCAGATAAAAATGACCGCTGTCATAAAGATACGAAATGTATCATGACAGCGGTCGTTTTTATATTCCTGAAAATTTTAAAATTTTTCTGTCTTCTCAACCGTTTATTCTGCAATCTTATGAAAATGCACTCTACAAATCCATACTGATTTCAATATAAATTAAGCATCTCCCCTGCCTGTACCGAAATTTATTTAAAGCATCACATTTTATAGTTGATTTAATACAAAAACATATGTAGAAATATGTATAATCATACAAATATTTTTTTCCTTGAAAGAAATCGCCCTTTTTTCGACATATATATTATAGGGGAAGTGTATCATAACGACTCTGTAAATTCTGAAAATTATTTTAAAAGGTGGGGTGATAGATTGGACGACTTTAAAAATACAGACACCGAATTTCTCATACACAGTGTTGCGGCAAAATACTATAACGATGTTTACAGACTTTGCAGAGCGCATCTAAAAAACAAAATGGACGCAGAGGATTGCACACAGGAAGTGTTTGCAGTATTTTGTCAGAAATCAGAAAAGCTCACCATTGGAGACGAAATTAAAAAATGGCTTTATGCTGTCGCAAAGAATAAAATAAAAGAATACAGAAGAAAAAATCAGGACTATAACAGAAGCGATATTGATATAGAAAATCTCATTGATGATGAAAAACTCTCATATCGTGAAATATTTTTTGATGATAAAGACCAGTCAATAACCGATTTACTCGAACAGTTTACATTTTTAAATAAAATCGAAAAAGAGATACTAGTGGATTTTTATCAGAATCAGTTAGATCCGGATATCATTGCAAAAAACATAATATGACATTGAATGCTTTTTATTCAAGAATGACCAGAATAAAGGCAAAATTATTAAAAAGCCTTGGTGAAAACAGCTAAATAAAAGCACTGTATTTTGTATGGATATCTGAAAATAAAAAAGTTTTTATTTTTTGCAAGAAATCAGTGTAAAAAAATCATTACTATATAGAGGAGGAAAAAAACATGAGCAAAAAAGTGGAGAGGGACTTCGTAAAGGATTTTTTGCTTAGTACAGAGATCGAAGAAAAAGCAATAGAAACAAGCATGAAAGAACTCAACAGAAAAATAAAAAAAGGTGATGTTGACGGAGTCGATGAAATTGTTGACTTTCTGCTTGAAATGCAAGGATATGACGAGTCAGAAGAAATTGATATTCAAAAAAGTATTGATAAGCTAATGAGTGATATAAATGACGGACTCTATAACGATTCAGTGAACAAAAGGAAAAAGTTTAATATATCAAAGAAAGCTGTTGTTGCTGTCGCTTCTGTTATAGTGCTGTTTACTACAAACACTATTGTAAGAGCGACAACCAACGAAAGCATTCTGACACTTGCAGTAAATATTGCAGAAAACAGTTTCTCAATCGACAATAACAAAGTAATCAAACTCCCTGTTTCCGAAAACGACCCATATGGAATAAGGGCGGAATGTCAAAAATACAAATACACTCCCGATGTTCCATTTTATTTACCGGAAGGTTTTGAGTTGATGGAGATGCATCAGTCAACTCCTTCAAATTATGACTTTGATTCTCGTTTTAACGCTTTTAAGTTTAAAAAAGGAACAAGCTGTATTTTATTTAATTATAATTATGACCCAAATATGTCGGATAGTATGCCATTAAGATATGATGAATCTGAATGTACAGTAATCACAATAAATGGTGCACAAGCAGCTTTAGTTAAAAGAGAAAACGGGTATACGGTTGATTATTATAAAAATAAAATAACCTATTTTATAGATTTTCAATATGTTGATTTTGATGAGATCGATAAGATCATTAACAGTATAGGATAAAGGTGATATTTTGAAAAACACAGATAATAACGACAGCTTGTTTCTGATGCGGATTGTTGCCGAAAAATACTATACTGATATATACCGCTTGTGCCATGCATATCTGAAAAATAAAAATGATGCAAGAAAATGCACCAAAGAAGTATTTATTTTAGTGCAAAAAAATTCGCATAAGATTTTTATAAAAAGAGGTTTGAAAAAAAACATCTATAAAATTGCTCAGAAAACAATCAAAGAATTTCCAAAAACAAAAAAATTATCAGAGTCTTGTACTCAGACAGATGATAGTGACAAAGCTGATACGGATAAAACATTTGAAAAAATGATAGATAAAATAAAAGTGGAAAACAAAAAGAAAAAGTTTGCTATATTAAAAAAAGTCGCCACTATTGTGTTATCGGTTATTGCAGTGTTATTGGCTATAGATAGTATCCTAAGAGATATTACCAAAAACGAATCAAATATCATGACACTTGCAATTGAAATAGCGGAAGAATATTTTCCGGTTAATTTTAAAAAAACTATCGAAATTCCGGTTTCAGAAGATGACCCATATGGAATAAAGACTCAATGCCAACAAAATGGCTATACTCCTGATATTCCGTTTTACTTGCCAAAAGGGTTTGAATTAAAAAATATAGATAACAAAAAAATTGATTCAAATTGTTTTTCCAACTCTTTTACATTTGAAAAAAATAAAAGTTATATATTCTTTTCTTATCATTATTATATCGATGAAAATGATATGGGTTCTATTTCTATTCCATGTAATGAATTTAATCTAAGCGAAACAACAGTGAATGGAACAAAAGCAATTTTAAGCCAAGAAGATAATCAATATGTTGTTAATTATACAAAAGACAATATTATCTATGTTATTTTTATACAAGATGTTGATTATGATGAGTGTGATAATATAATTGAAAGTATTAAGTAGAAAAGGAATGGTTATTATGAAAAAAATGAATAGAATTATTTCCGTTATTATAACACTAATATTTCTCAATCGAAATTCTGTTTCCAGCATGGTAAACGCATATGACAATGAAGTAACAACCACTGAAAATGCAACTACTATAGTTGATGTAAAGACAACAGGTTTGATAAATTTACATAGTATTTCTGTAAAATGTTTAAATGGAAAATTAGCAATTAACGCAGAAACAACTTCTACAGAAAATATGAAACAAATCGGATTAAAAAATATTGTAATTCAACGTTCGTCAAACGGTTCTGATTGGACTGATTATATAATATTAAACGATATGTTGATTGAAGGTAATGAACATATACTTTCCGATTATTCTGTAAATGTTTTTACTGGATATTACAGAGTAAAATGTGATCATTATGCTAAAGAAAAAGGAATATGGTTTCCTGATGATGAAACTATAAGTAACACTTCAAATAGTGTTTACATAAGTTAAACTTTATTGCTTTTGCTTAATATAGAGAGGGTGATTAAATTGATTGTTTAAAACATAAACTTAAAAGCAAGAATAAACATTGTATCAATGTATTCTTATGCTGAACTATTGATTCAAACTATAATTAACAAAGAAAATATGGGGGTATATTTATGAAGTTTGGAGTTAAATTTTTATCTTTTTTATCTTCTGCATTAATTGCTACTACATCTTTAAATGTTGACAATTTAATGGCATTAGACGAAACTAAAAACACTTTTTCATATGCTACAGGTGGAAAATATTCTTTAATGGTAGATGAAAATTCTTTATCAAAAGAAAACGTAGAGAGATCTTATAACTATCCATCAAGTTATGATATCACTACCAATTCAAGTACATCAAGTTATTTTCCCGAAATCGGAAATCAAGGCAGTGTACCATCATGTACAGCATGGGCAACAACGTATTATCAATATACTTATGAAGTTAATAAATTGAGAAATACGCCTGCTACATCTGAAAATATATATTCGCCATCTTGGACATATAATTATATTAATGGCGGAACTGCTAATAACACTTATCTGGAACACGCGTACAATATTTTAGAAAATCAAGGAGCAATGAAACTTGTAGACTATCCACACTCTTCTAATATTAGCACCTACAATTACAATTGGTGCACTGATTCTACAAAACTCATTGATGCACTTGAATACAGAGGAAAATCTTCTTATACTATTAATGATATCCAAGAAGCTAAATACAGAATATCCCAAGGCAAACCTGCAGTTGTTTGGACTAACACTTCTACATGGACAATCGTTACAAACAGTAATAATGAGGACGTTATTGTAAGAGGTGGAACAGCAAATGATAGCGGTCATTTCATGACAATTGTTGGATATGATGACAATTTCACAGTTACAGTTAATGGCGTTACATTGACCGGTGCCTTTAAACTTGCTAATTCATGGGGTGATAATTGGGGTAATGATGGATATATATGGGTATCTTATGATGCATTAAATCTTTACAGTTCTTATGGAACAACATGGCAAAATGATTTTGACGATTATACAAGAGGACGTATTTTCGGTGGAAATAGTTTCAACCAGTTTTCTTTTTTAGACGTTTATCATTGCGATGTTTACTATGCCGGAGTAGCTGATTTGTATTCAAATGATATGTGGGGAGTAAATATATTAACAAAGTACAATAACAATTCCAATTTTACTAAATTACATAATATCGATGATTTTATTCCCAAAAGCACTTCTTCTCGTTATATGATAGCTTTTGACTATTTTGATGTTTATGGTTCTGAATCCTTATCTCTCTCTAATCAATTTAGAACGATTTTTAATGGTGATGGTTCACAGTCAACATATAATATCAAAGTAAATATCTTTGATAACTTACACAAAATTATTACATCATCAAGTGGCGGAAGAATACCAAGCAGTGGACAGTATACTTTTAACAATAACGTTTATTTAGCAAAAGGACGCGTTTCTTCCTATGACAATTCACAAATAACAGTTTCAGACGTTGATCTTGTAAGATACTATTTACTAGGAGATATTCAATTTTCAAATCTACAATTGTATTTAGCTGATTACAATAGTGATGGTGTTGTTAGTTTGCTCGATGTAGTTGAAATGCATGAATATGTATCTTCATTAAATCGTTCCAAAAATTCTCCATATTCATTAACAGATTATGAAAGTGAAT
Organism: Oscillospiraceae bacterium; assembly: GCA_017848115.1. Lineage (GTDB taxonomy): Bacteria > Bacillota > Clostridia > Oscillospirales > Ruminococcaceae > HUN007. The sequence continues at coordinate 34,335 of JAGAKZ010000041.1, forward strand.
GGGGTTGCTCTTTAGCTGATATTATTGAAAATGATTTTGGTATATCAATAGAAGATTTTATATCTGATAACTATACACATTTGTCTTCATTAGGCATCGCCCTAAACTATTAAGGAGTTGATTTTTATGAAAAAAAACAGGTGTATCACCGCATTACTGTCTCTTTGCTTGGCATTTTCCTCTTTTTCATCTTCTTTGTTGTACGCTGAATCAACTAATAACTTACCATCTGTAGAAAGTTCAGAAAACTACAACTATATTTCGTTTGAAGAATTTTCAAAGTTAAGTGAAGAAGAAATAACCGAGAAATATTCTTCGTCAGAAAAATACAAGCAAGCATGCGGTTTTGCAACATCTTTCATCGATGTAGCGAAGTCAAACGAAGTAACTATCAATTCTTTCTTTATCTACTTTGATCTTTCATATTTTGGCTCTGCTAAAAATGATTATGTAAATTTCGAAAGAATAGACGGCATTCTTTCTTCAGCCGGAGAAAAAATTTTTGATATTTCTGATTACAATGAAAAAGCAATATGCGAACTTCTTGATATTCCCGATGAATATTTAATTAGTATGGATCATAGTAGCTTTTACATGTCTCTAGATTTTAATGGTGAAAACGTCCTTGTTGCACCAATAAAGATAACACTTGAATTTACAAATGAAACAGAGAAAGATTTAGAAAAATGGTTGACCTACATGTATTTAAATCCGTATATCTCATATTGTAGCCCAAGCTATAAAGGTGGTGGAGTTAATTCGACAGCTCCTTTGAGCATTGGTGACATAAATGAAGATTATAACGTTGACCTCTCCGATCTCACATCTCTCTCACTAGGTCTTATCGGTGACATGAAGTTTACTGATAAACAGATATTACTTGCTGATATAAACTCCGACAGTGCAATAAACATTGCAGATTTAGCACTTTTTAAGCAGTATATCATGGGTGAAGATATAGAACTTGGCTTTTTGAAATAATTTCTTGATGCAATAATAAAACAGCAATCCGCACCACTAAAAACGGTGCGGATTACTGTTTTTTTATACTTATTTATAACTCGGTTCACAAGTAAGATTTACGCCAAGACGCTTGAACACCTTCTCATCTACTGCCGAAAGAATAACCGACGAATGAACTTCGCAACCTATGAGTTTATCAAGCTGTTGCATCGCAAGTTCAGCTTTTTCGTCTGTCGCTGCACAAATTGACAGAGCGATAAGTGTTTCGTCTGTATGCAGACAAGGATTTCTGTTTCCGAGATGGTCGGTTTTCAGGTGCTGGATAGGCTCTATTATGACCGGTGATATGAGATGTATATCATCATCTATACCTGCAAGTGCTTTTAATGCATTAAGCAGAAGTGCGGAAGATGCACCGAGGAGTTCAGAAGTCTTTCCTGTAACTATTCTTCCGTCACGAAGCTGTATAGCTGCGGCAGGAAGACCGGTAAGAGCTGCTTTCTGAAGTGCCGGAGCCATAACTGCACGATCGTTTACGGTTATACCGGCTTTTTTCATAAGAATCTTTAATTTTAACACTGTTTCTTCTGATATAAGACCTTTTCTCTTATCACACAGTGCTGCATAATAACGTCTTAATATTTCCTGACGTGAAGCATCTTTTGCTATCTCATCATCTACTATACAGTTACCTGCCATATTTACACCCATGTCTGTAGGTGATTTGTATGGACATTCTCCGAGGATATTTTCGAGCATGGCAGTAACAACAGGGAAAATCTCTACATCTCTGTTGTAGTTTACAGTAGTTTCGCCGTAAGCTTCAAGATGGAACGGATCTATCATATTTACATCGTTAAGATCGGCTGTAGCAGCTTCATATGCAAGGTTTACAGGGTGTTTGAGCGGGAGATTCCATATAGGGAAAGTTTCAAACTTTGCATACCCTGCTTTGTGACCGTGTTTGTTTTCATGATAAAGCTGAGAAAGACATACAGCCATTTTACCGCTTCCGGGTCCCGGTGCTGTTACAACAACAAGTTCTTTTGTAGTAGCTATGTATTCATTTTTTCCATAGCCTTCATCGCTGACTATTTTTGCGACATCCGAAGGATAACCTTCTATAGTATAGTGACGATATACCCTTACGCCAAGTGATTCAAGACGTTTCTGAAATGCAACAGCTGTAGCCTGTCCGTTAAATCTTGTAAGAACAACACTGCCCACATACAGACCTATCGTCCTGAAACAGTCGATAAGACGTATCACGTCCATATCATACGTAATGCCGAGATCGCTTCTGAGTTTATTTTTCTCAATATCTGCGGCGTTGATAGCCATAACTATCTCTACTCTTTCTTTGATCTGCAAGAGCATTTTCAGCTTACTGTCAGGCTGAAATCCCGGAAGTACTCTTGAAGCGTGAAAATCATCAAACAACTTTCCGCCAAACTCAAGATACAATTTACCTCCGAACTTTTCGATTCTTTCTCTTATGTGTTCTGACTGCATACGCAGATATTTTTCATTATCAAATCCTATTTGGGACATATCGACACCTCTTTCCATTAAGATATTATACTACAAATCCGATATAAATTCAATAAAAATATGATACAAAAGGAATTAAGAACTTTGTAATAATATTTGTCTATAACAGTGAATTATAACACAGGCTCAAAATTCATATATTTACTTTTACATATTTTTATGTTAAAATATTTTTGTCTATAAATAACTATAAGGAGCAAGGTACAATGGAGAAAAATATTATCACCGCAGGACTTTACAAAGATGCCAAAATCGAAAGCGATGATGACGGCGCATTTATAATAGCTGAAATAGATAATGAGAAAAAGAAAATATACCTAAACTCATGCGTAATTAAAAAAATCAAAGTAGCCAATAATGCACGCGGTGATATGCTGTATATATGCAATGTAAAATGGCTGTCGGGTGACAAATCGGTCATGAATACAACTGAAAAAACATTTGAGCTGATAAACGCAGGTATACATTGTGGCGGACCTGAACCGCAAATCTATATCGACCCCGAAAAGAAAACGGATATATCTACTGAGGCTGTAATGATTGTTATTGTTGTGATAATAGTTTTAGCTATACTTGCTGAGATGTTTTAGAAAAATATTTTTTACTTGTACGTCAAAATAAATTGTCATTAATTTCAAAATAAAACATTGACTTTTTCTTTCGTTTATGTTACACTTATGAAAGAAACGAAAGAATATGAAAGAAGTGAAAGGAAATAATAATATGTTTTCCGAAAATATGAATACAGAATTTAAAGAAGTTTATGTAAGCGACATAAAAAAAGAAGTAATTGCATTTGCTAATACAGAAGGCGGAACATTATATATAGGCATATCTGATAATGGAAAAATCATTGGTCTTGATAATCCTGATTTTGTAATGCAACAAACTGCCAATGCTCTGAAAGATGGAATAAAGCCTGATGTTATGCCATTTGTTAAAATCACAGATATGATACTTGAAGATAAAAAAGTTATTAAAATCGAAATATCTACTGGTACAAACAAACCATACTATCTTTCAGATAAAGGTCTGAAACCATCAGGTGTATTCGTTCGCAAAGGTTCATCATCTCAGCCTGTAAGTGATGATGCAATTCGTGAGCTTATAATTCAGACAAACGGAAAAACTTATGAAACAGGACGTTCAATGAATCAGGAACTTTCTTTCGTTTCTTTCACTGAGAAAATGAAAGAAAGAAACCTCGATATTGGTGTTTCTCAATTCAGAACACTTCATCTCATCGGAGAGGACGGATTATATACAAATCTTGCACTTTTGCTTTCAGATCAATGCGAACACACTCTGAAACTCGCTGTTTTTCAGGGCACAGATAAGGCAGTATTTCGAGACAGAAAAGAATTTTCAGGTTCACTGCTAAAACAGCTTGATGATATTTTCATGACTATTGACATTTATAATAAAACACATTCTTCAATAAACGGACTTTATCGTACTGACAATAGAGATTATGATGAGGAATCTTTGAGAGAAGCACTTCTTAATTGCATTGTTCATCGCGATTATTCATTTAGTGGCAGTACTCTTGTTAATATATATGATGATCGTATTGAATTTGTTTCACTTGGCGGTCTTGTAAAAGGTCTTACGATGGAAGCTGTTTATATGGGAGTATCCCAGTCAAGAAATATGAATCTTGCTGCAATATTTTACAGAATGAAACTTATCGAAAGTTATGGAACAGGAATCGGAAAAATATGTCGTGCTTATAAAAATTTTTCTTCCAAACCGATTTTTGAATCTGCTGACGGAGCATTCAGACTTACTCTTCCTAATATGAATGAAACTACTATTTCTTTATTTTCAGATGACAGCACATCGCTTATTATTGATTATCTAAAAAGAAATGGATCAATAAGCCGTTTTGAAACCGAAAAGCTGACCGGCTTAAAAACTACTGCTGCACACAATTTACTTAAAGAAATGTGTGAAAAAAATCAAATAAAAGTCATTGGAAAAGGAAAAACAACAAAATATATTATAAATTAAAATGATACGGATAAACCTCAGCTTGAGCGGAAAGCTTTTGCTGAGGTTTTTTAGTTTTATTATATGTCAGTCGGAATAAGGTGAAAGTTTAACATAACATAATTTTTCGCAGAAAGATATACCGTACTTTATTATTTTTTGATATCTGTCATTACGAAGTTCCTGCTCATAATTTCTATCCTCTATCTGTTGCAAAGCGATATCAGCGTATGTTTCCATTTCGTCCTCTGTCGGAGAAATTTTAAACTCAAAAATAATACCCGTATTTCTGCCGATACGGCTTTTTATAAACAAATCATATCTTCCGTTTCCTGATTCTCTGTTTGAAACAACCCTGTATCCTTTGAAACCTGTCAACACACCTGCGAGAAATCCATGATAATAATTTTCTTTTTCATCATAGTAACTTATAGTATCAGCAAGCCAGTTCTGAATGTATTTATTAATTTTATCAGCATCTTTTTCAAGAACAGATTTAAAGAAATCATCACGATTTTCTGACTTTATATTTTTATCAAACCAATTTACTATAGAATCCTCATAAATTATTTTTATTTCCAGATTTGGAATAACCATTTTATAAAGCTGTCTGTTATTGACTGACTGTCTGTCAATAACTTTAAGATAACCGGTAAAAAGCAAAAAACTCCAGATACAGTTACTGTTTACATCTATCTCACCATAGGTTACATCTTCATAAATATAACTTTCCACAGGTACACCGTTTATCAGTTCTTCAACGACAGCTTTAGTTTCTTCATCTGATTCTTCAATCAATCTCTTAACTATTATATTTGATGAGGTATTAGACCAGTACGGTATCATCGGAGCATTTTTGTCAGCATTTGCGGTCTTTATATAATTGAGAGCAGACCACGGATTGTATATTTCTGCTCTGCCAAAATTATATCCGTCATACCATTTCTTTATATCCTTCTGCTTTTCTGAAAGCTGATAATATTCAAGCATTTCATCAATTTCTTTTTGAGTAAAGCCAAAAGCAGTATTAAATTCGGCATTTAAAATGCTACACACCATAAGATTATTAAGTCCGGTAAAAATACTTTCCTTCGATACTCTCATACAGCCTGTTAATACGCCAAATTCAAGTGAAGAATTTGTTTTAAGAGCCGATTCAAATACAGAACGGACAAGGTTTATCATCTTCTCATAAAATCCACAGGCATAAGCATTTTCAAGCGGTACATCATATTCATCTATAAGAAGGATCACTTTTTTATTATATACATCTGCAAGTATTTTTGAAAGAAAACTTACTGAAGTATTGTATTCAGCTTTATCAGCCTTCATTTCAATAAATCTTGACACCTTATCCAGATTTGTTTTTTCGGTTTTATTTGAATTAAATATCGCTTTCTTATGCCTTAAAAATTCAAATTTTATCAGTTCTTTAAAAACTTCAAACGATTCTTCAAAAGTAGGTTGTTTCATACTTTTCAAAGAAAGAAAAATAACCGGATATTGTCCCTGATATGCCATATATTCAGGGTATTTTGATATATTCATATTATCAAAAAGATATGCGTTACTTTCTTCGGTCTTTTCAAAAAAATACTTGATCATACTAAGATTTAATGTCTTGCCGAATCTTCTCGGACGTGTAAATAAAGTTACATCTGCCCCGCTGTTAAGTAAATCTTTTATCATCAAAGTTTTGTCCACAAAATAACAGTTTTTATCTATTATCTTTTTGAAATCTTCTATTCCTATCGGTACTTTTTTTATCTCCTGCATGAGTATCACCTCGCATAAACCATATGTTTATATTATATCATGCATATAGTTTGAATGCAATAATAAGAATTGATAGCAGAAAGGAAATGATAACTACCAAAACAATCTCCGCTCTGTTTCTTATCTATATTTTTAAAAACCCTTGTTTAAATGCGTCAGGAAAAACAAAATTTTTCTGTCCTGTTTTAAACTCAACATAAATATGTTTTCCGTTAAATTTTGCTATAACACCTTCACCAAAAATTTTATGTCTGACGGTTGCACCGATTTTAATTGCGGACAGATCTATTTTTAACTCCGGTTCTTTTGGTTTTTCAGAATCTGATTGTTTTATAACAGGTGATTTTACACCGTACTGCACAGTAACGAGTTCTGTCTTTGCCGTCAAAACAGGTTTTGATGGTTTTGGTGACTTTTTTAAAATTGTTTCTTTGTCGGAAATATCATCAATCTGATTTATTTCCATTGTAGCTTGCTGATTGTAAAACAGTTTTTCGTATTCTTCACGCCTGATAACTGTATCCCAGCCACCTACTTCGTCGTCTTCATGCCTGTCAATTCCGGTGTATGTAAGGCTTGCGTCCTCGTATCTCTTAAATTTAAAAATAGCATCATTCATCAGGCTTGCATTAAAAACACCGATAGAACACAAAAGTTCAAAATCATTTACATTAAGACCTGTTACTTTTTTGAAAAGTCCCGGTTCAAGCTGGGTTACAACGTCTTTCAGACAGCGTTCACGATAATCTGTCAGATACATAAACACAGGCACTCTTGTAGCAAACTTGATAAGTTTTTCCTGTATCTGTTTACGCAATGTCTTGTATTCCTTTTCCGCCTCGGAAAGTTCTTTTTTATCTTTCTGGCTAAGTTTATCAATGCCATTTTTCTTAGCACTTTTTACTGCTTCTGATTTGTTTATAATAGTTTCAATATCAGAATTAAGATTACGGAAACCTTCGATACGCTTTAATGCATCAAGTGCTTCTTTATTATTCATAAGTCTGTTTAGTGTGTCATTATCAACATTAACAAGCAATGCCGACTCCCAGCGTTTTGCAAGAAGTGTAGCTGAAGTTCCTGCAAGTGCAATATCAAGAATATCCTGAGCATTTATAACTTTCATGGTAGAACCGTCATATGCAAGCACAGGTAAAAAACTTATAAACTCGGCAACCTTTTTTTCAGGATTTGTTTCATCAACATTAAGTCGGCATGAATAATCTGATATCTGTCTGAGCGCCCTGTCAAGTGCAAAGTCGAAAACATAACATTCCTGTTTCATTATTTCCTTATCGCCTTTTTCATTTTCTATCGTCCATGGGGATTGTACTCTGAAAGCAGCCTGAAAATATGTTTCGGGGCTTTTCAGATTACGAAGCATAAATATTCCTGTCCAGGGTTTGATTGTCACACCTGTAGTCAGCTTACCGCACGAAAGTGTGATCGTTTTGGTTTCAAGCGGATTACCCATAGAATTTATGACCGGACGAACTGCATCAAGTCCTATACCCGCCTTTGTTCCTGCACAGATATTTATTTTATAATCATGATAAAAAGTATTCTGTTTCTGCATTAAAAGATTATACATCGCAAAGCACGATGCCACATTGGGTAAAAACCAGAGAGTATGTGTAAGTACATTGAGAAGTCTTGTATCAGAATAAGGCATAGGTGGACGCTTGTCCTGACCTAGTTTAAGATCATCAATGCTCGATGGAAGGTATGCTCCTCTTACAAGATCAAGCCATTTCTGTACTTCATTTTCATACACAAATTTTGCTTCTTCGCCTGTTCCCTTTGCCTGAAAAAATAAATTCAGATCAAATTCGTCAAACTCACCCTGTTGCGCAATATGTCGTATGCTTTCGGGAATTTTATAAGTCATCATAACCATTCTCGGCAAGGAAAGATACGGATTTCCCGACCCTACCCAGTTGCTTTTTGCCCTTTGTTCATCAGAATAAGTCCAGTTGTAGATCTGATCTTCAATAAATTCACCACTGTTTATCGCCCTGAACGGTGTACCTGACAAGAACAGATAATGCGCTGTTGTAATAGGAAGGAAACTCTCATTATAGGCATTTCCTGCTTCTTCAATCTGATATTTTTCAAGATCAAAGTCAGCTTCTGCTTCTTCATCGGGGTTTTCAAAAAGTTTTCTCGCATTTTCACGCCATGCACCGAAATGATACTCATCAAAAATAACAATATCCCAGTTGGTAAGATGTATAAACTCATTTTTTGTCTTGATACCGCCATTTTCATTTGTACCAAGCAAATCCTGAAATGAACCGAAAACAACAACCGGTTTGGATTTATCGGCTTTATTGTAGGCTTTATCAATGTCTATTCTATTGTTATGAGCGTCCTTGTTTGAGATGAACTGCCAGCCTTCAAAATTAACATGCGTCAGCAGATCTTCATGCCATGCAGATTCTACAGCCGGTTTGAAAGTAAGTACAAGAATACGCTTAAAGTTCATTTTTCTGCAAAGCTCGTAAGAAGCAAAGGTTTTACCAAAACGCATTTTTGCATTCCACAAAAATTTCGGTGCTTTATCGGGTTCATCTTTCTTTGCACTTTTATAATATTCAATGGTACGATTTACTGCCGAATATTGTTCGGGGCGCATTTTAAAATCAGCTGTTCGTCGTGTATCGGTGATTTCTCCTGTTATGAGTTCACGTATAGCAGATCTTACATCGTTTACTGTACAGTTAAACCATTCATTTCTGTCCTCGCCTTCATTAAGCTGACGAAAACCATTTCTTCTGAGAATAGCATGAACATCATGGTCGGTAAAACATGAACCATCGGGGCACATAGCTGATTCTTTCATAAGAATAGTATATGGCACACCACTTGTATGCATCTGCTCTTTTACACGCACTTCAACATCACGTTCGGTATAGCCAACTTTAATAAATCCGTTATGGGAAGCTACACCGTTTAGTTTATATGCATAAATTGTAGGAGTTATTTCAGGACGCTGAACGAAAAAGTCTATATCAGTCATTGTTGCTACCTCCCAAATCCATTGGTTTTATCATAGATTCAATAAAATTTATTTCTTCTTGTGAAAGATTATATTTAGCATATAATTCTTCATCTGTCCATGGTTTGGAGAAATCTTGGATAGGGACAAATTGATATACACCTCTTGGTCCATTTTGTGTTTTCTTTTTTATACTTACTAAATATCTGAAAAATCTTGTTTGAATATATGTTATAATATTTTTGCACTGTTCTTCTGTAAAATTATGCTTTTTAGGGTCATATCCAATAACCAAAAAAGTTTGTGAGCACACACTATTGGGTTCACCATAAAATGGTTTACCTAAAACCTGTTCATCATAACCACTACCACCTGCAGCTGGAATATAAACTTTGTGCAAATCCTTAGTAGCTATATTTTTAGGTAACTGAGAACTACTTATCCAGCGAAATGTACGCTCACGATTAATATTAAGATAGTATTTTATTGAGTATATAGAATCAGATTTATTTTTATAACCTGTCCAATTTGATGTCAAAAGTTTACTATCATCAAAGAAATGCTTTGCACTAACTAACCCTGAAAAGTTTGTGTCCTGAGAGATAAAATATGCTCCATCAACCTTTTCAATTTTTTCAAGAATAGAATATGCTTGTGGATCTCTAACTACAATTCCTGCATTTTTAGAATCAAGATAATCAAATCTTTCAAGTATTTTCTTTTCTTGCGACTGATGAAAAAAGTAATGACATTTTCCATTGTAATCCCTATCCCAAAGAAAATAATTAACTCCACCCTTTATCTCTACACCTGGAAAACATTCAGAAGCATTTTCAAAATCGTGTATTATCTTAAATTGATTTGATAATAATACTGCATCAACCCATGCTTCTGGAATACCTTGTGCAGTTTTAGTCATCCAACGACTTGGCGTAATCATACAAAGATATCGAGGTTTTAGTTTGATTGCCTGTTCGATAAATAAATTATATATTGATTTAGCATTGGCACTATTTCCACCTTCAATACCAAATGTCATCTGATACGGCGGATTACCAATTATAACGTCAAACTTCATATTAAAAATCTCCTCAGGTTTACTGGTATGAATCCATTCATAAGCATAGGTTTCAAGGTCGTCACCACGATTGTAATTTGTTGAAGTAGCACCACAATAAGCACATTTCCCTTTATCCCATTTATGATTGATACGTTTATAACGAATATTACCATCATCATTATCAAAATGAGTTATTGAAAATTCATGGCTTGCATTTTTACAACAATAAACACCACGACGTGAAAGCAGACTTGTCAGTTCGGTAATAGCAATCCCATAAAGCTGTTTATGAAAGATATGATCTATACGCTCCTGTAAATCCGGAATCTGTTCTTCAAGCCCCTTTATAAGCCTTTTGGCAATTTCACGAAGAAATACACCTGTTTTTGTAGCAGGGTCAAGAAAAGTAGTATCCGGACTCCGGAAAAGTTCCTGCGGAAGCATATCAAGCATTTTATTTACTACATCAGGCGGAGTAAATACTTCATCATTTGACAGATTTGCAAGGCATGAAAGTACATCAGGGTTGTATACTTTTTCAAAGAGTTGTTCAGCCATTTTCCCATAACCTCCTGTAATTGCAAATGTACTTTTGAAGGAAAACACCCTCACCATCATTTTCTTCATCAAAAGACATTTGTGTTTTTTCCTTATTATTATCCTGATTCAGCAGTTGATCAAATGTATAATCACTCCGCTGAATATTAAATCCGGTGATAAATGCCCATTCGGAAAAAACAATAGGTTCATCGGTATCATTGCCGTTTTCGTCAACACATTTTAACGTAAGTGCATTGCCACAAACAATATTGCGAGAAAGAATAAAACTGATAGATTTATATGTGTCTTCATTACATTCTTTTTTACATACAGCTTTGTACTGCTTTGCCCATATTTTATAAAGTCTTTCACGACAAGCAAGAACATTATCTGCCATAATATCAACACCATAAAGACTGCTGACAGCTAAAAGAGAGTTCTTTTCATAATCAAGAGGACTTTTTTTATATTTATTTTTAACAATAGCAAGTTTACGCTCAAGAATTTCAGCAAGAAAATTTCCATCACCACAAGCCGGTTCAAGAAAACGACTGTCTATACGTTCTGTTTCCTGCAAAACGAGGTCGCACATTGCTTTTACTTCTCTTTCTGCAGTAAAAACCTCACCATAATCAGCAACACGCTGTTTTGATTTAACTTGTTTTTTCATTTTTATCACCTAAATTGCATTAAAAGCAAGAAAATTTCATATAATTGCATTGTATACAATTAGTATATCATATTATTGCACTAAATACAAGTTAATTAGAGGATAATTTGTATGTAATAAAATTTAGGCGGTGATATAATGATTAGCAAGAAAAAGATTGAAGAAACAATGAAAGAGCGTAATATAAAGAATAAAGCTCTTGCTGAATTAATTGGAGTATCTCCATCAATGATAACACGATATCTGAATGGAGAAAGTGAAATGTCTGTAACAAATCTATGTAAAATCGCTTCCGCCCTGCACGTTTCTGTAGATTATCTATGTGGCATGGAAAGTCCGGCAAGTATGTCAATGGTAGGGCTTACAAACGAACAGATGAAAATAATTCAAAACCTTAAATCTGCATTTTTAAGCCATAATGCTACTATCAAAAAAAATCTGTCCTCAGAGCAATACGAACTCCTTGGACAGATTGTGGCTGAATTTGCAAAATAAAAAATCCACCGGTTCAATTTAGTTCCGGTGGATTTTTTGAGTTATGTAGATTTATATTTTGTTTCAGCAAAAGCCATTAATTATTACTATATTGAGCATCAATCTCTGCAATACTCTTTAGCAACCTATACACTGTTGTTCCTAAATTTGTAGGATAATCACATTCAGATTCGATGTCAAGTGCTTCAGCACGAGCAATTGCATTGTTTATAGCACCCTTGTTATATTTATTATAATATTTTGGATCAATATGTTTGTTATCTTTTAATGGTACTTTCAAAGCAGATAATCTTTCTCTGTAATGGCTTGTCGACTTATATGAATGATAATCATTAACTGCATAACTGTAATCTTCACTATTTACATCGTCAAAATGAAGAAGAAGCCATAATTCAAAAAAAGGGTTGCTAACAGCGTATTGGTAATTTTTACTTTTACATTCACTTAAAACATCGTTCCATTTGTCAAAATTACTTTTTCCATCTGCATCTATTATAGATGAATTTGTATGATCATCAACATCCATTATCAACCAAAACTCATCTTCATCATGTCTTTTAAAATCATAAACACCTTGATTCTCAACTTTAAATGCATCCATTTTTTCAAGCAAATTTTTTGGATTTGAACTTGATATTAATTTATTCTCTTCAATGGTTCTTTTTTTAGTATTTTTTTTAAGAGCATCTTCAAGAACATTGATAATTTTCACCTTTGAATTGATATTTACAAAAACCATATTTATTATTTTTTCAAAATATTCCCATTCAGTCACTGAACCTTCACAAGAGATAAAGATTAATTTATCGCTTGTTCTCCGCTTCTGTCGTACAGGAGAAAATGGAACTGATGACATCCTTACAACAGCCATTTATATCTCCTCCTTAATCACAGGGATAGCTCCAAATCTTCCAGCAAGATAATCTTTTAATATGTTTTGATTTTCTCTTACATCAAAATCAGAAAATGGTTTAAGATTAGTTTCACCATTTTTATTCTTATCAACAAACCATATTTCTTCATTCCTTAATAGTCTCTCATCAATAAGATTGGTATCATGAGCAGTAAATAACAATTGTTGATTAACTGCCTTATCTTCAAATTTATGAACAAAATACCTGGATAATTTTGTGTGAAAACTTCTATCTAATTCATCGATTATAAAAATAGAATGATGCTGTTGATTCAATATATAAAGGACAGGAAGAATATCTAACAATCTTTGTGTTCCATCTGATTCATCTTGAATATCAAATGGAATTAATTCCCCATTCAAAAAATGTTCAAGTTTGATTTCTATCATAGTCATAGAATTTTTATTTTCTCCAAAATAGTAAAGTTTTCCATATATTTCTATAAAACCATTCTGAGCCTCTTGAATATTATTTAATATTTCTTCTGAAATACTGAATTTATTTGCAAAATCTAAGATATCAATTCTTTTTGTTCTTGCGGTTATAGAATTTACACCTGTATCTAAAAGCGTAAGATTTTGAGAAATAAACTCTCGAAAATCTTTTTGGTATTTAATTATTTTAGGCAAATCTTTAATTTGAGAGTCTGGATATATAATTGTTATATTCCTAAACCATGATATTATAGATTTGGGTATGATATATTCAAAATCCACAGCCAGCTTATACAAAAACAAACTATTAGCTTGATTTTCCCCAATACTTTCACGTAAAACTTCGATAAGCTTAGATTCTCTATCATCTTGGCATAATTTATTTAAATCATATTCTATGTTTGTATTTTTTAATCGATTTGTTTTTCTTTCAAATAATGATTCAAATCCATTTGTAGATAAAACCATCAACCATTCTTCATTAATATAAGAGTTCTTAATAGAAAAGCCATAATCATAAACTTCTCCATCAACATAAATCATAAATTCAAAAGAAGTTATTCCATCTAATTCTTCTATATTTCCACGAAATTGTGTAGATTTAAAAATAGAGAGTTTCTTTGTTCCTTTTACTATAAAATCTTTGGCAAATGCTAAGGATTTGACAAAAGAAGTTTTACCAGAAGCATTTGGTCCAAAAAAAGCGCCTCTTTTTAAAATCTTCCATGTTCCTGCAACAGTTTCTATTTCAGTTAAGAATCTATCATCTGTATTTTCAAGAGGAAACATACTGAACTCAACATTATGTCCGATTGATTTGAAATTACTAACAGAATATTTTAATAACATCTACGTCACCTCCGATAATAGTATGTAACCGTTATAGCTTAATATTCAAATTATAATATCCGGCTTTGAAAAAAATCTATTTTTAACAAACAAGGCATTCACCACAAGGGCAAATGCCTTAATTACTTGTTAATTGTCTTCTAAATCTAAGCAAATTTAGAAACAACGCACATATTGGAAACACAAAGCTTCCGATTGAATAAATAAAATAAGAAATTATCTCTTTGAGAACTGTGGTGCACGACGAGCAGCCTTGAGACCGTATTTCTTTCTTTCCTTCATTCTTGGGTCACGTGTGAGGAAACCTGCAGCCTTGAGAGCCGGACGAAGTTCAGGGTTGAAAAGGAGTAATGCACGTGATAAACCGTGTCTGATAGCACCAGCCTGACCTGTTACGCCACCGCCTGCAACTGTGCAAACGATATCGAACTTATCCATTGTCTCTGTGAGAGCCATTGGCTGACGAACGATGAGCTTGAGTGTATCAAGACCAAAATAATCGTCGATATCTCTTCCGTTGATTGTGATCTTACCAGATCCGTTGTATACTCTAACTCTTGCTACAGAATGTTTTCTTCTGCCTGTTCCGTAGTAGTATTTCTGTTTTGATTCGTACATGTTAATAAGCTCCTTTCTTAAAATTCATAAGCTTCTGGCTTCTGAGCAGCCTGCTTATGTTCAGCACCCTTGTATACTCTTAAACGTGTTAATGCTGCTCTGCCAAGTGTGTTGTTAGGGAGCATTCCGTTTACTGCGATCTTCATAGCCTTGTCAGCCTTGTTAGCCATCATGTCCTTGTAGCTTTCTGACTTAAGACCACCGATCCAGCCTGTGTGCCAGTAATACTTCTTCTGTTCGAGCTTCTTACCTGTAAGGATAGCCTTGTCACAGTTGATGATGATTACGTGATCTCCACAGTCTACGTGTGGTGTATATGTTGGTTTGTGTTTACCTCTTAAAATATGAGCAGCCTTAGCAGCAACACGTCCGAGTGGCTTGCCTTCTGCATCTAAAATATACCACTTGCGGCTTACTTCGCCTGATTTAGCCATAAAAGTTGACATATTCCGTTCCTCCGTTTTTTAAAATTTCGTTTATAATTAATTATCCATTCCGATATACTAAATATTCGCAAGATAGCCCTTTTACGAGCATCTATTCAGTTCTATCGCAACACAACATATATTATTATACTCGTAACCAAATCGTTTGTCAAGCTAAAAAAAGCTGAAATTCAGCGATTTTTTAATTTGTATACCTTATTCTCTCGTTTTCTCATTAAATTACGCTGTTTCTCTCATTTTCTTGAGTTTCATTTCATTTTTTATTTCTGACCCTCGATAAGCTTTCTGAAATTTTCTGTCATGTAAAGAGAACCGCATATTACTATAGTGGCATCATGTTTTCTGGCTGCCATCTTTGCGAGAACAAATGCTTCACTTGTATCAGCAACGTATTTTTCACACTGAAAATATTCTGCAAGCTTTGTTTTCTCAACTGCACCCTGAATAAAACCGTCCACGCATATAACTGCTTTGGCAAATGCAGAAACAAACTTTGCTGATGATTCTATGTCCTTTGTATCGACCATACCGAAAATAAATACTGCATTTTTTATCTCCATCGACATAAGAGTCGACAGCAATGCACTTATTCCTGCCGGGTTATGTCCGCCATCGATTATGATGTCGGGATCTCCCTTGATTATCTCTACCCTTGACAATACCTGTACTTCACCAAGAGCATTTTTTATATGTTCATCACTTATTTCAAATCCCTGATTTCTCAGAACTTCAAGTGCTTTTATTGCACTTGCGGCATTTACTATCTGGTGTCTGCCATGCATCTTTACTTTATATTCATTTCCCTTGTATACAAACTTTCCGCCGTCTATATTCGTTTCTATATCAGAAAACTCTGTTGATGAAGGTACTATCAGTTCAGAATTTTTAAGAATACACTCTTTACTGAATATATCCATTATGTCCTGATTGTTCCACGAAACAACTGCCGGTCTGTTATTTTTTATTATTCCGGCTTTCTGCATAGCTATTTCTTCTATGGTGTTTCCAAGAAGTGCAGTATGATCTACAGAAACAGATGTGATAACCGAAACCAGTGGTTCTTCAACTACATTTGTACTGTCAAAAACACCGCCTATACCTGCTTCTAGAAATACTATATCACACTTTTCTCTTGCAAAATAGAGAAGTGCTATTGCCATAGTGATCTCAAACTGCGAATACTCATCATCACCTGCCGCCGCTGCTACCTGTGTACAAAGTCCGGCAACATCATCCTGAGAAATATTTTCAGAGTTTATTCGTATTCTGTCCTCATATACCCTTATAAAAGGTGATGTAAACTGACCTGTCTTATAGCCTGCATTGATAAGACTCTGTGACATATATTCGAGTACCGAACCTTTTCCGTTTGTACCGGCTATATGTACTACTTTCAGATTTTTGTGAGGGTCTGAGAGATTTTTCATAAGTTTCTCTGCCCTGCTCAGATTTCTTACTTTTCCGCCTGATTTTGTGTAACTGTTGATAAACTGCATTGCTTCCTGATAATTCATAAAAAAACACCTCCGTTTAAATAAATCACCGCCTGATGATTTCACAGACGGTGAGACAAAACTATTTACTTGTAACCATGTATCTGCTGAGATTTGAAGCGAGTGTCATTATAGGCATTGTCTGGAGCCATACATGACCGGGACCTGTTACTTTGGTATTGAATAAACCTTCACCGCCGAAAAGTGCATTTCCGATACCTTTAACGCTCTCAATATCTACAGAACATGTAGAATCCATAGCTGCAAGGTAACCTGTATCAACAAGAATTGACTCTCCTGCTGAAAGTTCATATTCAACCACACTTCCGCCGATTTCGAGGAAGAGCATACCGTAGCCACTAAACTTCTGCATTATGAAACCTTCACCGCCAAACAGACCTGCTCCGAATTTTTTCTGGAAGAAAAGTTCATAGTTTACTGTTTCGCTTGATGCAAGAAATGCCGACTTCTGAGCAACGATATTTCTCTGTGGTGAGATCTCTATAGCAATTATCTGACCCGGAACTGATGGTGCAAAAGCAATTTCACCCTGTCCCTTTGGTGTGTACTTGTTCTGGAAAATTGATTCACCTGATACCATTCTGGAGAACATCTTTCCGACACCGCCACCTGCATTTGTAGACATCTGCATATTTGGTGACATCCATGCCATAGCACCTTTCTGACAAGCTACTGTTTCTCCGTCTTCAAGTGTACAGATAACTATCGGAAACGGATCGCCTTTGATTTCATATCTCATAATAAAATACCCCCATAAATATATTTCTCATTAAAATTCGTAATGTGATTTAACGAATTTTAAGTTTTATGGTATTAATTATACACAAAAAACTGTAGAATGTCAATACAAATATGGGGGTTTTTATTATTTATTTGTTATTATGTCGATAACAGACATTTGTAATTATTTAAGACCGGCTATAGACTGTTCTATCTTCTGCATCTTTTCCTGAGCCTTAGCAAGCTTTGCCTTTTCAGCTTCGATAAGCTTTTCAGGTGCTTTTGCAATAAATCCTTCATTGTTAAGCTTACCTGAAAGGAAGTCTATATCCTTCTGTACTTTTTCTTTTTCCTTGTTAAGTCTTGCAAGTTCCTTGTCCTTGTCAACAAGTTCATTCATAGGAATAAATGCACGGGCACTGTCTGTTACAGCTGTTACAGCATCTTCGATATCAAACTTCTCTGCTACATTTACTTCCTTTGCAAATGCCATCTTTTCGAAGAACATTGAACAGCTTTCAAAAAGAGCTGTATCTGCTGTTTCAATAAATACATTTGCCTTTACTGACGGCGGAATGTTCATTTCTGTTCTTCTGTTTCTTATTTCCTTGATAACAGCAATAACTTTTTCAAATGCCTCTTCTTCTTCCTTGTATGAATATTTTTCTTCAAATACAGGGAACTTTTCAAGCATGATAGGGCATGACTCATCAGTGAGTGTCTGCCAGATCTCTTCTGTTATATATGGCATAAACGGATGGAGAAGTTTAAGCATTCCCTGCATGATAAATACAAGAACAGCCTGTGCAGATGCCATTGTTTCGCCACCTGCCATAATTCTTGGCTTTGTAAGCTCGATATACCAGTCGCAGTAAACGTCCCAGATGAAATCATAAAGTTTTGATACGGCAACACCGAGTTCAAAATTATCAAGATTGTCATTTACAGCGGCTGCAAGGTCATTAAACTTGCTTATGATCCACTTGTCTTCTATATTAAGATTTTCCGGAAGTCCTGTGAACTTGAAATCATCAGGGAGATTCATCATGATAAAACGTGATGCATTCCAGAGTTTATTTGCAAAGTTTCTTGATGCCTTTACCTTTTCGTCCATATAACGCATATCATTTCCGGGTGAGTTACCTGTTGCAAGAGTAAATCTGAGTGCGTCTGCACCATACTCAGCAATAACTTCAAGAGGATCTATACCGTTTCCGAGTGATTTTGACATCTTGCGTCCCTTTGAGTCACGTACAAGACCATGAATAAGTACAGTGTCAAAAGGAACTTTTCCCATGTGTTCGATACCTGAGAACATCATTCTTACTACCCAGAAGAATATGATATCATAACCTGTAACAAGTGTATTTGTAGGATAGAAGAAATCAAGGTCTTCTGTCTTGTCAGGCCAGCCGAGTGTTGAAAACGGCCAGAGAGCTGAGCTGAACCATGTATCGAGTGTATCGGGATCCTGACGCATTGGCTTGCCACATTCAGGGCAAACTGCGGAGTTTTCTTTTGTTACTGTCATTTTACCGCAACAGTCGCAGTAAAATGCCGGTATCTGATGCCCCCACCAGAGCTGACGTGATATACACCAGTCCTTGATATTTTCAAGCCAGTGGAAATAGATCTTGTTGAATCTCTCAGGAACAAACTTTGTTTCACCGTTCTTTACAGCGTCTATTGCAGGCTGTGCAAGAGGTTCCATCTTTACAAACCACTGTTTTGAAACTCTTGGTTCAACTGTAGTACCGCAACGATAGCAAGTACCAACGTTGTGGCTGTAGTCTTCTATCTTTACAAGAGCGCCTTCTTCTTCAAGATCCTTTACGATAGCATTTCTTGCTTCAAATCTCTCCATACCTGCATAAGCCGGATAGTCTTCTGTGATTCTTGCATCATCTGTCATAACATTTATAACAGGGAGATCGTGACGGAGACCTACTTCAAAGTCATTAGGGTCATGTGCAGGAGTTATCTTAACAACACCTGTACCAAAATCCATCTCAACATAATCATCAGCAACGATAGGTATTTCTCTGTGTACGATAGGAAGTATAACTGTCTTTCCTACGAGATCCTTATATCTTTCATCATTAGGGTTTACAGCAACAGCAGTATCGCCGAGAAGTGTTTCCGGACGTGTTGTTGCAAGTTCAAGATATCCTGAACCGTCAGAAAGCTTGTATCTGAGGTGCCAGAAATGTCCTGCCTGATCCTCATACTCAACTTCTGCGTCAGAAATAGATGTCTTACATGTAGGACACCAGTTTATTATTCTTTCGCCTCTGTAAATAAGACCTTTTTCATAAAGCTTTACAAAAACTTCTTTTACAGCCTTGTTACAACCTTCGTCCATTGTGAAACGTTCTCTTGACCAGTCACATGAAGAACCGAGTTTTTTGAGCTGTTCAACTATTCTTCCGCCGTACTGTTCTTTCCACTTCCATGCACGTTCCATAAAACCGTCTCTGCCGATATCTTCTTTAGTAACGCCCTCTTTTTTCATAGCTTCAACTATCTTTGCTTCTGTAGCTATGGAAGCGTGGTCTGTACCGGGAAGCCAAAGAGTAGCGTAACCTGACATTCTCTTGTATCTTATGAGTATATCCTGTAAAGTTTCATCAAGAGCATGACCCATGTGAAGCTGACCTGTTATGTTCGGAGGCGGAATAACAATTGTGTATGGTTTTTTTGTTCTGTCAACTGTTGCCTTAAAACAATCATTGTCTGTCCAGTACTTGTAGATTCTGTCCTCTACATTACCCGGATCATAAACTTTGTTAAGTTCTTTTTTCATAAATAATATCATTCCTTTTTATATTAATCAGTTATTTTTCTGCACTCTGTGTAATATCTCTTATCCCATGCATGACCCATGGAGAAAGTTTTTCTAGGGAGTGCGCCATCTGAAATTACTGTCGGGAACAGTTCGGATTTTTCCATATCAGGAAGAATAAATCCTATGCTGTTATCACTCATAGAAAGCTTTTCGATTACGTCTGTACCATGAATATAGTCTATCTTGCAACCGTTTTCCGCTATGTAATCATCGAGGAACTGCTGGAGACTGCCTACAGTAAGCTTTGAATAAACCTTTGTTATTCCGACTGAGGTTCTCTTTCCCTTTATAACGTATTCCATTTTCTGCTCGCAGTTATCAGTGTTTTCTGTTATACCAAGAACCTGTGTCATTTTTTCAAGAAGATCTTCTGTATTTACATCTGTAACTATACGATGAATAGCTTCAAACTTAAGCGCAGGAGAATGAAGATTTACTATCTCCACAAGAGCATATCTTGCAGGGTGATTGCTCATATCCTTATCAGGAGATGACTTTTTAAGTTCTTCATAGAAAGCTTTTGCTGTAGCAAGTGAATGATTTCCGTCACCCATAGCATATACAAGAGGAGCACAACCGTTAAGACCATATTTTTTGTTGAAGTTCTCAGGATCTTCAAGTCCGGCAAGTGCATCGATGATACCTTTCTGATTTTCTTCGTCAATTACCCAGCCTCTTAAAGAACCGCCTCTCTGCATAAGAGTAAAATCATATACTTTCTGTAATTTGTCCTTTATTTTTTCAACCGGTTCAACTACTGTTCTTTCTTCATCATCAATAAGTATCATGATATGAGGAAGTTCAAGCTTTGCACCACGTCTTACTGCGATCCTTGGTGGTATACGTTCAACAACTGTCGCTTCCGTAGCTCTTACAAGTGAGTCAGAACCTTTTGAATAATCGTAGTCTTCAAGATCTATACAGCCGACTATTCCGGCTCTTATTTCTCCGTCATCCTGAACTCTTTCAAGGTAGATCATAGAGTTTTTGTACTCTTCAAAAACATTATCCTTTATTCCCTTATCCATTGCAGAGTGGATCTTTTCTATTCTTTTTTCCACATCATTATCTTCAAGATAGATCTCAGGAAGAATGTAGTCAAGAGTAGAGATACTGCCACTTGTTATTTCTGATGTTTCTTTCCAGTAGTCAGGCTCACTTGTGTACTGGTCGCAAGCGACTACAGACCATTTTTCCATATCTGCATTTTTCGGGAGCAGAATATCGGCATTTCTGAATGTTTTCATAAATTCATTTCCTTTCATTAAAATATGCCACATTATAATGACATTTTTTTGTATATCTGAAGTGCTATAATAGTCACATATCAAACAAATAATATGATAAGAGGTATGCAAATGAAATACATATATACTATACTTAGTGGCAACAACACTTATTCAGTATTTGAAAGAAAAAGTGTCATTGACAAAAAAGTAATAAAAACTTTTGGTATCTGTATCGAAAACAAAACAGATACTGTCTACGTTCCCGATATAACAACTGTCAGGGAAATTGCACTTTGCATAATAAAAATTATATCAGCCGATAAAGTTATGCCTGACAGACTTCATAATGTGTTAAGTAAGATCATCTGAAAAAATCAGCTGAAATAAACCCATTCTGAATCAGGAGCCTTTGCCGGTTTTACGTCCTTTACATAAAATACCGGTGAAGGTTCTTCCATTCCTGCAGGCTGGCATATCTGTATCTCTGCAGTAACTGTTACCCATTCGCCTTCTTTAAGATCAGACTTGGTTTCACATACGCAAAGAAGTTTCAAATACGCTATATCATCGGCACAACAAGTCATTGCGTGTCTTCCTGCAAGGAATGAGTTCGGAGGATAACCTTCGGGTCTTGCTACTACACCCTTGAACTGCACTTTCTTTCCGTTGTATCGAGGATAGTTTTCAAATACATCTATATACCAAAGACCATAATCTATGTCCTCTATTTTTATAACAGGGGCATTTATATCAAAAGGAAGTTCATCAAGTTCTTCGTCTGCTGTACCGTCTTTTTTTATAAACATAAGTGACGCTTCCGGATTTACTGCCTTTACTGCTGCTCTGAGCGGTAATTTCTTTGTGTTTTCATCACATCTGTTAAATACAACAACAGTTGCATACTTGAACTGATCTATCATTATAGAACGCATATTTTTCATCTGTGAATCAAAAACAGAGGCATCAGCCATTGCAGATATCTCAACAAGTTCCCATTCTTTCGGAAGTTCATTGTCAAGAGTTTCATCTATGCTTACCATACAGTTACATTCTATGATAACGGCTGTCGGAGCGTGTTCCTTCTGCACTTTAAGGAGAAATTCATAATTAAAGTCCTCCTTGTTTTCAAGATTGAAAACAACTACATTGTCTCTGAGATCTTCAAGTTCTGTAAATCCGTCTTCACAAACAATTATTGCAACTTTTTCCTGCTCAATGAAAAACTGCTGTGTCAGCCATCTTTGTATCATAGTGGTCTTACCGCTCTCAACAAATCCGGTAAACATAAATACAGGAGTCATATCCATATTAAATTTCCTCTCCCATTAATTTTTATTTTTAAAAAGTGCTTCAAGTTTAGCTTCATCTACGTTTGTACCGATAACAACGAGTCTGCCTGTTACATCAGCGCCACCGAAACGAACGTTGTATTCATCAGGAACATAGTCAAAGTGTATCCACTTTCCGTCTGCTGCAGGAACTATTCCCTTTGCTCTTAGTATAAATCCGTAGTTGTTTTCATCAGTAAATGATGCAAGAATATTCTTTATTTCATCTTCAGTAAACTTTCTTACTGTTTCTGTTCCCCAGCTTGAAAATACTTCATCTGCATGGTGGTGGTGATGTCCGCAACTGCATTCACCGTCATGGTCATGATGATGGTGATGTCCGCATTCACATTCTTCATCGTGGTCATGATGATGGTGATGTCCGCATTCACATTCTTCATCGTGGTCGTGATGATGGTGATGTCCGCATTCACATTCTTCATCGTGGTCGTGATGATGGTGATGTCCGCATTCACATTCTTCGTCATGGTCATGATGGTGGTGATGTCCGCATTCACATTCTTCATCGTGGTCATGATGGTGGTGATGTCCGCATTCACATTCTTCGTCGTGGTCAAATTCATCTTCATATCCGATACCTTCGATATACTCGTCTTCAAAGTCAAGCTGGAAACCGCTGTCCATAACATCTTTTATCTGCTTACCGTCTATTTCATCCCAGTCTGTTGTTATGATAAGAGCACTCGGATTCAACTCATTAAGTGCATCTGTACACTTTTCAAGCTCAGCATCATCAATGTCTTTTGTACGGCTAAGAACTACGAGTGATGCACTCTGAATCTGGTCGATAAAAAATTCTCCGAAAAGTTTAAGATATTTTGAATATTTCTTTACATCAACAACAGCAGTATAAGCATTCAGACAAATAGGGGTATCCTCTGCAACGCCTTCTACTGCCTTTATAACATCTGAAAGCTTTCCTACGCCTGAAGGTTCAATTATTACTCGGTCCGGATCAAAATCAGCAACTACCTTTCTGAGTGATTCGCCAAAATCTCCGACAAGTGAACAGCAGATACAACCGGAATTCATTTCAGTTATCTCAACACCGCATTCTTTAAGAAAACCACCGTCAATGCTTATCTCACCAAATTCATTTTCGATAAGAACAACCTTTTCACCCTTATACGCCTCTGCTATCATTTTCTTTATAAGAGTTGTTTTTCCTGCTCCGAGAAATCCTGAATAAATATCGACAGGAATAAGTGATTCTTCCTGTTCATCACACCATTTTTCAAAAGCATTTATAACATCATTGAGTTCCTGTTTATCTTCGATATTTATAAGTTCCACTTCATTTTCTGCGTGTTCGATAAAACCGTAAAGATAAACATCACCTTCTGTTTCCGGATTTTCCGGAACAAGTGCAAGGTATTCCTTACTGTTGCATTCAAATACCGTAAGAACTTTACATTCCATTACGCTGTCATCTTCAAGTGTTATAGTGATCTTGTCATGATCATGATGATTTGTCTGCTCTTTGTTATTCATTATATTTAAAATTCCTTTCTGAATTTATTTACTGATATTTATGAACCGGAATATATTCAAATCCGTCAAGTAGTTCTTCCATCTTATCATAAACTATTGCTGTGCCATTTGCAACACAAGTAACGGCATTTCCGGCTATTTTACATTTTAATCCTGTTTCTGAACTTATCAGTCTGTCCAGATTTCCGAGCAATGCTCCTCCGCCTGTCAGAATTATCCCGCTGTCGTATATATCACGCACCAGTTCAGGAGGTGTCTGTTCAAAAACATAACGTATAGCTTCTATTATTTCCGCAAGATGTTCTTCTATAGCGAGATGAACATCAAGTTCACTTATTTCTATAGACTGTGGCATACTTGTGTAAAGGTTTTTTCCGCCTACCTTCATTCGCTTGGTGACTCCGGGATTATACGCATTTGCCATTTGTTTTTTTATTTTTTCGGCAGTACGCTCTCCTATAAGCATTTTATAGCGATTTGAAATATACTTCAAAATCGACATATCCAGCTTATTTCCGGCTGTTGTAATCGAATGAGAAACTACTATACCATTTAGTGAAACTACCGCAATATCTGTAGTTCCACCGCCTATATCAACAACCATATGCCCTTTTGGCAACGAGATATCAATATTTGCTCCAAGCATCGCAGCTATAGGCTCCTGTATCAGATACACCTTTCTTGCACCTGCACCTATCGCTGCTTCTATAACCGCTCTGCTTTCGATATCAGTAATAAAAGAAGGTATACACAAAACAGTACGGGGACGTATCGGCTGATTTCCGAGAACTCTCAGAATAAGCGCTTTTATCATTACTTCAGCCATGCCGTCATCTGAAATAACACCATCGGCAAGAGGACGAACTATGGTTATATAGTCAGGAGTCCTTCCTATCATATTGTAAGCTTCCGTACCAACTGCAATAACTTCTTTTTTATATCTGTGATATGCAACTACGGACGGTTCACTCAGAATTATTCCTTTATGATTTGCTGACACAACCATATTGGCAGTTCCAAGATCAACTCCGATATCCATAAAAGTCCTCCCTTCTATCTTAGTTTTGACTGTGCGGCAGCTACAAGGAACACTGTATCTGCGCCTGCTCTTTTCAAAAGATGAGCACACCTGTTCACTGTACTCCCTGTTGTTATGACATCATCACATATTATTACTGACTTTCCTGTCAGGTCGATATCTCTTGACATGATAGATGATATATTAATAAGTCTTTGTGCTCTTTTAAGATAATGCTGTGACGCTGACTTGCCTGATTTGTAGAGAATATTTTTACATAGCTCTGTTTTTAATGCAACTGCTATTTCCTTTGCAATAACTTCAGCCTGATTATATCCGCGTTCACAATAAGACTGCTTTGACATAGGTACCGGAACTATACAGTCAAATTTCATATCACTGTACTCACTGCACAATATCTGTGCTATAAGTTTTCCTGTATATTCGCCGAAATTTTTATTTTTCCCTCTTTTAAGAGACAATACGCCTTCTTTTACCAGATCTTCATAACGCAAAGGAACAACAGCTCCGTCATAGTTTAAGTTTTCCGAACATATACATATTTCTTTTCCGCAGTATTTGCAGACTTTTTCATAAACAATGTCGATTTTTTTATGGCACTTACTGCATATGAGTTTGTCCCATTTTATAAAATCGTTGCAACAAGGACATCTGTTCGGATAAAATATATCGAGTATGTATTTATGAAGTGTACTCATTTTCAACAGCACCTTCAAGTAATGTTTTCAGACACGTATAACGTAACGTTCTTCTTTCATTGTCAACCATCTGAAAAACTTTATTTTGTGAACCTACTATTATAAGCATTCTCTTTGCTCTGGTTACTGCGGTATAGAGAAGATTCCGGTAATAAAGCTTTTCAAATCCGCCAAGTATCGGAAGTATAACAACATCAAACTCACTGCCCTGACTTTTATGGACTGTGATAGAATAAGCAAGCTCAAGCTGTTCAAGAAGATCAAATGTATAATTGCACTTGCGTCCGTCAAAATCTATGATAACTTCATTGTCAAACTTGTTTATAGCAAGTATTTTTCCGATATCACCGTTAAAAATACCTGTACCGTTTTCATTTCCGAGTTTGGTTTCCCGTATCCACACTATGTCATAATTATTCTTGGTCTGCATAACTTTGTCACCCTGACGGAATGTATATATCAGGGATTTTGTTTCACTTTTTGATTTTGAAGGCGGATTAATTACTGCCTGAAGTTTTTTATTGAGTTCTATAACTCCAAGCGTTCCTTTTCTCGAAGGACAAAGTACCTGAATATCGTCTGTCGAAGAATAACCATATGCCTGCGGAAGTCTGCGGTGACAAAGATCAACAACAAACTCAGATGCTTTTTCAAAATCAAGTCTCTGAAAAAAGAAGAAATCATTGTCTTTTACAGAAAGTTCAGGATGTACGCCATGAATTATTTTATGAGCATTTGTAACTATACAGCTTTCCTGCGCCTGCCTGAATATTTCTTTTAACTCAACTACAGGAAGTCTTTTGCTCTCTATCATATCCTTGAGAACATTTCCTGCACCTACAGATGGCAACTGGTCACTGTCTCCTACCATGATAAGACGACAGCTTAGTTTCAGTGCCCTTAGCAGACTTTCAAAAAGCATAGTATCTACCATGGACATTTCATCGATTACAAGAACATCACATTTTAAAGGATTTGTTTCACAATGGTTAAAGCGTATCCGTCCATCTGAATCATATCTTACTTCAAGCATTCGATGAATGGTCTTTGCGTCATATCCTGTCAGGTCTGCTACTCTCTTTGCGGCACGTCCGGTCGGAGCCGCTATCATAACCGTAGAACCCTTTTTCTCATACATTGAAATGATGGCATTCAGCGTAGTGGTTTTACCTGTACCCGGACCGCCTGTAAGTATCAGAAGACCTTTGGAAAGAGCTTCTGAAATTGCACGTCTTTGCAGTTTTTCATACTTCATTCCGGATTCACGTTCATTTTCATCTATCATTTTCTCATAATCATATGTATCATGTGACGAAAATGCCTGTATAACGCCAAGTCTTCCGGCTATATAACTCTCAGCATTATAATAATCTGCAAGAAAAACAAATTTTCTGTTTACTTTTATATATTCAAATATATTTTCATCATCTAATTCTTCGGCGTAAGCTTTTTCAAAGCTCTCACTTTGCACCTCAAGATACTCACATACTTTTGCACTAAGCCTGTCAAATGGCAAACAAGTATGTCCGTTACTTGCATTTTCAAGCAAAATATATGTCATTCCTGCTTTTACTCTCATAGCAGAATCATGTCCGATACCAAGTTCATCTGCTATAACTTCGGCTTTTTTAAATTCCAGTTCGACTCCGTATGAACACAGAAGGTATGGATTGTTCTGTATTACCTCCATACTTTGAAATCCCCATTTTTTAAAGGCCTTCATTGCAAATTTTGCTTTTATATCAAATCGTGAAAGATATGACATTAATCTTCTAAGACTAAATATCTGTTTTACTTCATTTGAAATATTCTCACATTTTGAAGGTGATATACCCTTTATATCGAGAAGTTTTTCGGGAGTATTTTCCATCACTTCAAAGGTTTTATCACCAAATACAGAAACTATTTTTTTTGCAAGAGACGGTCCTATACCTTTTATGACACCTGAGGACAAATACTTCTGGATATGAACTGCTGTATTCGGCAACATACGTTCGCAATATTCAGCATTAAACTGCGTCCCGAACTTTGCGTGATTTACGTAATTTCCCTCTAAGCGTAGTTTTTCGCCTTCTTCAACTTCTCCTATCTCACCGACAGCTGTAATAAGTTCACCGCCTGCATCAAGATCAAAGACGATATATCCATTCTCGACATTTCTGAAAAGCACATTTTCAACCACACCTTCAAGTATCAATGTCCTGTCCGCCACAAAACCACCTCCTGAATCGAAAAATACAACCTTTAATATTATACCAACTTTTTAAATAAATTGCAATATTGACGCAGGAAAACTTTATGGGATATACGACTTTATGTATATCCCATTGTTATTTATTTATAATATAATGTTTTTCCTATCTTTACTTTACACGATTTTCCGCTGAAAGCGATTCCATAACTGATAACTTTTTTATAACAGTCATCTATAAACTGCTGTGCGTATTTTTCTTCTTCTATCTGTTTTAGTGCCTGTTCACATTTTTCTTCAAGTTGTTTAAATGAATCCGCAGGCTTTACTTCAAATATCACTGCTACCTTTCTCTGTGAATATTCACACACTGTTATATCGCTTCTTCCGTTTCCGTTTTCACGATTTGATTTTACTTCATATCCGTCACGACCTGTAAGAAGTCCTGCTAAAAATCCATGATAAAAGTTTTCTTTTGTATCATGATAACTTATGCTCTTTCTTAGCCATTTGCTTATTTCATCTTCCATTTTTTCTGTATCTTCGCTTAACATGGCATCAAAAATTTCAGATGTTCCGTTGTTTCGTACTGATTCTTCAAAC
>JAGAKZ010000042.1 GCA_017848115.1 Oscillospiraceae bacterium
ACTCATATTCAGCGTCTTTCCAAATCGGCGAGGACGTGTTATAAGGCTTACTTTTGCTCTGTTGTCTATTAAATCTTTTATCAGTAATGTCTTATCGACAAAATAGTATCCTATATCTATTATTTCCTTGAAATCTTCTATTCCTATCGGTATCGGTTTAAGAATCTGCATTTCTCACACTCCTCTTTATAGTTTTCTGCATTTGTTATAGTAATAGTATAGCTTATTTTCACTATTTTTTCAAGAAAAAAATCACCCACTATAAGTGAGTGATCAATTTAATATTTTATTACACCGGCTATTTACTGCCTGCCATTATCATTTCTTTTAAGCAAGGAAGATCTGCAAGATTTACCAGCCCATCACCTGTAAGGTCTGCATTTGATATCTGAGCATTGTCGAGCTGTGTGTCTCCTACAAGATAGAGGCTTAACATTGTAAGATCGGTAAGTTCAACAACACCGTTTCCGTCAAGATCGCCTTTAAGTTCACTATCTACAAACTTACCATAGCTGATTATTTCTTCACCTGTAGTAAGGTCAACAAGTGTAAGATTTGTAAACATAAGAACTGTTCCTTCTTTAAAGCAACCACCGGGCGTTGCCGGACCTTCACCACCAAGGAAGAAAACCCATTCGGCTTCCGGAATCGTTGCGATTCCGTCAAAGGTACTTGTTACACTTATGGTATCACCTTTAGTTATTCTCTGCATCGTCCAGCCTTCAGCATAATTTATACCCTTATTACGCTTGATAAGACCTTCAACATAACTCTCTATAGTGGAAACACCAAACTGATTGTGCCATACTTCACCTGAGTTTGCCGCACCGACTGTCTTAGCGTCAAGGTTTCCTATCTTGGTATAATAGTAGCCGTCCTGACTTGATGAGATCTGATATGTAAGCTTATAACTGTGACCTTCTTCTATAGAAATACCTCTGCATCTGAACTGAACGTCCCACTTATCAGCACCACCGTTAGCTTCGCCACCAGGGTTATTTATAACCATTGTAAATGTCTTGCCATCAGTAGTAAGTTCAGCATCAGCTGCTTCATGAAGACACTGGTGCCAGTTGTTTTCATCAATTTCTTCAGTTTCTTCTGTAACTGTATCATCAGTTTTTTCTGATGTATCATCTTTTTGAGTTGTATCACTGTCACCGGTTTCTTCGGTCACTGTTTCAACTTTCTCTTCTGATATTTTTTCTTCTGCATATATTTCCGTATTCCCACCGGATCTAAATGCACAAGCACAAACTAAAAGTGCAATGGTAAATGCCACTACCTTTTTCATACTATCACCTCATATTTTTTCTGAATTCCATGTAACTTTCAAGTATAATCGTTGCAGCTACTGCGTCTACAACTGCTTTTCTTTTCTTACCTCTTGTATTGGTCTGATTCAGATAATAATGTGCTGATACCGTCGTACTTCTTTCATCCCATAATTTAACCGGAACATCTATAAGCAAAGATAATTTCTCGGAAAAAAGCTGACATTTTTCAGCCCTCTCTCCGATAGTGTTGTTCATATTTTTCGGATATCCGACAACAACTTCTTCTGCACCATGTTTTATTGCGACATCTGCCACCTTGCGTATACAGGTTTCAAAATCCTTCTCATGTATTACTTCAATCGGAGAAGCAAGCATCTCTGTTTTGTCACACATTGCTATACCTGTTCTTGCATCGCCGAAATCTACTGACATTATTTTCATTCAAAAACCTCTCGCATTACCATGGCTGTACAGTGCCTATTATCTCACTTACTGATTTAATTTTGTTTTCATCTAAAAATTCATTCATTTCATCAATGATATTTATCGGTGCAAACGGATTTGTGATAATAGCCGCACCAACCTGAACTGCACTTGCACCTGCCATCATCATTTCTATCGCATCTCTTCCCGAAGAAATACCACCCATACCTATAACAGGAATATTTACTGCATTTGCAACCTGCCATACCATTCTTACAGCGACAGGGAAAATAGCCGGACCCGACATTCCTCCGCAGTTGTTACGAAGTACAGGTCTTCTTGTTTTTATATCTATCCTCATGCCGAGAAGTGTATTTATAAGTGAAACAGCATCTGCACCTTCTGCCTCAACAGCTTTGGCAATAGAAGCAATATCTGTTACATTCGGAGAAAGCTTTACTATGAGCGGTTTTTTTGTGCTTTTTCTTACAAGTGAAGTAACTGCCGAAGCGCCTTCACAGGAAACACCAAATGCCGCACCACCCTGTTTTACATTCGGACATGATATATTGAGTTCTATCATGTGAACATCTGTATTGTCAAGCTTTGCCGCAACTTCTGCGCATTCTTCAGGAGTAGAACCGGCAATATTTGCGATTATTACAGTATCCTTTGTCATAAGATTAGGAAGTTCTGTTTCGATAAACTTATCTATTCCGGGATTTTGCAAACCAACAGAATTCAGCATACCCATAGGAGTTTCTGCTATTCTCGGAGAAAGATTTCCGGTTCTGAGCTGACCGGTAGTACCTTTGGTAGCTATTCCGCCAAGTTTTGAAAGTGGATAAAATTCTTCATATTCACGACCATATCCAAACACACCTGATGCCGGAATTACAGGGTTCTTAAAATCAACACCTGCTACTTTTACAGATAAATCAGCCATTACCAGATTACCTCCTTTGAATCAAAAACAGGACCGTCCTTGCAAACATGTCCAAATTTCTCCTGTCCTTCTTTCTGTACTTTACAAGCACATACCAGACAGGCACCTACACCACAACCCATTCTTTCTTCAAGTGACACCTGACACGGAACACCGTTTTCTTCTGAAAGTTTTGCTATAGCTTTGAGCATAGGGATCGGACCGCATGAAAGAACAGCAGATGCACCTGAAAGTTCATCTGAAAGCGGACCTGTAACAAGTCCGTGAACATCGGCACTGCCATCATCAGTGCAGACTATAACCTTAGCACCTGTAGCCTCAAAATCCTTTTTGAGTATAACTGCATCGGCACTTCTGAAACCAAGTATAACAGTCGCATTTTCTCCATAGTGCTGTGCAAGCGGAAGGAGCGGAGGAACACCGATACCACCACCGACTATTACAACTTTATTTTCTTTTTCCGAAAGCGTAAATCCATGGCCAAGCGGTCCGACAACGTCTATAGCACCACCCTGTGGTATATCAGCAAGAGCTTTTGTACCGTCACCCTTAGCGTCAAATACTATTCTGAGTGTTCCCTGTTCCTTATTGATCTCACATATCGAAATAGGTCTTCTGAGTGAAAATCCCTGAGGAAGCACATGGATAAACTGTCCTTCACAAGCTACCTGTGCTATATCCGGGCACAATATTGTGAAGTCATAAATCTGCTTTGCAAGCGTCTGTTTTTTCAACAAAATATATTTTCCCTGAGTATATTTCATTATATCTTAATCCTTTCATAAATACAATCAGATTCAACTGATGATTTTATACTTAATACACACCTATAATTATAACATTTTTTATTTGCAAGTGCAATAAATTTATCATTATTTATTGCAGATTCGTTTGTTGGGTATCAAAAACTTTTATTTAATGTAAACAACGTTATACCATCTATCTCCTGATTTTGCAACTCATAAACTTCATCTATATTTAAATGTAATCCTGTAGGATTTCTTCCAATAATAATGTATTGATTATTCCCATCAAATGCTATAAAACTTCGCATATTATCATCAAGAAGTATATCAGCGTTATCAATTATAAATAATTTTCCCTTAGATCTTTTTATAGAATTTTTATATGACTTTTTATAATCCAGATAATTGAAACATCTTATTCTTTTATCTTCTACCGCAAGTTCTTCAAGAAAAGAGAATAACGCTGATTTTCCTGTTCCTGATTCGCCATTAATAAAGGTAACATTATTTTCAAGATTCAAATCGACTTTAAAAGATGTGTGTTTTGTTTGTATGCGGTCAGTAATAAAGGGCTTAATCTTCATTTATCCACCACTCCTTCAGTTCTTCATAAGAATCAATTTCATGTATACCTTGCTTATCAAAAACATTTACTTTTTTCATTTCAAAAGAAATAAAAGGATAACTACAGTATACATTGCCATCAGGTAAAGAATAAACTACATCAAGTGCATTGTCACCACATTCACATATATCAAATATACTATCCGCATTATACATGATATTCAATACCGTTTTACACCCTGTAGAAAGCTTATCAATATTCAAGACTGTGCCATTAAATCTTGAACTGATTGTGTATTTGTTAAGCATATCAGAATGGTCAATTATTTTTATGATTTCTGCAGCTCTTTCATCAAGTATTTCTACTGTATATTTGTTGAAATAAATATCATTAAGACTTATAAGTTGCATATTTTTGGGGATATTTTTTTTCTTGTATACAGTTATCATTTACAGTCCTACCTCCTCAAATGCCAATTCTAAGACTGAATGTTTGAATATCTGTTTCATTTTTTCTGTGACTGTCAACCTATTATAATCCAAACCACATATATCATCTTTTTTTCTTTCATTCCATTCACAACAATTATTTATAAAGCATGATCCGATTTTAGTTTTATTTGTTTCAAAACCTGTATTCTTTGTTATCTCAGAAAGAATTCTAGCTGAAATCTTTTCTGTATTCATTTTCATTTGATATTCATACACTGATTTGAACTCATTTAAAATATCTGAATCCGCACCATTATTTATAATATTTATAAATATATTTCTTGCCTCAAGCACTTTCTGACGCTTATCTCTTAGTTCATCTTTTTCTGCAAACACCCACTGTTCCAAAAACTTAAAAGACAGAAGAGCGAATTCAAATGAATGTATTTTTATTATTCTGATGTTATTTTTTCCAAAAGCACTTCTTTTTAATCGTTTTAACTCACGCAAAATATCCGGATTATCTATAGCTGTATCAAGTATTATATAATACATATTACCATCATCATCAATTTTCTCTACTGCTTTGCTTAATCGTGAATTGCCATTTTGAGTTTCTACAATAAAATCAGGATAAATCACATTAAACAAAACCTTCCAGAAAAGATATCCCGAACTTGAATCTTCACACCAGACATATGTTTTCATTTAATAATCACTCCTTATATTACGCTCAGAAAACACAAGCAAATCTCTATCTTTCATATCACATCTTAGATAACATATAGTATTTCATCATACTGAAATCAACCACATTAAGTTTATTATCCTCATTTAAATCAGCAGCTTTCCAGTCAGGGAGTGTGATATCAGGAAAAGATAAAAGCCATTTCTTAAACAATAAAATATCACCGATATCAAATCTGCCATCAGCATTTACATCACCGTTTGGTGTTACTTCTACAAGTTGCAGTCTGTTTGTAGATAGAGTATTTTTATTATCAAACTTTACTGTAGGATCTTTACCCTTGACAAGCGGATTGTCACAATCGTACATTGCAAGGCTGATTATAGCATCGTCATCAAGTGTTCCGTTATATTCAAATAAAAATGCTTTTTCTTCTTCATCATGAAATGTGCCTTTTTCTATTTTTACCGGATCTCCGAATGATTTGATTCTGTTTCCGTTTTTGTCAGTAATTTCGGCACAAAGATTTATATTAAAATAGCATGGTGCAACACCTGTGTTTTTTATTGTAACTTTCAGTTTGTTACCATTTCTTACAGCTGACGTCACAGTAAAATTATAGCCAATGCGATTGACCATTTCATCTAAAAGTTCCTTTTGTTCTGTATAAATCTTATAACCGCACTGACTATCCTGATCAAGTGCAGTAATAGTCAGATGTGCGATCTCAATACACTCACGAAATCGCTTTTGTGTCCATTTTAAAGGACCATAAGGATCGTTTTCGTTTTCTAACATCATCCTATAAGTTGATGCATTTTCTGCAATAGCAGGTATATTTGCCTTATAAGACT
Organism: Oscillospiraceae bacterium; assembly: GCA_017848115.1. GTDB lineage: Bacteria > Bacillota > Clostridia > Oscillospirales > Ruminococcaceae > HUN007. The sequence goes on from JAGAKZ010000042.1 coordinate 5,931, forward strand.
GACGTAATCCCCATTCTCTGTTAGAACTTGCTATAAAACCATCATCACGCTTTGCAACACCGATTGATAGTGCATACTCATAAATCTCACCATTTGCATTTGAAGTAATAGCAAGAAGTGTCTTATCAAAAGCATCTCTGTAATATTTAACCATATCTTTCTGAATCTCAACAGAAGGCATTTCACTGCCTGCTACCTGTGAAAAATGCCATTCACCCCAGTTTCCAAATGGTCTGATATCAATTAATTCTACTCGTGGGTCACCGTCATAACGTTCGGCAATAGCTGTCGCAAAGTCCTTGCAAGCCTGCAAATATATTTCATCATCCCAAACCGGAACATCCAGTTCAATACTTGGGTCTTCTAAAAGTGTAACTCTTTTCTTTTTTGCTCCTTTGTCATAAATCCACTGTGGGACAAAATTATGCTCCTCACCATAATTATCATGAGAACCCACAAGATGAGAATATGGAAGAATTCGCAATACATAAGTCATCTGGTGCTTTTCACACGCCTCAAGCATATCATCAATTTCTTTCCAGTTATATACACCTTCCTGCGGATTTATATCCTCCCAGAAGTGTACTCCATTACAAAGCGTAACAATATCCCATGCGTGATTTTCCATAGAGCCACCCTTTCCATAAGGGAATGATGATTCAAACATCTCCGGATTATACACTGTCATAACATAGCCCTTGTGAGGATTTGGAACAGGTTTTCCTGATATCTCCGTCTGATATACCACCGCTGATGAAGTATCAAAATCCTTGTAAGGATCATAAATTCCCTTTTCAGGCTCTTTAGGAGAAAAAAGCAGTTCATTTACCATCTCTGCCATTTTATTTGCACCGAAATAATTTATGTGCAGTCCGTCTGCTGAATAGTATTGCTTGGCTATTTCATATGTATTTTCAAGACAGAATACAAGCCAAGGATTAAACAAATCAAGTATTTCAACCTGTTCTGCATCTGCAATTTTATCTATTGCATCACTAAACCAGCGCTTCTGAACAAGTGGATATTTAGCGCAGTCATTAAGCTCACCATGTTGTTTGGTAATATATATTTTTACACCCTTCTTTTTTGCACGACGTATCATTTCTGTTATCGCCGTCGTGTATTCTGTAGAATCCGGATCATTTTTATTCTTGTTGTATGCTTTTATATAATCATTGATCCCTGCAGATATAATAAAAATATCATCACTTTTTCCATAGTGCTCAACAGTATCAAAGAAACCACAATTCAGAAGTTCACTTGATGAAATACCACTTGCTGAAATATTTCGTACATCATACTTATCTGTATCAACATAATTGTACAGAAACTGTCCCCAACCACGAACTGCATCATCTGAAACATTATAATAACTTGCAACTGTTGAATCACCACTGACCCAGATGGTTGGTTTTGTAGTCGTTCCTGTTGAAGTCTGCTCTATTTCAAGAGCACTTATAGAAAATTCAGTTCCCACACCTGAACCGGCATATATATTAAGCTGACCATCTGTAACCGGTATAGTGAAAGAATCAACCGCATTACTGCCTGTCATAAAGAAAAGCTGTGACAATCCCTCCGCATTGATCGTAGTTGACTTAACATCACCTGTTGTTACCGTTATTTTATAAACTCCATTTGGCAAATCAACATTAAATATATGATTTGGGACACCGGAATTAAATCGCACTGCATCTGATAACGCACCTGTTCCGCTTGCCAAAACATCGTCTACTGCATCGGTATTTGCAAATCCGTAACCTTTTGAAGAATTATAGCCATCTGATGCCGATACACCTATATATCCTTCAGCAGTTCCCAATCCGCCAAAGTCAAATTTTTTATAAATATACGAGTCGTTATCCATATCTTTAGCATATGTATTAACAGGAAAAGAACTAAACATTATAGCAAAAGTAGCTATTGCTGATAAAAATCGTTTCATATAAAACAACTCCTTACAAAACCGTCTTTACAGAACTACCCTTTGAACTTCCCTTTACTATTAACTTTTTAGGGATACTTTCTTCAAGTTTTGCCACATGTGATATAATGCCTATCTGCCTTGAACCACCTGAAAGCTGATCAAGTACATTTATTGCACTGTCAAGTACTGCTTCATGAAGTGAACCGAAACCTTCATCTATAAACATTGATTCCATGCTTATCGTACCGGCATGGTTCTGAACGACATCTGACAATCCAAGTGCAAGGGACATTGATACCTGAAATCCTTCACCGCCTGAAATAGAACCTGCTTTTCTCTGCTTACCTGTAGCAATGTCAAGTACGTCAATATCAAGACCGGCTGTTTTGTTTTTTGCATTTCCGTCAGTACGATGGATAAGCTCAAACTTTCCGCCACTCATAATCTGCAATCTGCGATTTGCATTGTCAAGAATTTCTTTGAAAGCAGAACCCATTACATATCTGTCAAAACTAAGTTTTCCGCCTTGTTCTCTGTAACCGTTTGCTATCGAAGAAAGATTTTTTATTTTTTCTGCAACAGGAGAAATTGCTTTGATTTTCTGATTTATAATTTTTACTTCTTCTGATATACTCTTATGGTTATCTCTGTTATTTTTTACGATGCGCAGTTCTTCCTGAATCTTTTTGGATTTTTCTTCTGAAAGTGCAAGCTGACTGTTTAGTTTTTCAATATCTGTACGGACGATATCTTTTGTTTGGTCAGAGAGAGTTTTTATCTTTTCTTCAATACGCATGACATTCTCTTTGTATTTTTTTATTACTTCTTCATGATCACTTATCCACTTTTCAGGATCGATATCACCGATAGGTAAAACTGCTTCTTCGTATTCTTTTTCGGAGCTAAATCCTGCTTCTGACAGTGCTTCTTCATAGATTTTACAGGAGTTAGCAACCTTATTTTTAAGTTCACCGAGATTTTTCTTCTGATTATCGATACTGCCTTCTTTTTCTTTTACTTTTTCTTCGGCATTTTTAAGCGACTGTTTATCATTTTCAAGTTCTGTGCAAAGTTTCTTGCATTCACTATTAAGAATATTAATTTTTTCTTCTGCTACATTTTTTGAAGGAAAACTAAGTTGTTTGCTCTGTTCTGAAACTGTTGCTTTGAGTTCTGACAGGTTATTTGATTTTTGGGCAAGAAGCTCCTGATTCTCCTGATACTCTTTTTCATATTTTGAAATATTCGCTACCATTTCATCACGTAATTTTTTAAGCTTCTTATTTTCGTTCTGTGCTTTCCGAGCATTTTGTAACTTTAACAAAGATTCGTTTATTTCATATTCCAATCTGTTTTTTACTTCTTTTACCCATTCGTCAGATGAAACCACTTCCCAGCTGTCACCTTCAAAACCTGCATTATGTATTTTTTCAAGTATTATTTCCTTTGACTTTGCCACTCCATTTTCATCTTTATCTATCGCTTCTTTTTTCTCCAGACGTAAACGTTCTGTTTCTTTAAATTCTTCATTTGCCGTTTTCAGTTCTTCTTCACTTGGAACAATATCATTTTTATCGTTATGAGCACACAAATTATCAATACTGTCTATACAAGTATTGCACACAGGACATACAGCACTGCCGTTTTTAAGAATTTCATCAGAAAGCTTTGAAGAAAGCAAGCGACTCTGCCCTTTTACAAAAGCTGTATACATCTGATGATGTTTCTCTTCGGCTTTCACAGCTTTTTCTGCCATCTGCATATATACTGTTTTATCCTTTTCAAGTTTTAAAATAAATTTTATACCTTTTTCTATACGTGAAAATATACCGTCTTTTCCGTTAAAATCGTCAAAACGTTTTTTTATATTATCGTACTCCTGCGATGCTTTTTCAACTATTACATCTATATTTTCAAATGTTTTCAGTTTCTCATCTGCTTTTGTTATTTCCTCTTCGCACTTTGTTTTGTTTTCACGAGATAGTTTGATCTCTGCATCTATTTTTTCTATTTCTCTTTTTAATGCTAAAGCCCTTTTTTCATTTTTTTCTTTTTCATCATAAAGAGGAAGTTTTGAAGAAAGTGTATCGATCTCAAAACGTAATTTATCTATATTCTCCTGTCTGTCAGCATTGTTCTTATTTTTTATTTTTTCAGAGTTCAGTTCAAGTTTAAGTTTTTCATACTCTGACTTTAACTTTTCAAGATTTTTATAAGATCGTTTATGCTCTTCTATGAAACTGTAATATGTTGTTCTTTCATTCATTACTTTTCTTACAGCCTTTTTTGCCTTATCAAGAACTATTTCTGACGAATTTATTTCTTCACGCTGTCCTTCGAGTTGTTTTTGTTCTTCTTTATATTTATCAAGTGTATCGAGAGCTTTATTATTCTCTTCTGCTGTAGCTGTTTTCTTTAAGATGGCGTCTTTATTTTTCTTAGCTTCATCACCATCTTTTTCAAGCATCTGTATCATACAGTCATCATTTTTTACAAGTTGTGTCAATGTTTCCTCAAGACAAGGGTACATATGCGAATACAGGGCTTTTTCTTCATCGGTAATTCCGGAAGGCATGACAAATTTTTCTGTCATTGCAACTTTACGCTTATTTTCAAGTTCTTCTTTTTTACTCTGGATTTTCTTTTCAGCTTTACTTAAAAGGTTCTGAAAACGTAAATACGGACTGCTGTCAAAAAGTTTTCCGAGTATCTCATTTCTTTTATCACTCTCCGAATCAAGAAATTTTCTGAATTCACCCTGTGCAAGCATCACTATCTGCTGAAACTGAGTAGCGTCTATACCAAGAAGTTCTTTTATTCGTTCATTTACTTTTGTTGATGTTTCAATAGGCTCTTTTCCTTCCTCCCAGAAAATCACTTTCGTTTTATCAGGAGTGTACTCTTCTTTTCCTCTTGTCTTTTTATTATGCATTACTCTCTGTACTCTGTGATGCTTTTTATTATGTTCAAACTCCAGTTCCACTTCGCTGTCAACGGACTTTGGAACATAGTCACTATGCATCATGTCAGGCTTTCTGCGGTCACCACCCATTACTCCGTAGAGAGCATATATTATAGCGTCAAAGATAGTTGTTTTTCCTGCACCTGTATCTCCTGTAATAAGATAAAGTCCGTTACCGAAAACAGAAAAATCGATCACTGTTTTCTCAGCATACGAACCGAATGCTGTCATAGTAAGTTTTATTGGTCTCATTTAATATTCCTCCCCATCGAATATAAATTCAAGAAATTTATCTACAGCCTTATCATCGGGGTCTCCGCATTTTTCTTCTCCGATATGTTCACTTACCTCATTTGTAAGATACTCTACTATAGCATTTTCTTTATTGTCAAGAGTCTTTTCTCCGCTCCTTTCAAAGAAAAAGTCTCTGAAAAGTTCTCCTACATTTTTCTTTACTCCATGATTTTCTCTTTGAGTATATGTTTTTTCCGAAAAATCAGGTTCATTTACGATTTCAAGCATTTTAGAGCCATGAGATTCAAAAACCGCTCTTAATTTTTCAGCAGAATCTGTTTTCAAATTACTGTCAGTAAGCACTACACGTATATACTCATTTCTTTTTTCCGACTTCAGTTCACTATTGATTACATCATCAAATTTCCCCACTATTTCCCTTAGCTGATGAATCGGTTCTATAAGACAAGTTGATATTTTTACTTCATCGTTTTTGTCACCGATTTCTACAAGCAAAGGTCCTTTTTTACTCTGTCGGGTTTCACTGAAATGGTAGCATAGCGGTGAACCTGCATATCTCACTTCTTTTCTGCCAACATACTGTGCTGCGTGAATATGACCAAGCGCAACATATGTAAATCCGTCAAATGCCTTATAATCTATCGCGCCCACTCCGCCTATCATCGTTTCAGAACCGCCTCTCTGTGCTTCCCTGCCTTCAGAAACTACATTCTGATGAGCTATAAGTACATTTCTCTGAGAAAAATCTATGTTCTGAGCACTAAGAAGTTCCCTGACTGCTGTATCATAGTCGCTCATTTTTTCTTTCTCCAGAACAGATGCTATCAAAGCAGGAAATACATACGGCATAAGCCAGAACGTCACCGGACCGTACTCGTCATTTATTGTTACACTTTTTAGTTCTTTTCTTAAAACACCGGAAATATAAACATTCTGTTTTTCAAATATTTCACTTCCAAAAGAAAGTTTTTGTCCTGAATCATGATTTCCCGATACCATAAGTACAGCTATATCCTTTGCCGAAAGCTCCGTAAGAAATTCATCAAGTAATTTTACAGCTTCATTTGAAGGCGTACTCCTGTCATAAACATCTCCGGCTATCAATACAGCATCAGGCTTTATCTCATCAACAAGCTCCAGAAATTTCTCTTTCCAGTGTGGCTGGTCTTCTTCAACAAGCGGACACTCATGAAGTGTTTTTCCAAAATGAAGATCTGATATATGAAGTAATTTCAATTTTAAAACCCCTTTTCTAAAAAAATCAAAACAGCAATTTTATTTTCAATTATGTCCTATCCTTTTTTGATAAGCGCTTTCTTTCCCTCAAATGCAAACCCATAATTTACGATCTGATCTTCGCAAATTCCGATATCTATGAGATTCTGCTTATAATTTTTATCATCTATCTGCTTCAAAGCATTTTCAAGAGCATCTTCAAGACACTTTTCTCCACGATTTTTGTTTACTACCTTAAATTCTATTATAAATGCCTTATCTGCATTTTTGTTTTTCGGTACCAGCATTACATCATATCTTCCAAATCCGCTCTCACGATTTGATAAAACAGCGTATCTGTCCTGTAATTCCACAAGAAGTCCTAGTACAAGTCCGTGATAAAATCTTTCAGGTGCCAGAAAATCTGATTCATTCTGAGCAGTATCAAATGAGCTTATAACTGATTTCAAAATACAGTTCATATATTCATTCATTTCATCTACATCACCTATAAGCATACTGCTTATAAAATCACTATAATTATCGTCTGCTTTTCCAAACCATTCTTTTATCAGTCTTCTGAACATAAGCATAACTTCATGATTTACAATCTGAAGTTCATAAATGCCATCATTTATTGAATTTATTTTCAGATATCCGCTTGCCACAAGCAAACTCCATACTGCATTTTGATTTTCGCTTAACTGATTGAAAACCATTTCTTCGTCTACTGTTTTATAAACGGACTCTCCATTAAGCAATTTTTCAAAATCCATTTTAAGTTTTCGACTACCTTCTCTTATAAGTTTACTTACAAGGGAATTTGAACTGGTATTTGCCCAATATGGTTTTAATGCTCCTTCATCGAGAAAATTTATTATCGACCACGGATTATAAATATCTTTTGCATTTCCTATCGTAAATCCGTCATACCAGCTCTTTACTTCATCTTTATTGGTATATCCATATTCATTCATAGCCTCAAAAACTTCATCTTCTGTAAATCCGAAATAATTCTGATATTTTTCCGATGACATTGAACAGATTTTCAGATTATTCAGATCAGAAAAAAGTGATTCTCTGCTTACTCTGGTTATTCCGGTCATTACCGAACGGTACATAAATTTATTATTCTTAAAAGTGCTGTTAAAAAACAATCTCATAAAAGATACAACCTCGTCCCAGATTTCGTTCACCCAGGATTCCTGAAGCGGTGTATCATATTCATCAAGAAGAATAATTACTTTTTTCTTGTAGTGAGTACACAAAATTCTTGATAAAATATATACTGCATCTTTCGCATCTTCAGATGACCTTTCGATATCAATCTTATAAAGCATATTCTTAAAATCATCTTTTTCAGAATCTGTAAGAATTGTACTCTGATATATCGTGCTCATAAATTCTTTGTAAAGTTCACTTAATACTTTACAGAAATCATCTTTCATTTCATTAGCGTTATTACTTTTTAATTTTGCAAAACTAAGAAAGATAACAGGATATGTACCCTGAAATTTTCTGTATTCCTCATATCTCCAAATATCAAGACTTTCAAACAAATCCGATCTGTTTGCATATTTTGTACTGAAAAAACAATCAAGCATATCTATATTCAAAGTTTTTCCGAATCTACGTGGACGTGTTATAAGCGTAACTGCATCATTACTCTCCCACCAGTCTTTTATAAACATTGTTTTGTCTACAAAAAAACAATTGTTTTCCCTTATCTGACTAAAACTCTGCAAACCTATCGCAACCGGCTTATTCATCTTTTTCACTCCTATTGAAAGTATTTTTTCTATTTACATCTGTTCATTCTCTCTAGATATATTTAGTATAACATTTTTTTGTATTGTTAGCAAGGTTACAATATTATATATTATTATGAATAACCACTAAAAAAACGCCACAAATATAAATGTGACGTTTTTTCATAATTATTATTCCCACTTTTTCGCATTTTCATATATGCAGTAAAAGTATTCTTCCAGTTCTTTTTCGCTCATTTCAAACATACAACAGTATTTTATTTCAACATTTTCAGTTGACATATTCCATTATTATTTCCTATCTTCAATCAATCCATCTTCAATCTGTATAATACGATCACAATTGTTAGCTACTTTCATATCATGTGTAACTATTATTATTGTTTTTCCGTCTTTATTAATCGCTTTAAAACATTCCAATATATCTTTACTTGTATTAGTATCAAGTGCTCCGGTAGGTTCATCAGCAAGAATAACTGGAGTATTTGTTACTAACGCTCTTGCAATTGCACATCTTTGTTGCTGACCGCCGGACATCTGCAATGGTAATTTATCTTTCATCTCGGCTATACCCATCTGCTCTAATTTTTCCATTATAATCTTTTTTCTGTTTTTTATCTTACGAGCAATAAGTGGCATTTCAACATTTTCATATACTGTATATTTATTCATCAAAGCAAAATTCTGAAAAATAAAACTGATATTCTCTTTTCTGAATAAATGCATTTCTGAAGGAGAATAAGCTGATATATCTGTACCGTTGAAATAATATCTGCCGGATGTCATATTTTCCATACCACCAAGTATGTGAAGCAAAGTTGATTTACCTGAACCGGAAGTTCCTATTATAGCAATCAACTCACCTTCTTTTATTTCTGCATTTATATCTTTTAATGCATGAGTATATATTCCATTTACAATGAAATCTTTTTTTACATGTTCAAGTTTAATCATTTTGTCCTCCAATCATTCTAAGCGGTGATAGTTTTCTTAATATTACTATCGAAAATAATGTTATAAAAACAGTTATTAGTACAATAACTGCAAGTGATAATGGTATAGCTATATTAACTATTATCCTATTAAAAACATCACTCATATCCTCATAACCTTTAAAAACAAGATTAACAGCAAGCAGGCATATAATAATACTTATTAAAAAAGCGAACACTGATACAGCAATATTTTTTATTGTGATTATTTTGCAGATATCAGATACAGAAAAACCATTTGCGTACATTATTCCGTAATTTCTCATCTGGCTGAGTAAATCAAGTATGTGGGTACATATAAGCATAAGTATACAAGATATACATACTATCGTTATAAGTTTATATAAAATGTTTTTTATAAACAACCATTCTTGATTTGCCATTTCATACTTATCATTAAGCGTAGTATATAAAATATAATCTTCCATATCATATTTTTCAGCTACACTGTAAAGTTTCTCAATAGCCTGATTTATATTATATCCTTCATTTGCACAAAGTAAAAATCTAGATGTATGATAATCCGAGAAACATAATATCTCATATTTCATATCATGCGTAACAGAATAACTTGTTGCACTTATTCCAAATGTAAAATTATCATCAAAAAAAATTTGCGATTCATCAAGAATACCGGCAACTTTAAATTTATAACCATTTACATCATATTCTGTTCCTGGATTAATAAAATCTTTATATCCAGAACCTAGATATAAATAATCCTTGTCGCTTTCAAATTTCATTTCAGAAGGATGCGTTCCGGAAGTTATCTCAATTTTAAACATATCCGCAGCATTTTTATGTATTGAAGTCATATTTAAATATTCATCAAAAGTAGCTCCGCCTTTTTTTTGTATTTCATATAATTCCGGAATAGGCAGATAACCTCCTGTCGAATACGAACCTATACAATTTATTTCTGCTTCTTCCGAAACATCATCTAAAAACTCACTAATTTTTAACTGCATTTCTTTCAGCTGTTCAAGCCCCATATCATCTCCATAATTAATATCTAATTCAACTGTTTGTTCTACTCCACATACAAGAAGAGTATCTATAGTTTCATAGACTTCATCACGATTTTCAGATAATATAACAGACAGCATTATGACAAGTGTGCTTACAACTATAAGAAATACCGAAAGTAATGATTTGCGTATATTTTTTGACAAAAAATCGAAAGCAAAATTCAGTATCATACCATAACTCCTTAATTTATTTTATCATCACATTTACGATTTAATTTCTTCGGTCAATATCAGTTTATTTAAGCGTTGGAAAAGATAAAATGCACATAGTATTACTTCTGATATCATACCCACACAAATCATGGCAAATTTCGCCAAAGATAAACTATCAAATATCATTCTGTCATTAATAATAAATCTAAAAACAATATTAGAAATAACTGCTATAATTACAGAAGGAATTGATAAAAATAAAATATCAACAATCAACATCTTAAAAATCTGTAAATTTGAAAAACCATACGCTTTTCTTATAGAAATCTCCTTTTTTCTCTGACTAAGCCACAAAAAAGATATACAAAAACACGTATATAAGGAAAATAATATACATACAGGTAAGAAAATCATATTTAAAAGCTTATTAGTAGCATCCAGATGATAATTTTCCTGCTTAATATTCTCCTCTTTTTCTAAAACTACAGGATAATCTTTCAATGAATCTAATATCAATTGATAGTCATCATCGATTGAAGAATTGCTGTATAATTTTATTCTCAAAAATTTTGATTGCATTCTTTCAACCATATTTTCCAATAGTTTTTCTTTCATATCATCATTGCAATTATTCCAGAACATATACATAGAGTAATCTATACCTGATGAATACTCATCGTTTAAAACATAAGACACTTCGGTCGGTATTTCATTTACCATCAAAATATTATCTTCGCAGTATTTCAGCATACTCTTTCCCAATATAATGGGATTTTGTGTTGATTCTAATGGAAAAGAAATCTTTTCACCTGTTTGTGTAATCATTTCAGGATATTCGTTCATATTTATTATAAGTTCAATCTCAAATTGCTCCAACTGATTTGATATATCATTTACAGTATTGTCAAAACATACATTACAATTTGTACTCTGTGATGTGATAATAATCTGTTCCAAAATCTCTTTTGTCATATCATCATCTATATTCTCTTGCTTATCTATCCAATAATAATTCTGATTTTCAAACTGTGTCAGGACATTTTTTTGTTTTAATTCAATAATTATGATGTCTGCTATATAAATCAATATAAACGCCGACACAAATAATCCAAGCATTAATAAAAAACCTGAAAACCCAAATCGCGTATATCTGTGTTTTATCTTCATATACTACACCCTCTTTATAGCATAAAAAGCATTACAGATACAACACTGTAATGCTTTTTACTGTTAATGAATCTTAATAAAAGCATTAGCTAAAACATATTAGTTTATTGTAAATTCCAGGAAATATATATACATTAAAAAGCAAGTTAATCAGCATATTTATTATACCAAAATACCACTATACTGTCAATTGAACGCACAAACAAAAGTAATGCAAAAAAATAGATATATTGCATTACAATACTTGGACTAACTTTTTTTTCTGAAACATATTCTAAATTCACAAAGTAAAAAACGCCACAAATATAAATGTGACGTTTTTTTCATAATCATTATTCCCACTTTTTCGCATTTTCATATATGCAGTAAAAGTATTCTTCCAGTTCTTCTTCGTTCATTTCAAGCATAATACGGTACTCCGATTCGGCATCTTCGCCGATTGCCTCACGCTGTTCCTTGCTTGCTAGCTTGTAATCAGTACCATACTTCTCATTAAATTCCACAAGCACTTTTTCTATCTTTGCCCGTTTGGTTTCTTCATCTTCTACCGAAGCATAAGTAACTGTTTTCGTGCCGTCAACCGATATACTTGCCGTAAACGGCAAATTGCTCTCACTTTCATAATAAGGAAGTGTCTTTGCCTGCACATCACCTGTATCAATGTACATCATGTCTTCCGAATTGGCAATAACACTCTGACTGCTTACAGAACAGATACAAACAAGTGCGGTTACAAATGCAGTGCATAGTAAACTCTTTTTCAATTTTACCACCTTCTTTCAATAAAAATCCTCCCTCACCTTAATTTTACTACTACATATCAGACCTGTCAATCAGCACATTGCTCAAAAAAAAAAAAAAATCCTTATGCAAAATAAACAACAAAAAAGCAGAGAACATTGTTATTTCTCGATTGCCGAGTATATAACAGAACCCGACAAAATTTCAAGAGAAACAACAATAATATTCTCTGCTTTTTTATTTAAAAAATCTACAACTTAAATTTTTGTAATATCAACAAGCTCAACATCATCAATAGTTCTTTCGGTCATAAGAACATTTGCAAGTGCTCTTGCTGTATCTATCGCTGTGAGTGAACAGATAGAACGTTCAACTGATTTACGGCGCATCTTAACACTGTCTCTTGCCGGCATTCTGCCTTTTTCGGAAGTAGAGATAACATAATGTATCTTTCCGCTCTCAAGAAGTGAAATAACATTCGGTTCTTCATCCGAAACCTTGTTTACAAGACTTGTAGCTATCATATTTCTGTTGAGATAACTCTGTGTTCCCTGTGTACCGTAGAGGTCAAATCCCATCTGTGAGAATTTATCAGCAACTGCAACTATTTCAGGCTTGTCTGTATCTCTTACAGAAATAAGCACTCCACCTTCACGCTTGAGGTCAAACCCTGCTGCCACAAGACCCTTGAGCAATGCGTCTTCAAATGTCTTTGCAATTCCGAGACATTCACCTGTGGATTTCATTTCAGGTCCGAGCATTGTATCAACGTCATGAAGTTTTTCAAAGCTGAATACAGGTACTTTTACTGCTACATAATCAGCTGACGGATAAAGTCCGCTTTCATAACCCAAATCTTTAAGAGTAGCTCCAAGCATTATTTTTGTTGCGATATCAACCATAGGAATGCCTGTTACTTTGCTTATATACGGAACTGTTCTTGAAGAACGTGGATTTACTTCGATAACATAAACTTCATTGTTATATACAACATACTGAATATTTACAAGACCGATTACTTTAAGTTCAAGAGAAAGTCTCTTTGTATATTCTATGATAGTATTCTGAATTTTCTTTGAAAGTGTCTGCGCAGGATATACGGAAATAGAGTCACCCGAATGTACACCTGCACGTTCAATATGTTCCATGATACCCGGAATAACAAAATCTTTTCCGTCGCATATAGCGTCAACTTCGATTTCTGTACCCATCATGTACTTATCAATAAGAACAGGGTTTTCGATCATCGTTCTCATGATGATTTCCATATATTCTTCTATATCCTTATCAGAATGTGCAATAATCATATTCTGACCACCAAGAACATATGAAGGTCTCATAAGTACAGGATATCCGAGGTCATTTGCAGCCTTGAGTGCTTCCTCGGTATTCATTACTGTATGTCCCTGAGGTCTTGGGATACCGCATTTTTCAAGAATTTCATCAAATCTTTCTCTGTCTTCTGCAGCATCTATACTGTCAGCAGATGTTCCGAGAATATTTACACCCATATCGGAGAGATGCTTTGTAAGCTTGATAGCAGTCTGTCCGCCAAACTGTACAACTACACCATATGGCTTTTCTGTTTCGATAATAGACTCAACATCTTCTTTGGTGAGCGGATCAAAGTAAAGTCTGTCACCTGTATCAAAGTCTGTAGAAACTGTTTCCGGATTGTTGTTGCAGATAACAGCCTCATATCCTTCTTCTTTAAGAGTCCATACACAATGTACTGAACAGTAGTCAAATTCGATACCCTGACCTATACGGATAGGACCTGAACCGAAAACTATTATCTTCTTCTTTCCTGTATCATTGTTTTCTATAAACTGCTTTGCTTCATTTTCTTCATCAAATGTTGAATAGAAGTACGGAGTCTGAGCCTTGAATTCTCCGGCACAAGTGTCAACCATCTTGTAAACTGCCCTTTTTCTGAGAGGGCATTTCTGTCCGGACATTCTTTCTATGGTTGAATCAAGATAACCGTATGTCTTGGCTGTAAGATACTTATCTTCTGTAAGTTCACCGTCAGCAAGCCATTTTTCAAGACAAACCATATTATTAAATTTATTTAAGAACCACATGTCGATCATGGTTATCTCATGAAGTTTTTCAAGCGGTATTCCACGTTTAATAGCTTCATATACCTGGAATGAACGCTCATCGTCAACAGTATGAAGTTTTTCAAGAAGTTCTTCATCGGTAAGTTTTGAAAGTTTCGGAAGATTCATAGAGTCTATTCCAAGTTCTATCGATCTTACAGCTTTCATGATAGCCTGTTCAAAACTTGTACCTATTGACATTACTTCACCGGTAGCTTTCATCTGTGTACCGAGTGTTCTCTTTGCGTATACAAATTTATCAAAAGCCCACTTAGGGAATTTTACTACAAGGTAATCTATTGTAGGTTCAAAACATGCATATGTTTTTCCTGTTACCTGATTTAATATTTCATCAAGTGTATATCCGACAGCGATCTTTGTAGCAACCTTTGCTATAGGATAACCTGTAGCTTTTGAAGCAAGAGCTGAAGAACGTGAAACACGGGGATTTACTTCGATAACCGCATATTCAAATGATGTCGGGTGAAGTGCAAACTGACAGTTACAGCCACCTTCTACTGCAAGTTCGGAAACTATATTTATAGCAGCAGATCTGAGCATATTATATTCCCTGGCTGTAAGAGTTACCGCAGGAGCTACAACTATACTGTCACCTGTGTGTACACCTACAGGGTCAAGGTTTTCCATCGAACATACTGTGATCGCATTTCCTTTACTGTCTCTTATTACTTCAAACTCGATTTCTTTCCAGCCACTTATACATTTTTCGATAAGAACCTGTGTTATAGGTGAAAGTCTGAGACCGTTTGTAGAAATATCACGGAGTTCTTCTTCATTATAAGCGATACCTCCGCCTGTACCGCCAAGAGTAAATGCAGGACGTACTATAACCGGATAATCAATAGTTCCGGCAAATTCGACTGCATCTTCTACTGTTTCAACAACTTTTGAAGGTATGCAAGGTTCACCTATCTTCTCCATTGTATCTTTAAATGCCTGTCTGTCTTCTGCCTTATGGATAGTAAGAGGATCCGCACCGAGAAGTTTTACATTGTGCTCATCAAGAAATCCTTCCTTAGCAAGCTGCATGGAAAGTGTAAGACCTGTCTGTCCTCCGAGTGTTGAAAGTATACTATCAGGTTTTTCTATTTTTATAATTCTCTTTACTACATCAAGAGTCAGAGGCTCAATATATATTTTATCAGCCATTGCCTTGTCTGTCATGATAGTAGCAGGATTTGAGTTTACGAGAACAACTTCAAGTCCTTCCTGCTTAAGCGCACGGCAAGCCTGTGTTCCTGCATAGTCAAACTCCGCTGCCTGTCCGATAACGATAGGACCTGAACCGATTACCAATACTTTTTTAATGTCTTTTCTTAACGGCATCTTATTTTTCCTCCATTAACCCAATAAATTCATCAAACAAGTAAACTGTATCATTTGCTCCGCCCTGCATATCAGGATAGAACTGTACAGTGATAACCTTTGCGTTTTTATATCTTATACCTTCGCAGGTTTTATCATTTGCATTTATATGTGAAACCTCAGCTATGCTATTGTCGATGCTGTCAGTGTCAACAACATATCCATGGTTCTGTGAAGTAACATATGTTCTTCCTGTACCAAGATCTACTACAGGCTGATTTCCTCCGCGATGACCATATGAAAGTTTATGAGTCTTTGCACCGTTTGCAAGAGCTATGATCTGATGACCCATTGAAATTCCGAAAACAGGTATTCCAAGTGCGATTATCTCTTTCATATTTTCTATTGCAGATTTATTCTGCGCCGGGTCTCCGGGGCCGTTTGAAACAACTATTCCGTCAGGTGACTGAGCCTTTATCTGCTCTGCTGTAGAATTGTAAGGCATTACAACAACATCACAACCACGAGCAAGAAGGCTGTCTTTAATGCCTCTCTTATAGCCGAAATCCATAAGCACTACTCTGTATTTTGAATTTTCAGACTTATACTCCGCTGTTTTTGAGATACAAACTTCATCTATAGTATTTTCTTTATGTGAAGAAATCATGCCAAGAAATTCATCTTTTTTTGCATAGACATCATCAGTAGTGATTACTCCGTTCATTACACCACATTCTCTTATCTTTTTTGTAAGACTTCTGGTGTCTATAGAATGAATACCGATAACGTTCTGATTTACAAGAAAATCATTTATATTTCCCTGTGAACGGAAGTTTGAAGGTGTATTGCACCATTCTCTTACTATATATCCGCTGATATATGACTTTGAAGTATCATAATCTTCATCATTTATTCCGGCATTTCCGACAAGCGGAAATGTCTGCAGAACTATCTGTCCATAATGACTGGGATCTGTAAATGTTTCCTGATAATTTACCATACCTGTAGTAAATACAACTTCACCGACAACAGTACCTTTCTTACCAAAAGAACGACCTTCATAAACTGTACCATCGGCAAGGAGCAAATAAGCCTTATCGCCTTTATTGAATAATTCCATTATATCAATCCCTTCAGAAAATCAGTTTTTAGTCCATGTTGATATATGCTGTGATATCATCACGCATTCTTATAACTTCACGTCTTGCTGCCTTTGCAAAATCCTTTTCATCACACTCTTCTTTTTTGTATGCACACATAACTGCTCTTGAAGAGTTTACTATAGCACCAAGTCCTCTGCTGTCAAACGCACCTGCAAGACCTTCAGCGCCACCTCCCTGTGCACCGTAACCCGGTACAAGGAAAAGTGTATGCGGAAGTCTTTCACGGAGTTCCTTGAGCTGTTCAGGATAAGTAGCACCTACAACAGCACCTACACATGAATATCCATATTCGCCTATCTGCTGGCTTCCCCATTTTTCACACATATCACCCATTATTGCATATACAGGTGTTCCGTCTATTTTCTGGTCCTGAAGCTCACCGCTTGATTTGTTTGAAGTCTTTGCAAGTACAAATATACCCTTGTCTTTCTTTTCGCATATTTCAAGAAGTGGTTCTATACCGTCTGTTCCAAGATATCCGTTTACTGTGAGAGCGTCAGCACCAAATGCTTCGATTGAATTTCCGCCTACAACTGTTTCACCAAGATGTGCTTTTGCATAGGCAGTCATTGTTGCACCTATGTCATTTCTCTTTCCGTCTGTCATAACAAACATACCTTTGCTCTTGGCATATCTTATAGTTTCTTCGAGAACTCTTACGCCCTGATATCCGAGCATTTCATAATAAGCAGCCTGTGGTTTTATTGCAGGAACTATATCATATATTTCATCTATTATAGACTTGTTGAAAACAAGTATTGCTTCTGCAGCACCTTCGAGTGTTTCGCCGTATTTTGCAAAGCAGTCGTTTCTGATATATTCAGGTACATATTCTACAAGTGGGTCAAGTCCTACAACTGTAGGGTTTTTTGTTTCGATAATTTTTTTGATAAGTCTGTCAAATGACATAATTCATTTCCTCATTTCTATTAATTTTTTTCAGAATAAATTATTTTACCTTTTGAAATTGTTATTACCGGTTTTCCTTTGAACTTTTCGCCTTTGAAAACTGTATTGTGAGATTTGGAATGAAGTTTTCCCGGTTCTACAATCCATTCTTTATTAATATCTGCTATACAGATATCTGCCTGTGAACCTTCTCTGATATATACAGGTTCAAGTCCGAGCAGTTTGCGTGGATTTACAGACATAAGCTCTGAAAGTTTCAAAAGTGATATCTTACCGGTATGATAAAGATATGTGAGTGACGCTGCAAATGAAGTTTCAAGACCTACAACACCATTTGGTGCTTTTTCAAAATCAGCTTTTTCATTTTCAGCATGAGGAGCATGGTCTGTAACTATACAATCTATAGTTCCGTCAACAACTGCTTCTGTTATAGCTTCCACATCACGTTTTTCCCTGAGCGGAGGATTCATTCTGTAATCGGCATCTCTCATCTCAAGTTTTTCATCGGTATATATGAAATAGTGCGGACAGGTTTCACAAGTAACTTTCAGACCTCTCTTTTTTGCATCTCTTATAAATCCGATGCTTCCTTCTGTACTTACATGAGCGATGTGAACCTTTACGCCTGCCGCTCCTGCAAGAGCTATTTCACGTGCTGTTATACTATCTTCAGAAGAACGGTCCATTCCTTCTACTTTTAACTTTGCAGAAACCGCACCGTTATTTATTATGCCCTTTCCGATGATATCCATATCTTCGCAATGTGATGTAAGAAGAAGGTCTTCATTTTCAGCATTTATAAGAGCCTGTCTCATAAGTCCGGCATTACTTACCGGTTTTCCGTCATCGGAAACCGCCCTGATTCCAAGAGACTTGTACATTTTAAAATCAGCAAGCTCCTGACCATTCATTCCGGAAGTTATACATGCAGTCTGATATACATCTATTCCCGTCTGTTTTGCTTTTTCGGAAATATATCTTATAGTTTCCTCGTTATCAACAGGCGGATTTGTATTTGGCATACATAATACTCCTGTCACACCTCCGGCTGCCGCTGCAGATGCACCGGTTATTATATCTTCCTTGTGTGTAAATCCGGGGTCTCTGAAATGAACATGCATATCAAAAAATGACGGAAACGCCGTAAGACCTGTACCATCAATAACTACTGCGGTACTGTCTTCAGGAGCGATTCCGACTTTTTTAATAATACCATCAGATATATAAATATCATAACGGTCATCAATATTCAATTTTTCATCAACTACAGAAATGTTTTTTATTATGATACTCTGACTCATACATACCTTCCTTTCGATTATAATTCATCATCGGGTATAAATATTTCAACGCTGTCACAACCATCAAGTTCTGTTACCTGAACTTTTACTTTTTCCTCATGGGAAGTAGGAACATTTTTACCGATAAAATCAGGTCTTATCGGAAGCTCCCTGTGACCTCTGTCAATAAGTACAGCCAGCTGTATCTTATCAGGTCTTCCTCTTTTTATAAGTGCGTCTATTGCTGCTCTTATACTTCTCCCTGTGTATATCACATCATCAACAAGAATAACTGATTTGTTGTTTATATCAAAATCAATTTTTGTTCTGTCATTTTCATCAGTTTTTTTCTTGTCATCTCTGTGAGGTGTAATATCAAGCATTCCGCACTTAACATTTACGCCTTCAAACTCTGATATTTTTTCAGCAATTCTTCTTGCCAAAAAAGCGCCTCTTGAAAGCACACCCACTATACATATTGATTCGGCACCTTTGTTGCGTTCAAGTATCTCGTAAGTGATTCGTGTAACAGCTCTTTTCATTGCATTTTCATCAAGTATTACTGCTTTGCTTTTCAACTTATCACCTCTTAAAAGTGTAAAATAAAAGCCCGTCCGTCAGTTGACAAACAGGCTTAATTCTCAGGCTATATTGCAGTTATCCCCAGCGATCTTTTGGGTACAGCAATATTGTTTTTTAAAGCTTTAAAATAGAAACCTTGTCAACCTCTCCGGATCAACTTAAAGGAAATTTTACTGTATTCAATTATATCACATTGAGCTTGATTTGTCCAGTCATTTTTAAGAAAAAATAAAATCGACAAAAACACACTTTTTAATTCAGATAGTCGCTTCTACTATAGTCTTTCCGTTTAACTCTATCGTTCTTAGTCCTGTATGCTTATTTTTATTGAAATTAAAGCTTACAAGATATCCTTTGTCTATATTATAATATTCAAGGTATTCCGAAAGCTGTTGTTCTCCGCTTGTGTTGTATTCTTCTCCACGCCATATTTTCAGTTCGATTATATACTGCTTTCCGCTGTAATCAACTATTACATCTGTTCGCCTCATATCCCTTGTCTGGGCTTCGATATAGTAGTTTCCTACTCCGTTTATTATCGGTCTTAAGTACAGTAAAAATAATTTTCTGCCTTCTGATTCTATAAATTTTTCCGGGCGGTCTCCATATATTTCTCTGAAATGTACTGCAAACTTTTCTATTACTCTTTCCATGTCAAGATTTCCGGAAGTTATAAACTGATTTTTGTCGTTTGTTCCTTCGGCAAATATGCTGTTTTCCGTTGCTTCCATAGAAATATACCAGTTATAAATTCTCACTTCAAAAATG
>JAGAKZ010000008.1 GCA_017848115.1 Oscillospiraceae bacterium
TATTACCTCCTTCTCGTGACTTTTCATAAATTCTTCAAGGTATCCTTTTTCTATGCATATACGATATGTTTCTATCGCTGCTTCTATACTGTTTTCATACAGTTTTCTCTGCTCATCAAACACACGGCAAAATCCTACATACTGTCCGGCTAATGTCGCATCTACTTTACTCAGTACTTTTATCTTTAATTCTATATCAGAACTTCCACCGAAAAATTCTTCGCTAAATGATATCTCTTCTGGCTTTTCCTGTTCTCCTGTGTATATTACGTACAATTCAGGTTTTGGCAAATTCACTTTTGAGGTGCTGTGTTCACTCTGCTGTGTGTCTATGAGATATCTGCGGTATGTTTCACTTATATAAAAAAGCATTCTCAGCGCCATATTCGGATTCCATGTGCTTTGTGCTTCTATCAGTACAACATATCTGTCTTTTACTATAAATCCTAAGTCGTTGTAAATTGTATTTACTATCGCAGAATCAAGTGTCTGTACCTGTATGTCCTCCTCTTTTAAATCAGTTATCTCAGGATGAAATTCCTCATACAGTTGCTTTACATTTTCAATGTAGCTAAAAAATTTTACAAACACACTGTCTTTCGATTTTCTTTTTATTGTTACATCGTTTGTCATATTTCGTTGCTCCTTTTTTGTTTTCTTAATTATATTATATTTCATTAAAAATAAAAAATCAAGGGTATTTTACAGTTTTTCTCATACATATAAAATACCCTTGTTTTATCAAATATTTAATTTATCATTACTTCACTTCATCAAGATAAAGCTTAACTTTATTTTGAATACTTGCAGCAGTTTCGGCTGAAGTTGCTTCATCTTTGAAGAACAATTCAGCTTCTTCTTTGATAATATCCATAATAGAAACATCAAAATTACTATCACCTGTAACGGATTCAAGAATGCTCTTTACCTTTTCTACAGATTCATCGCTGATAACACCGATCTGTACCATTTCATTACCTACAGGGTAATTTGAATACAGATTATTATTTGTATCCTGTGATTTCTTAACCATTTCATCTATAGTTGAAAGCTTAATCGGGAAACCGCCACCGAGAAAATCAGATTCTATAACGTAGTTCTGGTAATCGTCAAGGAGATATTCTCTTACAAATTTCCATGCTTCATCTTTGTTTTCAGATTTTTCAGAGATAGCGAAACTCTCACCATATCTTACTGTGATACCGCTTCCCTTACCTGATGGCATACCCTTGAGTGTAACTTCTTCCTTGAACTTTGCAGATTCAAGAATATTAAATTCAGAAAATCCTGATATTGATGTAAATTCGAGAGCACACTCATCATTCCAGAAACGTTTTTCATAGTTGTTGTATGCATCTTCGTTTTCATCATCAAAAAGATCTACTTCTTCTTCAACACCGATTTCTTTTATAAGTTCAAGTATAGTAATAAAATCTTCGTTGTCAAAATCGCACTTTGATTCTTTGAAATCAACATAGTCAGACATTGCTATACCTGCCATAGCAGTAAGTAAATCTTCTCTGGGCACGTTTTCTACAACATTTCCGTCAAATGAATCAACAAATTCTTTGAACTCTGCAACAGTCCAATTACTTTCTTCACCAACGATTGATGTTTTACCTAAAAGACCATCAAGTGTAAATGAAGGTATGATCTGACAAAGCTTTCCGTCATACGAACCTATCTCAAAAATGTTCTGGAGATAATCTTCTTTCTTGATATCAGCATCTTTTTCAATAAATGTATTGAGATCTGCAAACATTCCCTTCTTTGCATAAATATCCATATTTAGATTTGTATTTGCAAGAACGATATCAGGAATATTTCCAGACACTATATCATTGTTGAACTGTTTTATACCCTTATTTTCATCATCTGCTGTATTGTGCTTTGCATAGTCATAAACCTGTATTCTTGATGTATCGCTCGATTTGTTGAATTTTGTGATCTGAGTCGCTATATCATCACCTATTTCAAAACCGGCAGCAGTTATTACCTTCTTATTATTTATCTGTTCAAGCTTTGCTTCATCAGCTTTTGTGAGTATCAGAAGTGAAGGTTCAGAATCATAGTTCTTATAGTCATTTCCTATACAAGCAATAGTATTTTCATCTATTATTGCAAGATTGCTGAATGATTCAGAAAAATCAGATTCAATCCAGTTGACGATTTCTTTTACCTTCTTGCTTTCAAAGTTATAACCATAAAGTGAGATACCGTCATCAATGTATATACTGTTTTCACCTACACCGGAATAAACATTTGTCAAGCCTGTAAGATTTATTCCATCAATAACAATTGCTTCACCAAATTTTCCGTCTTCGGCATTTATCTTAGCAAAAACTGGTTTATCATCATTTGCACTGTCATAATATCTTGCATATATATCACCCTCGGCAGATGTGATGATCTCTCTTATTTCATCAACAGCCTCATCAGTATTCTTTGCCTTAACATTTCCATCTTTATCAACAATGAAAAGACATGAACCGTTTTCAAATGAATCATCTGTCACATGAAAATATACATTTCCTGATTTATCAACATTGATAAAATTTGAATAAGTCATTTCTGTTCCTACAAAATCCGGAACTTTATTGGAACTTATCTTATTGCCATCGGGATCAACAAGATTTATATACAATTCTACAGTTGCAAATGTTTCTTCAGAGTTAGTTGCAGCGTCCATCATATCATAATTATATGCCATTTCCAGATAACATATATTACCTTCAGGTGTTATGCAGCAATCATTGACCTGACTCTCTGTTGCACCTTCAGCAAAGTTTTTGAGCGACATACTCTTTTCAACTGTACCATCTGCATTAAGAATCTGCAAAGTATAAAAACTTGTATCAGTTGACATAGCGTATAACATTATATCTTCACCATCAGCAATAATGTCAAAATTTTGCGACTTTAATGCTGATGGAGTATCACTGGATAAACGATTGTAAATAACTTCAGAACTGCTGTCTTTAAGATTGTAAGAATATATTGCATCTGAATCGCTATATATAATGTGTTCTGCATCACTGCCTATATACGCTTTATGAGTGTCAGCAATCTCATAACGTCCTAATATTTCACCGGTTGAAACGTCAACTTCATTTATATAACAACATGTTGATGTTTCATCAAGACCGCACATAATAAGATTACCATTATGG
Source organism: Oscillospiraceae bacterium (assembly GCA_017848115.1). GTDB lineage: Bacteria > Bacillota > Clostridia > Oscillospirales > Ruminococcaceae > HUN007. The sequence goes on from JAGAKZ010000008.1 coordinate 3,171, forward strand.
TTCATAAACATATTTGTAAGACTGCTTATTTCTCCGACATCGATCTCCATAACAACATCAAAGTTCTTATCAAGCTTATTCACCTTAAGGTCCTTATAAGTAAGATTTCCTGTCTGCATTGCTGATATATCGATGTTATAACTTATTGTATATAAGAAACCTTTATCATCAGACAGCAACAATTCACACTGTCCGAATCCTGAAATTCCTACCTTCTTTGTGATTTCTTCTCTTTTTATTTCTTTACCTGATGGATCATATACGCCGATTTCTGCTTTTATAGCCATTCCGACAGATTTAAGAATGAGAACATACAGATTACCTTCATCATCTATGGTCATACCATAAGGCATTTCCATAATATTATCGCATATCTGTATCTCCGTTTCACACTTTTTACTTTCAGAATCATGTACATAAACAAACGTTCCTGTTTTCTCATCGAGGTTAGCTGTGATTATCTTTCCCTTAACACTCTGTGCTATATATGGAATTCCTTTTTTGCTGAGATCAAACTTTTCTACACTCTTGTTCTTGGCGTCAAGACTATAAAATTCTACTGCTCCCGCTTCAGAAAAAGATACACCATATGAGTACATTTTTCCATTTACAGCCTGCAAAGAAATAAGATTGCTTACTCCCTCAGGCATACCCTTATCTTCAGAAGTATAGTAATTAACTATCTTCTTAGTTTTACCTGCATCTACAGAAGAAGAGGCACTGTTTTTCCCGCTCTCGTTTTTCTTGTTACATCCCGTTACCATTGTTGCCGTTCCGATGATCATAGCTGTTGCAATAACCATGGAAAGTACTTTCTTTAGCATTCTTAGTTTTTTCATAAATATTTCCTTTCAAATTTATATATATATTAATTCCGGTTTATCCGGATATTAACCATTATAAAGGTTTCTTGTTTTTCTGTATTTTATAAACCATACCTGACTTTATATCAGCTGGTATAAATGATGACCCCAAAAGAACAAGTTTCATTTTAAGTGTGGGAATGATATAAAATCTTCCCTTTAACATTTCATCTATCGCATATTTTGCAACGCTTACACTGTCTGCCGGTTTGAAACTGTTTGTTACGCCTGCTCTTATATTGAACTGCGTAGCAACAGGTCCTGGGCAAAGAACGCTTATCCTTACCTTGCTTTTAGAATTTTTTATCTCACGTCTTAAAGCCTGCGAAAGATTTAAAACATAATTTTTAGAAGCATAATACGCTGCCATAAGCGGACCCGGATAAAATGCGGCTGATGAAGCAACATTCAATATCATTCCATAGTTTCTCTTTTTAAAATCCTTATAAAAAAGTTTTGTCAGAACATGAAGTGAAGTAACATTTACATTTATAAGTTCCACTTCTTTTTCAAGAGAAGTTTTTTCAAACTCACCGACAGCACCAAGTCCGGCATTGTTGACAAGAAGATCAATATTCATATGTTTACAGCAGTTATATAGTTTTACTGCATTTTCAGAACATGACAAATCAGCAACGATTACTTTTACTCTTGTAGACAGTGAAGACTTAAGTTCAAGAAGTTTCTGTCTGTCACGTGCGGTGATTATGAGATCATATCCAAGTTCGCTGAGATAAACCGCCATATCTCTGCCTATCCCGGTACTTGCACCTGTTATCAATGCCGTCATTTTAATACCCTCTCATACATATATTTATAAAAATAATTATACCATAATACGTAAATCCTTGCAAGTTTCACTTCATGAGATTTATTTATATTTTTATAAAATATTTTCCTCTTAAAGAAAGTTATGTCTGTTTTTTAGATATATCCAATAGGTATATTTAAATATTTTCACTAAATTTCTTTTAAGCCTTTACAACGCTTTATGCTATATGCTATAATTAAATAAATATATAAATTTTTTTTACAACTTTTATCGGAGGATATATTTATGACAGTTAATGATATTAAAGAACTTCTTGATGCAAAAGTACTTTGTTGCGAAGAATTTCTATCAAACGAAGTACACACTGCTTGTGGCTCTGATATGATGAGTGACGTTCTTGCCTTTGTCAAGGACCAGTCTGTTCTCATAACAGGTCTTTGCAATCCGCAGGTAATACGTACAGCAGAAATGATGGATATAACATGTATAGTATTTGTACGAGGAAAAGTTCCGGATGAAATGACACTGCAACTTGCCAAAGAAAGAAATATGCCTGTTCTTTCAACAGCACGTAAAATGTTTGAAGCCTGCGGAATATTATATACAAACGGACTAAGCGGAGGTAAAGAGAATTGAATGAAGCTATAAAACTTGAATATACAATAAGTGATGATGACTTTACAAGAGCCGGCGAAGCCTCAGGTGACCTTAAGGATAAACTAAAAAAAATGGGTGTTGACCCGGCGGTAATAAGAAAAGTTGTTATCGCTATGTATGAAGGCGAAATAAATATGGTCATACACGCAAACGGCGGAAAAATAACAGTCACCATAACAACAGACGAAATAATTATGGAACTTGCAGACAAGGGACCGGGTATTCCTGATGTAAAACTTGCCATGCAGGAAGGTTTTTCAACTGCTCCTGACAATATACGTTCTCTTGGTTTCGGTGCAGGAATGGGTTTGCCAAATATGAAAAAATATTCTGACGAAATGACAGTTGAAACACAGCAAGGCGTAGGTACGACCGTAACAATGAAAGTAAAACTTTGATTTTCTGATTTTAAAAAATCAAAAAACAGATAACATATTATAGATGTTATCAGAAAGGAAATATGATGGGTGCTGAATTTTATCACTCTGTCCACCTTGATGTAGAACTATGCAAAGGCTGTATAAACTGCATAAAGCGATGTCCTACACAAGCGATACGTGTACAGCATGGAAAAGCAAAAATAATAAAAGAATACTGTATAGACTGTGGTGAATGCATACGCATATGTCCGCATCATGCAAAATCAGCCACATATGATTCTATAGACATACTAAAAAAATATGAATATACTGTTGCACTGCCAGCTCCTTCTCTATACGCACAGTTTAACAATCTTGATGATATTGATATAGTACTCAGTGCTCTGAAATCTTTTGGATTTGATGATACATATGAAGTAAGCGCTGCAGCAGAAATGGTTTCTGAAATGTCAAGAAACTATATAAAAAAACATCGTGAAGACGCTCCGTTTATCAGCACTGCCTGTCCTACAGTAGTACGACTCATACGTGTACGTTTTCCTAATCTCCTCGATCACCTTCTTCCGTTTGCCGCTCCTGTGGAACTTGCCGCACAGATAGCTGTAAAAAACGCAATGGAGAAAAGCGGACTTCCACGAGAAAAGATAGGAATTATATTTATATCGCCATGTCCTGCAAAAGTAACTGCCTGCAAAGACCCTATAGGCAACACTTACTCGGAAGTTGACGGAGTGATCGCAATAAAAGACATTTATCCGCTTCTTCTTCCGCATATGAAATCTGTTGCATCAGATCCTGAAAAATGTTCTGTTTCGGGCAGAATAGGTGTAGGCTGGGGTAATAGTGGCGGTGAATCCGCTGGATTGCTTACTGATAATTACCTTGCCGCAGACGGAATAGAAAATGTAATACGTGTACTCGAAGATCTCGAAGATCAGAAGTTCGGTGATCTTGAGTTTATTGAACTCGGTGCGTGCAATGGTGGTTGTGTAGGCGGTGTTTTATGCGTCGAAAATCCATATGTAGCACAGTCAAAATTAAAAAAGCTCTGCAAATATCTGCCTATTTCAAGAAACCATTTAGGTGATGAAGTACCTCAGGGCGCTCTTTTTGAAACAGAAATAGAGTACGAACCTGTCTACAAAATAGGAAAAAATCTTGCAGAGAGTCTTGCACTTATGGCAAGGATAGATGAACTGTGCAAAAAGTTTCCCGGACTTGACTGTGGTTCGTGCGGAGCACCTACCTGCCGTGCTCTTGCTGAAGATATTGCAAGAGGATTTGCTCGTGAAGGCGATTGTATACCGCTTCTCAAAGAATCTATACTCAGTCTTTCGGAAACCATATCACCAAATCAATAACTTCTTTATTTTTGGAGGATCTTTTATAATGACTATTGCAGATATTGCAGAAAAACTTAATTTTAAAATAATAAATGAAGGCGAAATGAAAACACGTGAAGCAAAAAAAGTTTTCTGTTGTGACCTTCTCAGTCTTGCTATGAGTAAACTTCCTGCCGATGCAGCATGGGTAACGGTAATGGGCAACACAAATACCCTTGCAGTAGCATCTCTGGCTGATGCGGCCTGCATAATAACTGCCGAAAATGTCTGTCCTGACGAAAATACGGTCAATAAGGCAAAAGAGCAGAATATAACTGTGCTGAAGTCAGAGTTTCCTGTATTTGAAACGGCACTTATGATAGACAAACTTATAAATGCCTGAGATCTCATATGATTTTCATATCCACTCATGTCTGTCGCCCTGCGGAGATGATGATATGACTCCTGCCAATATCGCCGGTATGGCTTTTCTCAACAATCTTGATGTAATAGCCCTTACAGACCATAACACCTGTAAAAACTGTCCGGCAATCATGAAAAAGGCAGAAGAATACGGCGTAACAGTAATTCCGGGAATGGAACTTACAACAAGCGAAGAAATTCATGTGCTTTGTCTTTTCAGAAACATAGATGACGCACTAAGATTTGACAGCTTTGTTTATGAAAAACTTCCCGATATTAAAAACAAAGAAGAAATCTTCGGAAAACAACAGATAATGAACGAAAACGATGAAGTGATCGGAAATATCGACAAACTTCTCATAAATGCCACACAGATAGGTTTTGATTATCTCCCTGATATTTTAAAGGATTTTAACGGAATAATGATACCGGCACATATAAATAAAAAATCAGACAGTCTGTTGTCGGTGTTCGGCTTTATACCACCCACCTCATCTTTCAGGTGTGCGGAAATCAATAAAACAGCCGATATTGAAGAAGTGAAAAAAAATAATCCCTATATTGAAAACTGTAAAATAATAACTGATTCTGACGCACATTATCTTCAGGATATCAGTGAAAAAATACATTGTATCGATGTAAAAGGGAAAACTATAGAAGATATTTTTGATTTCTTTACTGATACAGTATAATTTAAGAAAGGAAAATGCCTGATGGAAAAAAACATTAAACTATCATACATCGTAAGCCCAAATGACTTTCTGAGTGCAGGAGCGGTTTCGGAAGACGTAAAAGCACATCTGGAAGAAATGGAAATCGACTCTGAAATAATAAGAAAAGCTACTCTTGCAATATACGAAAGCGAACTAAATATGATCATACATGCCAACGGAGGAATAATAGACATAGAGATCACACCTGATTCGCTTAATGTGGAAGCAGCCGATAACGGACCGGGTATCCCTGATATCGAACAAGCTATGGAACCGGGATTTACCACATTAAAACCGAACTCTGATATGAAAGCCAAAGGCATAGGAAAAGGAAGAGGTCTTTCAAATATACGCAAATGTACTGACTTCTTTGATATAGAAACCGAACTCGGATGCGGAACGACAATAAGGTTTGGGATTGATTTAAAATAAAAAAATTGCACAACAAGTCTTTTTTAACTTGTTGTGCGTTTTTTTATTTTTGTATTCTTATTATTGCATCTTTTGGAAAAACCTTATCACAAGGTATAGAAAACTTCATCATTGCATGATTTGCACTTTCAACCTGTTCATCTTTTTCGTTATATATTATATCGGCTTTGATAATTTCAGGTTTTGTTTTAGGTGAAAACACTTCAAGTGTATCTCCTGCAAGAAATTTGTTTCTCTGAGTTGCGTATATTCTTCCGTCCCTGCATTCGTCAATAACAGCTACTACGTCATATTCACGTATATATCCGCCTGTTTCATAATACTGACTGTCTTTTGGGTGACCAAAGAAAAATCCTGTGCAATACTTTCTGTGGCTTACTTTGAAAACTTCCTCACGTACCCAGTCAGGAAGTACAAATTTTTCATTTGGATTTGCCATATAATGATCAACAGCCATACGATATGCATTTGTAACAACCGACACATAATATGCAGACTTTGCTCTGCCTTCTATCTTCAGACTGTATATACCTGCCTCATGAAGTCTGTCAATATAATCGATCATGCACATATCCTTAGCATTAAGAATATATGTTCCCTGTTCATCTTCAAAAACAGGATAAAATTCATTCGGGCGTTTTTCTTCCATAAGATGATAGCCCCATCTGCAAGGCTGGGCACATTCGCCTCTGTTTGCATCACGGTTTACAAGATAACTTGAAAGCAGACATCTTCCCGAAAATGATACACACATCGCTCCGTGAACAAATGCTTCTATATCCATTTCCTTTGGTGTTTTGGCACGTATTTCTGCTATTTCATCAATTGAAAGTTCTCGTGCAAGTACTACTCTCTTACAACCCATATCATAAAGCTCACGGGCAGTAACATAATTTACTATTCCTGTCTGAGTAGAAGCGTGTACTTCCATCTGAGGTGCATATTTCTTTATAAGCGATATAATGCCTATATCAGCAGCAATAAGTGCATCAACTCCACATTCAACTGCTTCTTCAACATATCTCTGAAAATGTGGTATTTCATTGTTTCTCGGAAGTGTATTGCAGGTAAGATAAACTTTTACTCCTCTTTCATGAGAAATTCTCACTGCTTCCTTTAAGCCATCAAAATCAAAGTTCTGAGGTGATGCTCTCATACCAAATCTTTCTCTTCCGAGATAAACTGCATCCGCACCATAATTAAGTGCTGCCATAAGTCTTTCATAATCTCCGGCAGGAGATAAAACTTCAAGATTCAAATAAAATTCCTCCAGTTATTTTTATGGGAGATAAACTTCTTATATAGCTCCTACTACTCATTTATAATTCCTGCCGCTATACAATTTTCTCTGTGTTGTTCAACTGTTTCAGCATAATATACTATCTTTTCTTTAGTTCTTGTATCAGCACAGAAGAATAAATAGTTTGTCTGGGCAGGGTAAAGAACTGCTTTTATAGCCTCCAGACCCGGGTTACAAATCGCTCCCGGCGGATACCACTTTGTTTCATAAGTATCATAAGCACGTACCATATCTTTGGACATTCCCTTACTTTCAAGCCATACGGCATACTCACTGGTAGGATCTGACTCAAAGCCTCTGAAATCATATGGTCTCTCCATTCGATTATGGAAAACAGATGAAACGTTGTACATATCAGCATTATCAGCCGCTTCTTTCTGTATTATGGAAGCCATTATAATAACTTCATCCATAGTCATTCCCATCTCTTTGGCTCTTGCCTGTAATTCTTCGTTATACTTTATTTCAAAGTTATCGTATATCTTTCGTAAGATAATTTCATACTCAGATTCTTCCATCGTAGTAATATCTATAGCCTGATAAAATTCATATGTATCAGGGAAAAGGTAGCCTTCCATTCTGTGATATCTCAGACTGTGCGCTGTAGACTTCGGAACATCATTTATAAAATTATAGTCACTAAGGCCATTATTAAAATAATATATAAACTTTTCAGCAAGACATACACCATTGTCCTCAAGCATTTTTGCCACATCATCAAGAGTTGTACCTTCAACAATCGTTATTGTTACAGTCTGACGTTCTATATATTCTACACTTGTAAGTTCATCAAGAATATCCGTATAACCCATATTAGGACTGAGCGCATGATCGCCGGCAACAAATTCTACTGTCTCTCCGCCACGTTCTTTAAACTTAACAAGCAGCTCAAACAAAGGCTTTACTCTGATAATAGGCTCACGGCCTCTGTCTTCCTGATTTGTAGTCATTATCTCCATTACCTGCTTTACATCAGCATTTTCAGGAATCTTTAAGGTGTAGTTTGAAGCACTTTTATCTATCCCGAAAAATTCTTTTGCAAGAAAAATTATAGAAATAGATGCTATTACCGATATTCCGACAATTATTGACGTAAAAATCAAACTAAAAGCTATTCTATTTCCTTTTTTTGGCTTGATATACTTTACCTTTACTCTTCTGGTTACCCGATCATTATTTGTTTTTTCAGATTTTATTTCTCTCTTTCTTTTACGAACACGCTCATAAACCTCTTCACTTATCTCAGGAGCATCATCTTCAAGACTGAGATCACCATCTGAACGGTATGTACTCTCATAACTATCGGCTAAATTACTGTTTTCAGGTTTATTTATTATTTCATCAAGCATTTCATCTATCATATCTTCATCATAATTGTCCGATAAATTTTCGCCTTTTAAAGTTTTATTATCCATTCGTTCTCATAATTCCTTTCTCGGTTATAATATAATCAACTTTTCGGTCATGTTTCTCTGTCAGAACAGATTTTTCTATGAGCGAGTCATAGCAAAAACCAACAGATATCATATTTTCATGTTTTTCAAGAAATCTGTCATAATATCCTCCGCCATAGCCTATCCGCATACCACTGCTGTCAAAGGCAAGTCCCGGAACAATGCAAAGTGAATTTTCAAAATCAGTAACTCTGAAACGTTCATCATCTTCCGGTTCTAAAATTCCATATGCTGATGTTCTGAGATTTTCAAGAGAAGATATTACAAAAAACTCCATTCTCCCATTATCATAACAACGCGGAACTGCGACTTTACCGCCACTACTGAGTAAATATTCTATAAGTTCTTTTGTATCGACTTCGTCCCTGAATGAAACATATACAAGAAAAACCGAAATATTATGACTTTTTTTAAGAGAAATAAAATATTCTTTTATAGCATCGTCGGCCTTCTTTTTATCAGCATCACTCACAAAAAGTGATGCTCTGCGTAATTTGTACTGCTTACGCAGTATACTTTTACTATCCATATAAAAGTTTCTCCATCAGAGCATAAGTGAAGAAGCAAGAATATCTCTGCGTTCTTTTGAAATAAGAACTTCAACGAGTTTAAGCGCAAATTCCATTGATGTTCCCGGACCCTTTGAAGTTATAATGTTTTCACAAACGCATACATTTTCTGTTGAGATTTCAGCATTTCCAAGCTGTGTTTCAAAACCGGCATAACATGTAGCCTTTTTTCCGTCAAGTATACCCTTGTGACCAAGAATTGAAGGAGCCGCACATATTGCTGCAACGTATTTTCCGTTGTTTATGCAGAAATCAACCGCATTCTGTACTGTAGCTGAACGTTCAAGATTAAGTGTTCCGGGCATTCCTCCGGGTAAAACTATCATTTCTACGTTTTCATCAAGCACACAGTCTTTATCAGAAAGATCTGACTGAACAAGTATACCGTGTGAACCTCTTATTGCTTCTCTGCCTATTCCGACAGTCTTTACATCAAGTTCACATCTTCTCAGTAAATCAACAGCCGTAAGTGCTTCAACTTCTTCAAAACCGTCTGCCAAAAAAACATATATCATTTATAAATTCCGCCTCTCTAATACTAAAATAAACTAAAATGTTATTATATCTTTCTGAAGTAAAAATACAGGATTGTAAGATTTTTTTGATTTTCTCAATCCTTCTATTCCCAGATCTTCTTCTCTGTTTATATACTTTACATCAGTTGCAAAATGCTTTACAAATTCATTGCACATAGCTGTATAAGCGCCTCTGTACGATGTATCTGCTTTTTCTATATGAACAACAAATGTTTCAGAGTTAAGACGTTCTCCTATAGATACTGCAACTATTTTTCCGTCTACACGAAGTATACCGCCTTTTAACCCAAGTTCATGATAATTCATAAAATATGTGTGTATCGCAAACTGTTCGGCAACAGCTGAATGATGTTCTTCCCTGTTGTTATTTGTATAATCATTTGCACAAAAAACTATGCACTCATCAAAATCCTTTTCTGTAAGTTCTTCAAAACTCCAGTTATATTTTTTAAAAGCATTCAGATGATTTTTTTTGCTGTGAAATTTCTTACCTTTAAACTCTGCTAACTCCTTGGCAAGATATATATAGTCATACTGCGATTCATCACACAACACCTGTGTTTTATTATCAAAAATTTCGTTTATAAGTGATATCTGCTGTACTGACGCATTCCAGATAACCGCTTTATGTCCGAGACTTTCGGCATATGCTTTTATCATAAAAAGTACATCTTTATAATCTCCCTTGCCTGCCGGAAACGTATATACCGGATTTTCTTTGCCAGATCTGACTATATAGAAGTCTTTATATCTGCATATCACCGAATCATTCTGTCTTCTCCATGCAAGGTTATTTGCAAAACTATACTCACAACCCATAAAGTCTGATAGAGAGAGAAGTTCATCTATCCATTTCTTATCACTTATCTGTATATCTCTGAATTCAAGCATCAGGTTTTTCACCTTTATTTTTTTTTAATTCTTCGTAAAACTCTTTCATTTTCAGAATCTGTCCGCAGGACATTTTTCCCTCGGGACATTTTCCGCTCACTGCACATAAAGGACCTGCCTTTGTAAAAAGCGATGGTGCAACCTCACAACAAAGACGAAGCATCTCATCAGCAACTGCCTTTATCTCCCACTGTGCTCTGTTACAGCATCGATGTCTGAAAAAGTTAAGCAGACTTCTTGCATTCATAGTTATTACTATTTTTGTTTCACAAGCATTCGGTAAAATAAATCTGGCATCTTCATTCGCTTTTTTTCTAGCCTTTGACGTTGCTTCTTTTTCACTTATACCCAAAGCCATAAAGCTTTCCTTGTGCTTTTGTGTAAGGATTTCAGCTATTTTCTGATAACGCTCTGCAAGCAGATTCATAGTTTCCCTGAATTCTTCACACGCCTGTGGCACCAACTCTATTTCAGGCGGTATTATATAATCAAAATTTTCTTCATCAACATAACGCTGACTTTTCTGCGAATAAGACGCTATTCTGTGTCTTACAAGCTGGTGAGAACAGGCTCTTGATATTCCTTCGACAGCAAATGTAAACACTGCGTGTTCAAGAGGACTTTCGTGTCCTATATCAGCAAGCATCTGAACAAATGACTGTGTTTTCTGTTCATCAAGCCCTTCGAGAAGATCCATTGCCCCCGATGAAGAATAACAAAGCTTTGCAGCTGCTGCAACTGTCTTTTCGGGCTCAGGAGTATGTGCTACCAATGTCACATTCAAAAAAAACGCCCCCATTAAAAAATTCATTCTTTATAATTTTAACATTTTTATACGCATTAGTCAACTGTAAATACGAGTAAAAATTAACAAAATTAAACTTGTTTAACAAAACAATATACCGGTTCTAAAGGGGTAAGAACCGGTATGTCGTAAAAATATTATTGTTAAATGTTTTGAGGATGGTGACTTTATTATGAATTTTTATGAAAAAACTTATGATTTCATTTTCCAGCCTACTATATTTATATAGATATCACTACTGCCTCTGTCTACAGTATCTTCGATATAAAAATCATGAACACAACCGATTTTATTACCGAAACTGTCATTTATATCAGAAGTAGTATGACTGGACTTCAGCTTAAACACATCATCTACTGTTATAGTAAGTACAGGTAAATCACAACAATTATGCTTGTTTGTATCCTGCGATAACAACTGCATCTGTGTGTCATAATCAAGCTTTTTAGCATTAAAATAAATCTTATCTCCTGCACTTAGTGTGACGTTTACCTTTCTTGAACACTCAGTTATAACGTCCCACACCAACGTACACCCCTGCTGTACTCCGTCAAGCACAAACTGTAAAGTTGATGACAACTCCAGTCCCCCCTTATCTCCCTGTTTTTTTCTCATATCTCCTTATGTGATGACTGACTACTTTCATTTTCCTCTTTCTTCTCCTTGTTTATATATTAACTCATTTAAAAGAACAAATCAATACTTTTGCGTGAGATGTTCAGTTTTCGGCGTGAAATGCCTATCATTCTCCGAATTCATAATATAAACTTACATTTACTTATGTTTTTATACAATCGTATATAATCGAGTAGGAGGCTACCCATTAGTTGAGTAGCCGACCTCTCACACCACCGTGCGTACCGTTCGGTACACGGCAGTTCAATAGTTTAAGTGCAGTACCTTGTATCTCTCGTGTATGTTATCATATCCGATTGATGCAAGGTATTCGTTTGTTAATGACGTAGTTAGTAACTGACTAAGTGAAATTCTCCAGTAACTTTTCCTACTATTAGCCCATTTCCAAGCTGTATAGCTGTCTATTCCAAGCTTCACAAGATTATCGTGTTTTGTCTTGATTTTCTTCTATTGTTTCCAGAAGATTTGACGTATTCTTCGCCTTATCCACTCGTTCAGAGCTTTAATCTTATTTTCCATGTCTGCAATGATTTACTGTATCGAAATACTTTGCCAGGTCTAAATCTACTACTTGCGTATAGCCTTCTTCGTAGTATTTCAATGCTTGCTTCATCGCCTGTTGCGCACTTCTATTGGGTCTGAAGCCATGCTACTTTCTGTGACTGCCCATTCAGGGCAAACCAAAATAAAACAGTCGGCATTTCCAAGCAACACCGACTGTTTTTTCATATTTTCATATCTAAATAATCTACTCAAAAAACTGAAAATATTCAAGATTTATAAAATTATTTTTTATTAAATTTAAATCTACATTTGCAAACACTCATATTTGCCCATGTTTCTTTAGGGGTAACCCATTCGCCTGTCCATTCACCGCCATATGACGCACACACAACCGGACATTTCTTTTCAGCATCTTCCTGATTCCATATCGGACCTGCGATTACATCAAGTTCTAAAGACATATCGCCATCTTTTTCAGTCTCAAACTCGCAACCACAAACACTCATAACGTTTGGAACTACTGTTTTCCACTGACCATTCCATGTACCAAGATGTGCGGCACATACTATTGGACATTTTTCTTCTGCATCTTCCTGATTCCATATTGGACCTACTGGGATATCAACTGTAAATTTAGCCATTTTAAATTCCTCTTTTCTTAATAATTAATAATACAAATATTCTTTTACAATTGCGTTATTTTTCTCATATCTACATTTTAGCACCCCACCCCTCAATATAACCACATATTTTTCTTTATGCAATTATAATTAATCACAAATTTGAAAATACACATAATATTTGTTGAAAATTCATATGCGTTTTCTATGTTTTATATAATACATCATTTAAAAAAACAAATCAATACTTTTGCGTGAGATGTTCAGTTTTCGGCGTGAAATGCATTGTGTAAAACTTCTCTATTTTTGTGTATGCATATATATATCATGCACTATTTTAATTGTAATTTTATACATTCTATTGACATTTATAAAAATATATTTTATATTTATATTATGGATTTGACACGATTGGAGGTGGATTTTGGTGAAAATAGCTGTATGCGATGATGAAAAAATATTTTCTGACATGATTTGCGGACTTATCAATAAAACTGTAAAAGATATTTCAGCATGTGATATATCGGTGTTCAACAGTGGCGAAGCTTTACTTTTGGCTTATGCTGAAAATGACTTTGATATTATATTTCTCGATATTGAAATGAGCGGTATAAATGGTATGGAAACTGCAAAAGAAATACGTAAAAAAAATGACCATACTATTATTGTTTTCTTTACAAGTCATCAGGAATTTGCAATAGAAGGCTATGAAGTAAATGCGTTTCGTTTTCTTGTTAAAAACCAGCCTGAATTTATCTATGAAAAGCAGTTCAGATCAATTATGGACGAATATTCGCTAAAACATAAGACATTTGAAGTACCTACAAAAAACAAGACAATATTTTTTCCTCTTAACGATATTGTATACTTTGAAGTTATAGACAAAAAAATAATAATTCATTCAAAAGACTCTGAAATAGAATACTGCGGTAAACTTTCAGATGCAGAAAAAGAACTTCAGAACGATAATTTTACAAAGGCACATAAGAGTTTTCTCATCAATATATCATGGATAGATACTATAAATAAACTTGATGTATCGATGAAAAACAATGATACTGTTCCGCTGAGCAGAAAATATAAAAAAGACGTCGTAGAAAACTACATCTCATACATGACTGGACGGTGATTTTTTATGAGTACTCCTCTTTGGTATTCTATTGAAGCAATAAATATCATTGCTGAAGCATTTATAATCTACATATACTTCAGTAAACTTCTCCCTGATAAATATACAAGCAGACGACCGTATGTCGGTACATATGGTTTACTATGCGGCTGGCTTTTTGCAGGTGTTACAATAAATATAAACTCTACTGTAAGCCTGATTGGAACTCTTGTGTTCATATATCTCATATCACTTCTTCTTTATGAAGGTTCTGCAAGTAAAAAAGCTTTTTTTAGCATACTGATCATGTTTATAATTATTGTTTCTGAAATGATATTTATAGGCTCTATGACTGTACTGAAACTGACAACACCTGAAGAACTTTCTTTAAGAGGTCCTGCACGAATTTCCGGAATGGTTGGTGTAAAAATTCTTTATTTCTGGATCATTGTACTTGTCTGCAGAATTATTAATAAAAAAATACGTGAAATACCTTCAAAACATTGGATAATTATTATTTCCATGCCTGTTGTAAGTATTCTTGTTCTGTATACACTTGCTATCTCTTATATAAATCTTAACGGTCAGATGATAACTACGCTGTTTCTTCTGGCAATTGCAGGGCTTTCATTTATAAATATTGCATTTTTCGACTTTTTTGAAAACTATAATAAACAATTGCGTATCTCTATTCTTGAACAAGTTGTTGAACATGAAAATACAAACTACAAACAACTTGAAAATGCATACTCTGAGATGCGAAAGCTAAAGCATGATGTAAGTAATCAGGTAACGATAATAAACGATCTGATTGCCAGAAACGAAAAAGACTCTGCGTCAGAAGTTATCCACAATCTATCTGAACGTCTTGACGAAATCAATTACATATGTTACACAGGCGAACCTATAATAGACTCTATTATAAATATAAAGCTTAAATCAGCACATGATATGGGCATAAAGGTAAGCAAAAACATAGCTGTAAACAAATTTTCACTTGACTGTTTTGAATTATGTCGTGCCCTCGGAAATGCACTTGATAATTCCATAGAAGCATGTCAGCGATATGAAAACGACGAAAAATATATACATATGAGTATGCAGCAGATTGAAGACAAAATCGCTATAGAAATCTCAAATTCTTCAGATGTTGTAGATCCGAAAAATCTGCAGACAAAAAAGAAAAATAAAGCCGCTCATAATATAGGTATGAGCAGTATAAAAACATCTGTAAAAAAACTTGGCGGTTATATAAGTTATGATTTTAAAGACAATATATTTTACCTTAAAATAGTTGTTTTAAACAAATAATGCATATTTTTTCGTCATAAAAATGCATTTCACGCAGTTTCAGATACATCTTGCGAAAAAGTATTGAAAATCCATATAAAGAAACGATATACTTAGATTAAGGGATTTAAGGGTAAAGTTATGATAGAAAAAATTTCAGAATACATATCAGATATTTTTGTGAAGCATTCGATAATAAATCAAGAGGACAGAACTGTTTATTCCTATGGTATGGAAATTTTAATATCTGTTCTTGTAAACATTTTAGTAATAGTAGTAATTGCATTTATTACTGAGATGTTTATTGAAATATTCCTCTTTACATCATCCTTTATATTTATAAGACGATATATTGGTGGTTATCATGCAGACACTCATCGTAAATGTATCTGTTTATTTGCAGTTGTACTCATATTTTTTTCTATAGTGATAAAACACATACCAGTTATCGCTTGTACAACAGTTTTGGCTTTATCTTTTATTTTTTCATTTATATTTGTATCATTACTTGCCCCGGTTGAACATAAAAACAAACCTTTAAATAACAAATTAAGATCAAAACTACACAAACAAGGCATTCTGCATTTGACTCTTGTATGTATATCTTCTTTGTTACTCTTTGTTTATGGTTTCAAAGTATATTCGTTGTCATTATCATTTGGTTCTATGGTTTCAGTTACTTCTATGATTGTCGGTCACTTAGTAAACAAGTTTTCATGATTATTTTGTTTTAAAATTAAGATGACTTTCAAAATACTACTTTATAATTTATAAACTGAGCTTGAAAGGAGCTTTTTAAAATGAATAAAATCTGCAATACTTTCAAAAAAATATCTATACGTTTTATGAATCAACTTGCTTCCCTGGCACTATTTATAGGAATTATCGAAAATACCAAGGCTTGTATATGGCTCTTCCATCAACCTCAGACTCCTGATGGACTTGAAAAATTTATGAAAGAAAAAGAAAATTTATAAAAGGAAAATATGAGAGATTAAAACAAATACCGATGACATTTTTTAAGAGATGTCATCGGTATTTGTTTTAATTTATAATTTGTTTTTTTACTCTCTGATAGTCAAATACGTTCACTTGTCCATCGCCGTTTATATCAGCCTTTACCCCGTTTTCTTCATCACAAAGAACATAAGTACCAAGCTTTTTAATATCATTTACTGTAAGTACTCCGTCATCATCCACGTCATGACGTATAACAGTAATATCACTTTCTTTATCCAGTTTTACGATATCTTCACTTTTACACCAACCTATAAGCCCATTATACTTTATCCTGTTCCATACTACTCCATTGATTTCTTTTTGTTCTTTTACTTCAACTACAGTTCTGCTGTCTATTTCCATTATATTAGCAAAATCACTTCCTGCTCCGCATCGGAAATTCAGTTTGTTTCCTGATTTTAAAAGTGCGATTTCGTCTAAAAGCTCTTTTTTGTCCTCTATAGGTTCAGGGTATATTGTATATGCTATATTTAAATCAACGACTGCCGGAATACCTTTTTTTGTTCCTATGCTGGAATACTGCCATATATCACAGTATTCTGAATAATCATATTTTAAAGGGTCTATCTGTAAAGTAAGTGACGGATATACAGCCATCCACACTTCATATCCGGACTTTTCTATCATGGCTCTGTCAAGATGATTCAAGTACCAGTACTTACCTGTATAAACACCTGTTTTGTATCCCGCATCACTGATAATATTCATAGCGGCAAGTGTATAAGCAGTGAGTTTTTCTTTACCAAGAGCAAGCTGTTCCGAATATTCTATATCTATATACACAGGCATCTCAAATTCTTTACCATCGAGATATCCTAGAAAATCATATGCGGCTTTTTTAAATCCTTCAAGTGTCACCGCACTGCAATACAGATAAGCACCTTTTTTTATACCTGTTGACTTTACTCCTGCATAATTTTTTTCAAAATTTTTATCAATGCCATACCATGATGTACCCGCTCTCATAATAACAAAATCTATGTTGTTTTCTTCAAGTGCAAGTTCACTCCAGTTTATATCCCCCTGATATACCGAAATATCTATGCCGTATTCTTTAGGCGGAGTTTCTTCTTCAGGTATCTCAGGAATTTCTTCAACTGTGGTATCATCTCCTGCGGTAATATCTTCACTTTTATCCTCGGTAACATCAACTACTTCATTTTCAACCGTTACTTCCGGCATCTGAATTTCTTGTGCACATACAGAAGAAAAAAATGTTGTACTCAAAAACGAAAATGAAACCACAAATGAAATCATCTTCCTTAATATTTTCCTCATAAAATAACCTCCCACTTAAAAGTATACAGCTATTTTACTATATTTCGACACAAAAGTAAAGCTTTTTTGTAAAAAAAATCAGAGTTATGTTTTGGCATAACTCTGATTTTTTTACTTTATTAATTTATATATTACTTACTCAAACATTTTTCTACTGATGCAAGCTGTACGCATATGCAGAAGAGTTCCATAGCTTTTCTGAGTTCATCAACTGTAGGATATGTCGGAGCTATTCTGATATTGCTGTCATCAGGGTCTTTTCCGTAAGGATATGTTGCGCCTGCACCTGTAAGTACAACACCTGCTTCTTTACAAAGTGAAACTATGCGCTTTGCACAACCGTTCATAGCATTGAATGAAATGAAGTATCCGCCTTCTGCTTTATGCCATGATGCTGCGTCAAGAGGAAGAATATTCTTTTCAAGTTCTTCTATAACAACATCAAACTTAGGAGCGATTATCTCTTTATGAAGGTCCATGTGTTTTTTGAGACCTTCAGCATTTTTAAAGAACTTAACATGACGAAGCTGATTTATCTTATCAAAACCGATAGTTGATATACCAAGCTGGCTCTTTATGCTGTCAACGTTTTTCTTGCTTGCAGCCATAACAGCCACACCTGCACCCGGGAATGATATCTTTGAAGTTGAAGTAAATTCATATACCATATCTTCAGTGCCGTTTTTCTTACATTCGTCAAATATATTGAGAATCAACTTAGGTGTATCAGTAATATGGTGTATACAATAAGCGTTATCCCAGAAAATTCTGAAATCTTCAGCCTTTGGTTTAAGAGCGGCAAAACGCTTTACTACTTCATCACTGTATGAAATACCTGAAGGATTTGAATACTGGGGAACACACCAGATACCTTTTATTGTTTCGTCTTCGCTGACAAGCTTTTCTACCATATCCATGTCAGGACCGTCAGAGTCCATAGGAATATTTATCATTTCGATACCGAAGTATTCACATATTGCAAAATGTCTGTCATATCCCGGTACAGGACACAGGAACTTTACCTTGTCATATTTTGACCATGGCTTGTTACCGAGTATTCCGTGAGTCATTGCTCTTGAAATATTGTCATACATAGCTGCAAGACTTGCATTTCCGTAAACAATGATATTGTCAGATTCTACTCCGAGAAGCTCTGCAAACATTTCCTTAGCTTCAGGAATACCGTCAAGTATGCCGTAGTTTCTGTAATCTGTTCCGTTTGATGAACAAAGTGTTTCATTATCAAGTGCGTTAAGCAAAGACATTGAAATATCAAGCTGAGCCGGTGCCGGCTTTCCTCTGGACATATCGAGTTTGAGATTTAAGGCTTTGAAGTCGTTGTATCTTTTTTCAGCGTCCTTCTGAAAAGCTACCAGTTCTTCATGATTCATTTCACTTAATTTTTTCATCAATGAGTCCTCCTAGAGAATAATATTTATTTTAAAAATTCATTTTTTAATTAACCCTATAATATATAATATTATAAAAAAAGAAATTTTGCAAGTGCTTTTACTCAATCCTGCAAAATTTCTTTTTATCAGACAAAAATGTCACAATATTATGTTGTGTTTTTGGAAGTTTTGATTTTCTTGTTTTATATACCTTGTCATAAACTTTTTTTATCAGCAAAAATATATCCAGCTATCCATTATACGTAAGTCTGCTTTTCTCTTTTTTCTGCTTCCTCAGAATTAAACAATTCTGCTACTTTGATAATACGATCTCTGGCTTCATCGGTATTGCCCCACCATTCATGTTTAGATTTTTTTATCTTATTTAAGACAGCTGTTCAGACAGCATACAAATTAGTTTCCCATGCCGGTATGTATGGCTGATGCCTTATATATAACCTGTAATCAGGATTTAATTTTTTAACCATTAAAGGAAGATAGAAAATATCTCTGTTTCGGTGATAAAGCGATATCATCAGTTTCGGATGATAATTTTTTATTGTGTATTTTGCACCGTTTATAGCTTCTTCTTCAGCACCTTCAACGTCCATTTTTATTATTGATGCCAGACTTCCCTGCAATATACTGTCAACACATCTTGCAGGTTTACTTTTTCCTGTTGTGCTTACTGCTGACTGGCGACCTGCTCTGTCTGCAAAAAGAAGTTCGGTATCCTCACTCCATACAGCACAGTTAAAAATTTCTACATTTTCTTTTCCCTCTACGGAGAGAGAAAGCTTTTTAAAGTTTCTGTTGTCAGGTTCAAGGGCATAAATTCTTTGGTATCTGCCACCTGTAAATTCAAGAAATTCGGCTACTGTATCGCCGTTATATGCACCAAGATCCACATACACTTCATCTGTATCGGGTTTTATTATATCGGTATACACTTCACTCTTAGGAGTGGTAACACCTGTAAGGTATTTTATTTTTCCGCTTATTCTGAAGTTTATGGTATCAGCAAAGACTTTTTTTGAAAAATCGTCTGCAAGCATATTGTAAACTTCATTAATTTCCTCTTTGTGTTCCTCACAGTATTCGTATGTAAAAAGTCCTCCGCCTTCTATCGGAACATCAGGTGCATAAAGGGTGTGTCTTCTGTCATATTCCATGATTTTTTCGATAAGCGAATCATAACCGGCAGCAAAAGCAAGAACTATAACAAAATCTTCTTCTTCCTCACAAACTTCCGAATATTTTTTTACCTTATACCCTCTGAAAGAATGACCTCGTACATATTCATCACTTGCAAAAACACCCTTTGCCTTTATTTTGTACTGTTCAAAAACCTCAAATATCTTATCAGCACCATTTCCCATTCCGTAAATATATACAGGTCTTTTTTCAAGAGCAAGCATTTCCCAGCATGATTTTCTTTCTGTAATAAAAGAAAGCATAAATTTTCTCCTCTCAGGATAAAAATACAGGGTGATATAAAATACCACCCGTTTATAACTATTGATTAGTTTCCAGAACCAGTGTCCTGGTCATCAAACTCCCCCATCATATCACGACCTCTGATACCATACTTGTCACGTTCACTGTCAAGCTGTTTATCAATAAGTTTTGATACGTCATATGGATTTTTTATCGATACCAGATCCTTTTCTCTTGTATCAGTATCCTTTGAGAAAATCGTTATAGTACCACATTTAAACAATCTCTGAAAAAACGGAAGAGTCATTTTCTTATCAGTGATCTTATAAATGTTTATTTCATCTTCAACTATATTAAAAAGACCTTTTCTGCATATTATCTTTTTCTCAGTGATAAAATATCTTGTAAAAGATATAGGCAATCCGAAAATAGTACGTTTTTTATCTGTCCATATGTAATCAAACTGTGCTTTCTTACCCAAAGTCATTCACCCCTTTTCGATTTTTAATAATTATGTCTACCTTTTAATTATAAGATTTTATAGTATAATTGTCAAGGAATAATTTTTTTAGTATATCATTGTCTGATTAATAAAAAATTATTTAAAAATAAAAATATATTTTTTTGGTGATTTTATTGATTTTTTTCTAATATAGTATTATAATTATAAGTATATTGATAAAGTTGTAATGGGGAAACAACTTTCGGGGAGGGGAAATTTATGAAATCTTTACAGATAAAAATACTGGCACTTATTTTATCGGCAATGATTATTCTTGCTTCTCTTGTAGGAATTACTTGCGTAATATCAACCAGATACCTTCTGAAAAGAGATGCAAACACTATGCTGAACACCACTTCTGAAGTTCAGAAAGTACAGCTTAATATACTGCTCAAAAATATTAAACAATCAGTGGAAATAGTTGAAACTTGCAGTATCTATGAAGCCGATAGCATAGAAGCTTTGCAAAACGATGATGTATTTCGCAAAGAATATACAGATCATATTTTCAGGCTATTTACTAACGTTACAAATCATACACCAAACGCACTTTCGTACTATTTCAGATACAATCCTGAATTTTTCTCTCCGACCGAGGGATTTTTCAGAAGCAAAGAAAACGGTTCGGATGATTTTGAATTTGTTGAACCTACTAATCTTAATATGTATGAACCAAATGATGATAAAAATGTCGGCTGGTACTTCATACCTGCAAGAAAAGGTTCACCTGCATGGATAATGCCTCATCAGAACCGTGATTCTGATTACTATCTGCTTTCTTATGTAATACCGCTGTATATAGGTGACAAACTTCTTGGCGTAGCCGGCATGGATGTTGACTTTGAAGACATTATGAAAAGCGTTGACAGTATCATAGTTTATAATACAGGCTATGCATATCTTACTGACAGCAACAACAGAATAGTATATCACAAGCACTTCGATCCCGGAAGTAAATGTCCGGATAATCTCGACAAAGAGATGATTGAGTGCAAAACAACTCTCGACAACGGAATGAATCTTGTAATAACCGTAAAAAAATCCGAAGTCTATAAAGATCTTAACTCTGTTACACTACGTGTTATTATTCTTTGCTCGCTTGTTTCCATATTATTTATATTCCTCACTCTGCTTATAACAAGACGACTTATAAAACCTCTCGGCGATCTTACTGTTGCAACAGAACAGATGATGAAAAACAATTATGAATTTAACTATTCATCAAACAGCAACGACGAAATCGGAATTCTTGCCCGTACCCTTGAAGCGACTTCCGCACAGATACGAAGCCAGATGTCTCACATTACAGGTCTTGCATACAGTGACGCTCTTACAGGTGTCAAAAACTCAACTGCTTACAAGGAAAAAATCAAAGAACTTGATGAAGAAATTCAGAATTCTGATCCACAATTTGCTGTTATGGTACTTGATGTAAATAACCTCAAAAAAACAAACGACAATTATGGACACAAAGCAGGAGATGCTCTTATAATATCTTCATGCAAACTGATTTGCCGTATATTTACACACAGCCCTGTTTATCGTATAGGCGGAGATGAATTTGTAGTGCTTCTGAGAAATGATGACTACAAAAACCGTGAAACCCTCATCACAAAATTTGATAATGCAATGAAAACTGCAAAAGTCAAGACAGAAAACGAACAGCTTCAGATATCTATTGCCAAAGGGATCGCTGTTTTCAGGAAAGAAAAATTTGATTCATATCAGGAAGTATTCAAACAGGCTGATAAACGAATGTATGAAAATAAAAGTGAAATGAAAAAATCTTTTCCACAATAACATAAGCCTCTATCTTTGAAAAGGTGGAGGCTCTTTTGTTGAGTGATTATTCAAAATAAAGTTTCTTTTACACCGTTGCACTTTCAACCAAAGTAAGTGTTTTATTATCACAATCAATTTCATACTGCAAACCTAACGGAAAAACACCGATCGGATATGCATGACCTACATTTACATTGTACAGTATCGGAAGATCGGGCAAATTTGCTTCAAATCCGACAACCTGTTTGTATACCTCTTTGTAGCTTTCGAGTTTTTCTTCTGAAACAGGCTTGCCTACAATTATCCCTTTGATAACCGCCAGTATTCCCTGTGCATACAGATTTCTCAGAAGCCAGCATAAAACCATTTCAGGCATATCGACTTCGCTTGTTTCAATTAACAATATCTTATTTTTCCACTCATCGAGTGCAGGCCACAGAGAAGTTCCTGTAAGTTGCGGAAATACATCTATACAACCGCCCAACAATGCTCCTGTTACTTTGCCCTTACCTTGAATTACTTCATATCCTGTATTTGAAAATCTCGGTGTTGGCTGATTTACATTTTCTTCTTTCCACCAGATCTTATCTTTTTCATAACTGCAAAAGTCACTGCATCTGATTTCAAGTGTATCCTGCGGTTCAAAGAGTGTTTTCTCCATAGCATTTTTAGTGTATTCGTTAATAGATACGTACTCTGCAATATTATTCATCACGCTTAAACCATAGTAAGATACTATTCCAGCCTTATACATCATAAAATGATTTGTTGTTGTGTCTGAAAAACCTGTAAAAATCTTAGGATTCTTTCGTAAAACATCAAAGTCAATATACGGTAAAAGTCTGATAGTATCATCTCCGCCAATGGCATTAAAAACCGCCTTGATTTCGGAATTTTTAAATGCATCCATTAAATCCTGCGCTCTTGCTTTGGGGTGCTGATACAAATAATCTATCCCCTTTAACGCATTTGGCATCGCCACTACTTCTAATCCGTATTCTTCCTCCAATCGTTTCTTTGCGATTTCAAACTTATGAATAAACATCTTCTCGCCCATCATACCATCTGACAAAGAAACTATTGCAACTTTATCACCCTTATTCAATCTTTCAGGCTTGATCATAATTTCACTCTTTTCTTTTGATTATTTTATTGTTTTAATACTTTTTCTATCTTGCATTCATGCTTTTTATTTTTTAAATCGTAATTTATAGCTACAAGCAGAATCTCTCCGCTGAATGCCTGAAGTTTTTCAGTATATTTTCTTTTCTTTATCTGAGCTATTGCACCTTCTGCATTTTTATCGTATTTCAGTTCAGCTACAATTGCAGGCAAATTCACTCCTCTTCTTGGAATAAACGCAAGATCTGCAAATCCTTCACCTGATGGGAATTCCCTGATTATTTCATACTGTTTTCTTGCCGAATAATATGCTAGTGCAAGTGTCACAGAAAGAGATAATTCATTGTTATATGCTATTATAGACGAATTCTGACGATGTATTTCCTCAATAATTTCAGCTACTTTTTCTTCATTCTGATTTATTGTAGCCAAAAGAAGTTCTTCTGACTTACGTATTGAATTCATCACTTCTTCCCAACCGCCGTCTTTAATGCAGTTAATAAACTCCTGATGCACTTCTTTATTAGGTATCCATGCTTCATTCGTTTCTTTATCGTAGGTCAGATAACCCAGATGAATAAGCAATGTAATGACATCATCTGCTGAGCTGAATGTGATCATATCATTCTGAAATGTTTCGGTATTTACTCTAACCTTTTCACCGGAAATCATTTTTATTATACACTGACGCAATCCGTCCATATCTGCCTGCATAAATACTTTGAGTGCTTCAAAACTCTCTGTTTTTGTCCAGTAGTTATCAAATGAATTTTCCGTTATAGCCTGAACAACTGACTGAGGGTTATATATATCGTATTTATTTACCTTATATCCGTCATACCATATTTTTAGTTCTTCTGACAATTCCGTATTATCTTCACAAAGCACTTTGACATCTTCAACAGTAAATCCTGTATACTGTGAAAATCTTTTTTGATTTGTCATTGTGTATTCACGATACATATTCAATGCTGAATGCTCACCATACTTCTTTATCGGAAAAATTCCTGTTGCATAATCAAGGGCGACATATTCTTTCTCTTTTAGTAAATCACGCAGAAAATCAAGATAATACTTCTGCCCTGAAATATCATTTCTGAACACTCTGAAAACACAATCCCATTCATCTATAATAAAAACAAATGGTATTTTGTATTTTCCGTAAACTATCCTTAACATTTCATATGTTTCATAATCATCATCAATATTCAGATCATGAAAATCTTCTTTAATATCACGGCGCAAAGCTTTTTCAAGCTTATCGGTCATTTCTTTTCCTCCTAATGATTTTGATGCAAAACCTCGGACATCTATCTGAAATACGTTGTACTTATTAAGATGCTTTTCAAAATCCTCAGTTTTAAAAACTGCAAAATCTTTAAACAAATCCTTTGAATCACAACCTCTGCTGTAATAAGCAGCAAGCATATTTGCTGTCATTGACTTTCCGAATCTTCTTGGTCTGCTTATACAAATATGCTTATCAGATGTATCAATTACAGCATTGACTTCATTTATAAGCATAGTTTTGTCAACGTATATTTTTGATTTTACAGCTTGTCTGAACAAGTCATTTCCCGGATTAAGATATAGCCCCACTGTTGCACCTCCTGATAAGTTTCCTGTTGCATCGTTTCCATTGTAGCACCTACTTTTTTTCTTCTTCCTTATTATATTATATCAAAATATAATTACATTTTCAATCGATAAATATGAAGAACCGGAACATGACATTATATAACAAGTTCCGGTTTTACTGCATATCTACCGTTGAATATGCTTGAATAAATTAATTTATTCTTTTCAACTAATATTCATCAAATCATTTTTCTTTTACACCTAAATACAAACTGCTCAAAAAGTATCGGTAAACTCTCAACTAACTTTTTCTTTTTCTCAGGATTTGGTATTTCCATACAGCACTCCAATATCAGATCGTCCTGACATTGAGCAAAGTAAGCTATACGATATACCTTTTTATTTTTCATCTGCGCACGGAATTTAAATATTCCGTATTCTTTTTGAGTTACTGTAATCTCGTCGGCTTCACCATATGCACTAATCCAGTCTGAATATATTGTATCTGTACTTAAATCAACATATATCTCAGGGGCAACTGTAAGAGCAAAATACGCAGATGCCTGATCTGACTTTTTAGTAATGTATGAGTATAACTGATATACTTCACTCATTCCATTATCTTCATAGTCAACGAAATGATCATCACTTGGGGTTGTTATTTCCAATACTGTTTCATCCAGTAATTCAATATTTTTTGTCTGATAATAATTACCGGACATTTTTTCTGCCATTCTCTGACCTCTGTCAAATGCCTCCATAACCATTTCGCCAAGATGCTTTACTTCAACATCACTTTTAAAGTTCAAAGGTTTTTCAAAAATTAATACATCTTCTTCTCCGGTTGATTCAGAACAATCATATAAAATTTTTGAACCTTCTTTATACGTCCATGAAAGTCTGAACATATATTCTTCATTTTTGACATCATAAGCGATTATGCATTGATTGTATTTTTCTTTAATTTCTTTAGGACTCTTGGCATTCATAAATTCGAGATAACCCTTTCCTTTATTTTGCCTGTAATCTGAAAGTATCTGACCTGTCAGGCTCTGAGATTCTTCTACAGACAAATCACCAAGTAACTGAAATCTTTTCATAACTTCCTTTGTGTTTGTTCCTATTTCTTCTGCTGAACTTCCGGAAGTAAATTTGTAAAATTCATGATATGTATCTTCGTATATCCCATCCTCACTAACTATATTGATCTGAAGCTGGTAATAAAATATACCATTCCTTTGATATATTATAATAGGAAGACGAGTACGAAAATTTTCTTGTAATTTTATATTCATTATGACACCTTCACCTTTAGTTTGTGATAATAGTTAATTAAGCTGTGCCAATTCGACAAGCTTTTTAACGTGTATTGCCACACTATCCAAACACGGAAGTAAACAGTTTGCATCATTTAACAACAGTGGTAGCTCTGTACATCCTAAAATAATTGCTTCTATTCCATACATATCCTTCATTTTCTTTATTATTTTATTGAACTCATACAATGTCGATTCTTTCACAACACCTAATTCCAATTCTTCATAGATTCTTTTTGCAATAAGTTCTCTATCGCTCTTATCCGGAACAATCACCTCTACTCCTGCCCCAAGCAAGTCCTTTTTCATAAAGTCATGTTCCATTGTAAAAATAGTTCCTAACAATCCGACTTTTTTATAACCCTTTTCAACAACCTCGCTACATACAGTTTTCGGAATACTTACCAGTGAAATATTTGTGTTATTTTCAATTTCATCGAATACAATATGCATAGTAACAGCAGTCAGTGTTATAATTTCGGCTCCGCTTTTGGCTAAACAATTAACTTTTTCAGAAATATAATCAGCCAGTTCTTTATACTGTTCTGATGAAACCAGTTCCCACGCTTTACGAAAATTTACGCTCTCTATCACCAGTTCAGGCATACTCTTACAACAAGTAGCTTCGTCAATTTTAGAATTCAGCTCTTTATAATACATAATAGTAGATTCGGGACCTGTTCCCCCAACCAAGCCTATCTTTTTCATTTCGGTTTTTCACTCCATATTTAAGATTAGAAAATTTTGTATTTGTTGTTGTGTATCATTAATTTTTAATCTTCAATCCAAAAGCCAGCCATCGACCGTCTATATCTTCAATAACAAACTCTTTGTTCTGATAATCCGTTATATTCAAAGGTTTGACAACTTTAACTCCCTTTTCAATAAATTGCTTCTCAAGAAGCTCCTGATTTTCTGTATACAAATATGCGTCATAACCATATCCGTATAAAGTTCTGTTAGGTAAAACTTTTTCATTATTTGCTTTAAGCAATATAATTTCTACATCATCTATGTAAAGACAAATATGCGGTTCCTGACAATTCAGATAAGGAACTGCTCTGAAACCCAGAGCTGACACATAAAATTCTGCTGTTTTCTCTATATCCGGAACCGGAAAAATACAACTTAATCCTCTTATACTCATTGTTAATTACTCCTTTGAAAATTTGCGGTCTATATAATTTCATAGTACTCAATAAATGCTTGTATTTGAGCTTGCTTATCTTCATCAGACATATTGCCTTTTAAAGCTTCTATCCACTCTCTATCAATCATACAGCCAACATCAAAATTAATATTATATTTCGCTCGTTCAATCAATTCAGCATCTTCATAATCTCCAATACAAAATAAATATCCACAAAGAACTCTTATATATTCAGAGCTTCCATCTTGATAGTTTTCAATTTCTTTTTCTATTAAATCTTTAATTTCACTCTTTGAAATCCTGGTAAAGTCAAATCCATATTTCTTGACTAAATTATCCGCTCGCTCCTCATTAGATAATGAGTTTGGCACTACATCGATATTTATGTCCCAAAACTCAACTAATGATTTTGCAAAATAATTCTCTTCACCCTCAATAGCATTAAACAAATAAATAGATTCATCTTCTTTCATAACAAATACATTTCCTGCACCATCATCCGAAAAAATGTAACCATTTATCCCATATTTCGTCTTGTAATATTCTGTGTTATTTTTTACCATTTCATAAGAATACAAAATCCAGCCTATTGATTCTTTTCTATCTCCAACACTGATAACTTCTTCTATTCCATCACTCACACATAAGATTTCCAATAACGCTGTTGGCATACCACAAGCAATACTTTGTAAAGGGGAATGCAATCTAATATTGTTATTATACATTTCGTTAATTAAACAAATATACTTATTCATTTCTTTCACTTCTTTCTTCATTCATGATAAATCCATATGGAATTAAACTTCAAATTTTTCATTCCATATAAATTTAATAAACAGCTGTAATCCGTCACCCTCCCGGTTGACAGCCATCATACACATTATAAACAATATAAAACAGTTATCGCAATCAGAACAAAATTAACACTGATTGAAATGATTACAGATTTGCGTTTATACTTTCTGATTTTTCTTACAATTAGCAGAATTACAGAAAAGATAAGTCCTGATATCAACAAAAACAAGAAAAATATTATTCCAATATCAAAATACAACGGACTCATTTTTCAAATCACCTCCAAATTGAAATTTAGCAGGTATCTGTGTCGTTTTTTGTACATAAGATATGATTATTGATCTTCATAGAATAAATCATCACTCAAAAAAATGCGAGTAAATATATAACCGTCATACCGATTGATAAGAATGCAAACACTACTGTTAATACACTGTAAGTTAGAACCGCATTTTTTAAATGTTGTTTTGAAAAGGCAAATATTTTTGGATTGCTTTCAGGAATTATAATAGTAACTTTATCACCTTTATCTATTTTGGAATCATATGCACAAATCATGTTAGCACATATCTGATTCCTGTCAACTGTATAGGTTGCTCTGGCGTATTTCCTGCTGTTCCTGCTGAAATATCTTCCGGTTGTCGTGCCGAATGCTAATGTAATTTCTGCCCAACACTGGATATACATATTTGCTTTAACATCGCGGTGAAACTGTAATGCTAATTTTAAACAATATACATTTTTCGCCCAAAGTAATACAAAAAGTAATACAAACAGAATCGGTAATGCTACATCATTAACTATATTCACTCCTGTTTGATTGATAAATTAGGATTTGTTTAATTTATGTCCACAACGATGTTATAAACATCGGAGAGGTATTGTTACCTTTCTCAAAGCCACACGCTTCGTAAAAGTGCAGTTCATCATTATAAGCGACAACCACAATTCGCATATATTCCTTATACTTTTCTTTTACCATATTAACAAGAGTTCTTCCAATTGTTTTTCCGTGATAATTAGGGTCAACAAGAAGATAATGAACATAGGCATTCATTATTCCGTCATCCATAACACATATCATTCCAACGAGTTTATTCTCATCCCAAGCAGAATAAACTGTATTAAAGTTTTTCATTGCGACCACAAGTTTATCAGGGAAATGCCCCGAAGACCAGTCCACAGAAAGAAACAGTCTTTCCAATTCTTCACAATCAAAATTATGAGTATCTTTATATTCAATATTCACATTAGTTTACCTCCATCAAATTCTTAATTTATTGAACAGTTGGAATTTATAAACTATATTCATATATCTCAAAAGGAGTCCATATCACAAATTCGCCTTGCCCTTGAATCAAATCACAAAACAATTTTGTTTCTTCATATGTATTTTGAACTAATCCAGTTCTACAATCTATTACGTATTTATCACCAAATTGATTTTCGATTACCTCATTTAATGAATCTGCAATATAACTACCAAATGAGAAATAGCCCTTTCCCATATGTTCACATCCAAGTATGTCACAACCAATAATACTCCTCAGTATAGTACAATCCTGAGCTGACGGTACTGTCTCAAAAGTCCCTTCTCTTTCAAATTCATCAAAAATCAGAGAATCAGTAAATAAACCTACAATTCTATATTGGCTTACATTTTTAAGATAGTGAAAAACTCTTTTCACATCTTCAAAACAGCAGAATCGAACATCGGTTGTCATTCGCTTGTTTTCAAATAAATCAGAAACTAAATCACAAAATTCTGAAAATTCATTGTCATTTAATTGCAAATAATTCTGATATTGTATCCTGTCACTTCGAGGATAATTTATCCAAAAACATTTCGTTAAGTCAGGGAATTTTTCACTCATCCCATCTTCGCTTACTGAGAGGATATGACTTGTTTTTAGAGTCACCATTCAGGTTTTATTAAAGGCTTTACTATATAATATCCAAAGCATTTCATACTAATTTACCACCATAAATTCTTATTCATCAATCAATTTTATTTCAATATCCATACTTATTATTAAAATCATCTTCCCACCCTTCATCAAGATAGTCTGAATACTCACATTCACCGTCATATATAATCTCGTACAATAATTCTTCAACGCTGTCAAATTCAGTTTCTTCCATTAAGCTATCAAAAAAGAAACAGGCTGTACCCGTATCACGTTTGATATAATATTGTGATTCAGTACCCATATTGCATCCCACGATAATAATATCATCTTTTTCCTCCATACATCCTAACTCCGGGAAACACATACTAATAGTGTTGTTAAATAAATTGCAACCAGATGTCAATAAAAGCCAACTTTTATACTGGTGTGGTAATTCGGTGTTATTCTCCTTTTCCCATTGTTCGATTTTTTCTAATGTTGCAGGTTCATCAAATTCAGAGTCGCAATCTTCTGAAACATAAGAACAAAAATTCTTATAAAATTCAAAAGTTTCTTTTATACATTCATCAATAATAAATTCAGCCATAATAAGTTCTCCTAACATATAATCTTTACTATTTTATATTGTATATATAACAGTTATCGCAATCAGAACAAAATTAACACTGATTGAAATGATTACAGATTTGCATTTATACTTTCTGATTTTTCTTACAATTAGCAGAGTTACAGAAACGATAAGTCCTGATATCAACAAAAACAAGAAAAATATTATTCCAATATCAAAATACAACGGACTAACTTTCCAAATCACCTCTAACTCTTCTCAAAGTCTGCGATTTAGCCTATATAGGATATACCTTACTGCAACATTCAAGTTCTGCGGATTCATCTTCTGATATAAATATATCGGATATCTTCGACAAGTCATTCTCTAATATAATTTCTGTTGTTATTAACTGAATCACTTTTCCTACATTATTTTTTGCATCATCTGTTTCCAGCCATATCCCCAATTCATTATTTGAAATATAATCATATCCATTATCTCTAATTAACCCATTAGAATACTCTTCAATTCGGTCTGGTAAAACATAACGAATATCCAAATCGGGATTGTTCATCTTTTTTGAATCTAAAACAATAATTATTGTTTGCATAATCAAATTTCCTCCGTCAACTTCAAATTTTCATCTCTTCGACATATTGGAATTTGTCTATCGGCTCCAAGCCATAACCAACTCTTTTTCGTTGGTATTATCATCCGTGTTTTCTGATTGAACTACAAATTGTTCTCTCTGATAAAATTGAATTGCACGGATATTCTTATTATAAACGCTCAAATACATATTGGATTTAATGCCTTTTGCATAATTCAATAGTTGTTTCCCAATGCCTTTCGACTGCATATCTTCTTTTACGAATAATCCCGCAATATAATTATCTGTCAATCCAATAAAGCCTTCTATTTCTTTTGTGCCATTGTTTTCATACACATATATTTCTGCTTGTGGAAGAATCTTTTTTACCATATCATAATTATCCATCCAATAGTGCTTTGATATGAAACTATGTGCTTTAATGTTTATATCAAGCCATATCTGCATAACAGCAGATAAATCATTTTCCTTGACTGCTCTTATCACAATATAACCTCTACAAATTTGAATTTACAGTTATCTATACTCATTTGGAATTTCGATATGAAATGTCTCACACAATAGCTTCACATCATGTACATCATTTTCATCAAATTCATATCCCAAATGGAACATTACTTG
>JAGAKZ010000076.1 GCA_017848115.1 Oscillospiraceae bacterium
AAACATATTGAAATTTATTATGTTTATACAGATTGTCTGTGGTAACTTATCATAGCTTTCACCGCTTTTCAGATTTCCTGAATACAGCTTTGACCAGTAGAACAATGTACGGTTGGCGAATGATTTTTCATTACATATCTGCATTTCTATATTTATCTGCTTTTCGCCAACGTTCATTAAAATGTCAAGTCGGCTGAATTTATCGTCGATATCTTCCGGTAAAAGCTCAACATTATCCATTGTTATTCCGGTGATTGAATTTTCGGGCAGTTCGAGCACACTTTCAAGGAATTTTCTTAAAGTGTTTTCGTTTTTCTTGTTTGCAAACATTTTCTTGAAGATTACATCAAGTTTTAGTTTTACTATTTTTGTATCTGACGGCATTTCTCAAACCTCCACAATAACATTCAGTCAATTATTGATTGCACCTGTTCCTTTGGAATTCTAAGTTCCTGAGATATACGTTCTGCGTTATAGCCCTGCATAAAAAGTTTAAAGATTTTTTTCGTTTCTTCTATGCCTTCCACTTTACCTTTTTGCATTCCCTTTTGCATTCCCTTTTGCATTCCTTTTTGCATTCCCTTTTGTAGTCCCTTTTGCATTCCTTCTTCCAGTCCTTCCGCTCGTCCCTCTGCCCTCGAAACTTCCAGGTCTGTTATCCTGTCATAAAGCGCAAGTTCTCTTCGTCTGGCAAGTTCTTTCATCTTTTCGTCTGCACTCATTTCACGCAAGATGAGTACTGCTTCTTGTATTTCTTTTACGTTTGTCTGTTCAAGCATTTCAAGGTCACCTTCCGTTTCTGCGTTTATCAGTTGCATCCAGAGTTGCATTTTGTTACTTGTATCCGGTTTTTTGTTTATTTTTCCAAGTTCAAAAAAATGTATCGCAAGCTTATCTGTCAGAAGTGTATGTCTTTTCTTCTCCATTACCTGAAAATGTGAATGGAAATCTGTTGTATCCTCAAACATATTGAAATTTATTATGTTTATGCAGATTGTCTGTGGTAACTTATCATAGCTTTCACCGCTTTTCAGATTTCCCGAATACAGCTTTGACCAGTAGAACAATGTACGGTTAGCAAATGATTTTTCATTACATATCTGCATTTCTATATTTACCTGCTTTTCGCCAACGTTCATTAAAATATCAAGACGGCTGAATTTATCGTCAATATCTTCGGGTAAAAGCTCAACGTTATCCATTGTTATTCCGGTGATTGAATTTTCCGGCAGTTCAAGTACACTTTCAAGGAACTTTCTTAAAGTGTTTTCATTTTTCTTGTTTGCAAACATTTTCTTGAAGATTACATCAAGTTTTAGTTTTACTATTTTTGTATCTGACGGCATTTGTAACACCCCATTTTATGACGTTGTTTTCCTTAATTTATTATATCATATGAAAATTCAAAATTCAATTGATATTGCTATAACTCATATAATTATCATCTTTACAAAATATAATCTGTCTGTTCTCTGCAAATTGGAATTTACCCGCCCA
Organism: Oscillospiraceae bacterium; assembly: GCA_017848115.1. Lineage (GTDB taxonomy): Bacteria > Bacillota > Clostridia > Oscillospirales > Ruminococcaceae > HUN007. The sequence goes on from JAGAKZ010000076.1 coordinate 1,498, forward strand.
GTTCATCCAGAAAACCGTTGATGATATCACCACATTTTTCGGGCATCTGCTCATAAATCATATGGTCACCTCCAAGACAAACGACCTTGCAATTGCCCATTTTTTCGGCATACGGATAGATGGTCTCTTGTCTTGAGTTTTCATAAGTGTTAAGGATTTCCATAAGCCTTACATCATCATATTCCGTATTTCTCAACTCTATATCAAGTTCGTTGATCTCGATCTGTCGGTTGATCCATTTGCTATATTCAATCAGTTCTTCCTTCGTCTGAATCCCCCAGCTTGCACAGATATACAGCTTTGGTACATCATTGGTAATAATGCCGTTGAATGCTGCCTGTGCATTCTCTGCAAGATTGTAGCCTTCAGAAACAGGAGCAAGAGAATCCATAGTCATCAACATAAGCTCATCACCCAAATACTGTTCTTCCTCTGTATAATTATCGGGATAATGATAGAAATAATCCCTCAGCACATATCTGCTGAATCCGAGTTTCGCAAGCAATGCCAGGCATTTGTCACCTAAACCGATTTCATAGGCTTCGTTCTCCGCAAAGGCATCAGCGCTCAGCTGTGAGCCGTCTACGAAGATAACAGCTTCGATCTCTTCAGGATATTCACTCACCCAATAATTTGCATATGCACCGCCGATTGAATGCGGCATAAGTATGTAGGGAGCTTCGACACCTGCATTTTTCAGTGCATTTCTGTAGTCCTCAACAATATGTTCAAGTGTCATGTTGTGATCTGTATCACCACTGAAGCCATAGCCTGCACGGTCAACAAAAACCACTTGATTGTTTTCTTCGAGGCAGGCCGTCATCTGCCTTGCAGCAACAGCATAATCACCCGATTCAAGACCTGCAAGACCAACGATAGTATGCGCACCGTTCTCATTTCCGAATTTTGCAACGTTGAGAGAATATTCACCGACAGATACAGGATTGTAATAGCCTTTTTCTTTCAGAAGCTCCAGTGCCTGATTAGTCTTTACACGATGAAAGATAAAAGTCCCAAGCACAAACAAAAGCAAAACTACAAGCATGATCAGCAATATTCTGCCTACAACCTTCAGCACTTTATTCATTGCTATAAAACCTCCTTCAAATTCTTATTTATCGTTCCGATATTTCATGTTTTTTGATTTTTTATTCTATTCTGAATTCCGTTTTTTTATTATGATAACCTTCGTTTGATACTGTATCAAAATATTTAATAAAAAATTCTCTCGTCTTTTCCAAATCATTTACATACATTGCAATATGTTCGATATACATATCATTAACCTCTATAACATCTTATTACCTATCAACAAAATATTTTATCCTATTTTGCAAATTGGAATTTTCTATTGAACCCCATTAAAATTTATCTTACTTTCAAACGTGCGATTAAAAGAACCTATCTCAATCAAATTTCCTTCCGGATCGGCTATATAGCAGGTTCTCTGTCCCCAAGGCTCGTTTTCGGGAGGCAATACTGAAATGGCACCCTTTGAAATTGCGTCATTATAAGCCTTGTCAACCTCATCAAATGTATCAACATAGAGAGCAATTTCAAAATGTCCATTCAAGCCCTTTATATATTCATACTTTCTACTCGTCATTTTTTCAAAATTCTTTCGTTCGTACAGCATAAAAAGCGTTCCATCTTTGATTAGATATACATTCATCGCATTCTCATCTCCGGTAATTTCAAAACCAAGAACATCTCTATAAAAGCGCACCATTGTGGGCATATCCTCCACAAACAAACCAAAACCATCAAGTTTCATTTTCATTTACCTCTATGAAATTCTTATTTTTATTTATTATCCATTAAGAAACACAAATCTTGCGTTTTCCTTTTTTATTAATACCCATATTGTTACTCCTACAAATTATTGATCATCGCTCTAACAATTCTTTTGGTATAACGTTTAAATAAATTATAGTTTTATACAACTCATCCTCTCCCAAAGAGGATGAGGACTTATCGTAAATTTTATAAAACCCTTATATCAATTGATTATTGATTGCACCTGTTCCTTTGGAATTCTAAGTTCCTGAGATATACGTTCTGCGTTATAGCCCTGCATAAAAAGTTTAAAGATTTTTTTCGTTTCTTCTATGCCTTCCGCTTTACCTTTTTGCAGTCCCTTTTGCATTCCTTCTTCCAGTCCTTCCGCTCGTCCCTCAGCCCTCGAAACTTCCAGGTCTGTTATCCTGTCATAAAGCGCAAGTTCTCTTCGTCTGGCAAGTTCTTTCATCTTTTCGTCTGCACTCATTTCACGCAAGATGAGTACTGCTTCCTGTATTTCTTTTACGTTTGTCTGTTCAAGCATTTCAAGGTCACCTTCCGTTTCTGCGTTTATCAGTTGCATCCAGAGTTGCATTTTGTTACTTGTATCCGG
>JAGAKZ010000077.1 GCA_017848115.1 Oscillospiraceae bacterium
GGTCAGGTTAGGGCAGGGCTTTGCGGTCGCCCTGCACCTTCGCTGTTTATAATTTATTTAGGTTTAATTAGATGTGGTCAGGTTAGGGCAGGGCTTTGCGGTCGCCCTGCACCTTCGCTGTTTATAATTTATTTAGGTTTAATTAGAATGTGGTCAGGTTAGAGCAGGGCTTTGTGGTCGCCCTGCACCTTCGCTGTTTATCGGGTTTGACCGGTGCCCATTATGATGTATTTGGCAGATGTTAGTTCTTTTAGTCCCATAGGGCCTCTTGCGTGGAGTTTCTGGGTTGATATGCCTATTTCTGCGCCGAAACCAAATTCGCTTCCGTCAGTAAATCTTGTTGATGCGTTTACGTATACAGCAGCGGCATCAATTTCATTCTGAAATCTTACTGCGTTAGAGAGGTTTTCGGTTATTATGCACTCGGAATGATGAGTGGTGTATTTTGAAATGTGTTCGATTGCTTCGTCTATATTTTCAACTACTTTTACAGAAATTTTGTAGTCAAGAAATTCTGTTGCGTAGTCTTCTTCTGTTGCAAGTGTTACACAGTCGCCGAGAATTTCTTTTGTGCGTGGGCAACCGAAAAACTGGACTTTGTGATTATCAAGTCTTTCTTTTACAAGTGGCAGGAACTTTTCTGCGATGTCTTTGTGTACAAGCATGCTTTCAAGTGCATTACATACGGACGGACGCTGAGTTTTTCCGTTGTCAGTGATATTGACTGCAGTTTCGATATCAGCGGAAGCGTCTATAAAGATATGACAGTTACCTGTACCTGTTTCTATAACCGGAACTGTAGCGTTTGCTACGACAGCATTGATAAGACCTGCACCGCCTCTTGGAATGAGAACGTCAAGATACTTGTTGAGTTTCATAAGTTCAGTTGTGCATTCTCTTGAAGTATCTGTTACAAGCTGGATTATATCAGCAGGAAGACCTGTTGAAACTACTGCATTACGCATAATTTCTGTAAGGCATTTGTTTGAGTTTATTGCTTCTTTTCCGCCTTTCAGGATTACTGCATTACCTGCTTTCATACAGAGTGTTGCGGCATCAACAGTTACGTTTGGTCTGGATTCAAATATGATCCCTATAGTTCCGAGCGGAACTCTTACTTTTGAAATTTTAAGACCGTTAGGGCGTACAGCACCATATTCTACAGAACCTACTACATCTTCGAGGTCGATGAGTTTGAGAACACATTGTGCAATGCCTTCAATTCTGTCAGCGTTGAGCATAAGTCTGTCCTGCATTACTTCAGATATATTGTTTTCTTTTGCGTTCTGAAGGTCGAGTTTGTTCTGCTCAATTATCAGATCAGTGTTTTTTACAAGTGCATCTGCAATTGCTTTTAAAGCTTCATTTTTCTTTTTTGTGCCTGCATTTGCTATGTACTTTTCAGCAGCCTTGGCATTTGCTCCGAGCTGTTCTATGTACGTCATTTTCTTCATTCCTTTCTGAGTTTTATTGTTGCTGGCTTGTAAAGAGTGTACCTACCTGCTTATCTTCAAAAAGATCGTACAGCTTTTCCGGACTGTTTCCGTTCATGATCACCATATCTATACCGGCAGATGTTGCGATTTTTGCAGCGTTTATTTTTGTGGACATTCCGCCTGTACCAAGGGCAGAACCTGCACCGCCTGCAATTTTTTCTATGTAGCCGTCTATTTCATTAACTACAGGTATCAGTCTGGCATTTTCATTTGTATGCGGATCAGAATCAAAAAGCCCGTCTATATCAGATAAAATTATCAATAGGTCTGATTTTGAAAGAGTAGCAACTATTGCTGAAAGTGAATCATTTTCACCTATTTCAAGTTCAAGTTCGTCAATAGCTACAGTATCATTTTCATTTACTATAGGGATAACGCCCATAGAGATTAATTTTTCGAATGTATTTACAACATTATTTTTTTCAATAATGGTTTTTGTAAGAAGTATCTGTGCAACAGTTATTCCGTAATCATCAAACAGATTATCATACATATACATAAGTTCGCACTGACCTACTGCGGCTGCGGCTTGCTTTGAAGGTGTATCTGTCGGTTTCTTTTTAAGACCGAGTTTTCCAACACCAAGGCCTACAGCACCTGAAGAAACTATTATGATTTCTTTTCCTGAATTCTGAAGATCTGCGAGTACTCTTACGAGTGTTGTCATTCTTCGGATATTCAGTTTTCCTGTGCCGTGAGCAATAGTTGATGTGCCGAGTTTTATTACAATACGCTGTTTTTCTGAAATGCGTATCATCTGATGATCATTCCTTTCAAGTTATGCTGCCTTAAACTATTACGTTAGTCGGCGAGCCTGAAATATATGCCTTTATATTTGAGTTTACTATACTTATCAGTCGTTTTCTTGTTTCAAGAGGTGCCCAGGCAACGTGTGGTGTGATAGTGCAGTTATCAAGTCCGAGAAGAGGTGAACTATCAGGCATAGGTTCTCTTTCAAGTACATCGAGGGCTGCTCCTGCTATCACATTATTTTTAAGTGCCTCCGCCAGAGCGTATTCATCAACTACAGGACCTCTTGAAGTATTTATCAGAAGTGATGAAGATTTCATCATTGACAGTCTGTCCTTATTTACAAGTTTTTCTGTCTGTGCAGTAAGCGGACAATGCAGAGTAACTATATCAGCAAGAGCGAAAGCTTCATCGGTTGAAACTACTTTGTAAGGGCAGTCTTTTGGAGTTGTCCTTGTTGAAACGATAACATTCATATTAAAAGCGTCTGCTATTTTTGCAACAGCCTTGCCTATACAGCCATAACCTATAATTGCAATAGTTTTTCCTGCAAGTTCGTATATGCTGTGAGGAAACATTGAAAATGTAGGAGATGTTATCCATTTGCCGTCAGATACATCACTTTTATACAGTGATACTTTACTGTAGTGATCAAGTATGAGTGCAAATGTGTGCTGTGCAACTGCGTCAGTGGAATATCCTCCTGCATTGCACACTGTAATGTTATGTTTTTGGGCAGCAGGTATATCAATGTTATTATAACCTGTAGCAAAGAGTCCGATATATCTGAGATTTTTGCATTTTTCCATAATATCTTCAGTAATAAGTACTTTGTTACACAACACTATATCACTGTCACCGATTCTTTCAGCTGTTTTTTCAGGAGAAGTAAGAGGATAAAAGTTTATTTCTCCCGGTGAAAATATTTCATCTTGTGAGATGTCACCTGTTGAAACAGTACTCCAGTCAAGTACAGATATTTTAATGTTTTTACTGTTCATTAACGTTATCATCACCTTCTGCAAGCTGAGCCTGGTTTTCTGTATTTTCGTTGTATTCGGCTATTTTTTTCTTTTCTTTTGACATAGTGATAAACACAAGTATTATGAGGAGAAGTTCTATAATACCCACAATGTAACGCCATGTTTCACTGTCATTTATGTAAAGAAGAAGAGTGCCTGCGATAGATGCGGCAGAAATGAGCTGATACTTAAAACCTTGTCTGTAGTACTGGAAAAGGAAAAATACACCTCCGATAATACAGAACATGATATGTTTTGAAAATTCCAAAGGGAATGTATTCATTTTATTTTTCACCTCGTTTAATTATTATATAGTATATATTTTAGTAGAAATAATGTCAAAAAATATTTCTGTTTTCAATATAATCCAACAGTATTGTGTGGCATATTCCACCTTCATACTAATTATTAATTATAACATAACATAAGGTATAAAGCAACAGTTTTTTTAACTCTGATTTTGTGAAAATGACGGAGATTTGCAGGTATTGTGTCAGTGAAAAGGAAAGAGATTTGTATGTATATGTCAAGCCGGATAAATTTTGTTTGTAAATTATAAAATGGGGATTTTAAAAATATTTTTAGAAATTTTTCAAAATTTATCAAAAAATGTATTTACATATGGAAGAATATATGTTATAATATTCCTTGGAAATAATATATAAATATTGTGTTGCACTTATTTTTGTGCTATACTAAGAGAGGAGAAGTTGATGAGTACGACAGATACTGTTACAAAAGAATTTATAAGTGACAATGAGGTTTTTGCAGATGTAGTAAATTTTTTGATTTTTGATGGTGAGAAGGTTGTTACACCCGATTCACTTGTTGAAATGGATTCTACTTCTGTTGCTGTTCCGTATGGTACAGATAATTCAGGAACACCTGTACAGAAAGAACGAGATGTTGTAAAAAATGTCACTTGTAAAATGTATTCTGATATGGTTTTCGCCATAGTTGGAATTGAAAATCAAACAAGCATAAACTATGCAATGCCTGTGAGGAATATGCTCTATGACGCTCTTACCTATACCGGACAGGTTGAAAAGGCCGGTAAGAGTTACAGAAAAGAGAAAGTAAAGCTTTCGGGTGCGGAATTTTTATCACACTTTAAAAAAGAAGACAAGCTTATTCCGGTTATTACACTTGTGATAAATTTTAGTCCCGATAAATGGGAAGCACCGGTGTCACTTTATGAAATGATTGATTTTAAAAGTGATATACTAAAAAAATTTGTTCCGGATTACTGGATAAATGTTATAGAACCTGCTTCGCTTACTAAAGAACAGCTCAAAAAATTTACTACAGGTTTCCGCGAAGTTATGGAATGTATAGTAGCAAATAATATTTAAAATAATAAAATATATATTGAAATTTTTAGAGATGAGCAAAACGCCGTAAAAAATCAGTGCATTTATGAAAAATGAAAAACCTGAATGCGTTCAAACAGAAATTGATAGATATTAAGGCATAGCAAAGCTAACATCATAGCAAATCACACTGATGTTTAACAAAATGTATAGCAAAACAGAAACTGATTAAGCAAGTCGTTTTAAAGATTTAAGTGAACGGTAAGAATAATTTAACTTTGAATTGACAGTAGCAATAGCAACTGCAAGCAAAGAAATATGAGCAATCGTGTTCAGATTCTGAGCAGAATTGAA